>JANWYO010000108.1 GCA_025055215.1 Gemmataceae bacterium
TCCGGGGTGTAACCGAGCTTCCGCAGGGCCGGCGGGATGGAGTCGTTGTTGATCTTGTAGTAGCCGCCGCCCGCCAGCTTTTTGAATTTCACCAAGGCAAAGTCCGGTTCGATCCCCGTGGTGTCACAATCCATGACCAGACCGATGGTGCCGGTCGGCGCGATCACCGTGACCTGAGCGTTGCGGCAACCGTATTTCTCGGCCAACTCGACCATGCGGTCGCACTCCTGCCGGGCGGCGGTCAGCAGGTAGTCGGGGCAGACACGGGGGTCGATGCCGGCGGGTGTAATCGTCAGCCCTTCATACTCGTGGCTGGGGGCCTGATAGGCTGCCCGGCGGTGGTTGCGGAGGACGCGGAGCATCGCTTCGCGGTTGGGCGCGAAGCGCGGGAACGGCCCCAGCTCTCGGGCCATCTCCGCCGAGGTGGCGTAGGCCGTCGCGTGCATCAGGGCCGTGATGGCCCCGCACTGGGCACGGCCTTCGGGCGAGTCGTAGGGAATCCCCTGAACCATCAACAGCGAGCCGAAGTTTGCATACCCCAAGCCGAGGGTGCGGAAATCATGCGATTTCTGGGCCACCTCCACGCTTGGGAACTGCGCCATGTAAACGGATATCTCCAGAATCACCGTCCACAGCCGGCACGCATGCTTGAAGGAATCGACGTCGAAGCGGTCTGTGTCGGGGGAATAGAACTTCAGGAGATTGAGCGAGGCCAGATTGCACGCTGTATCGTCGAGGAACATGTACTCCGAGCAGGGATTCGAGGCCCGGATTCGGCCATCGGCCGGGCAGGTGTGCCACTCGTTGATGGTGGTGTCGAACTGCACGCCGGGATCGGCACACGACCAGGCGGCATAAGCGATCTGGTCCCAGAGGTCGCGGGCGCGGAGCGTCTTGCACGGCTTCGGCGGCCGACCCTCCTGGGCAGCCTTGATCCGTTCCGTCCGCCAATACAGGTGCCAGGGACCGTCCCGGTGCAGGGCGTTCATGAAGGCGTTGTCGATGCGGACGGAGTTGTTGCTGTTCTGGCCCGAGACCGTGTAGTACGCCTTGGAGCCCCAGTCGGTGTCGTACTCCTCGAAGTCCACCGAGGTGAATCCCTGCCGGCCGAGCTGGAGGATGCGCTCGATGTAGTTGGCTGGCACGAAGGCCCGATGGGCTTCGACGATGGCGCGATTGAGGTCGGTGTTGCGGGTGCGGTCGAAACGCTCGTCGCGGTTGGGCCAGCGATGGGCGGCCTGGAGGATGGCGTTCAGGTGCCGGCGAATTTGCTTGGAGCCGGTCACCAGGGCAGCGACTTTCTGCTCCTCAACGACCTTCCAGTTGATGAACTCTTCGATGTCGGGATGGTCGAGGTCGAGGACGACCATCTTAGCGGCGCGGCGGGTCGTGCCGCCGGACTTGATGGCGCCGGCGGCACGGTCGCCGATCTTGAGGAAACTCATTAGCCCACTCGACTTGCCGCCGCCGGAGAGCGGCTCGCCCTCGCCGCGAAGGTCGGAAAAATTCGTGCCGGTGCCGGAGCCGTATTTGAAAATGCGGGCCTCGCGGACCCACAGGTCCATGATGCCGCCGTCGTTGACGAGGTCGTCCTTGATGGACTGGATGAAGCAGGCATGAGGGGCGGGTCGCTCGTAGGCCGAGGTCGAGCGGACCACCCGCCGGGTTTCGGGGTCGAAGTAGAAGTGTCCTTGGGGCGGGCCTTCGATGCCGTAGGCCCAGTGCAGGCCGGTGTTGAACCACTGGGGTGAGTTGGGGGCGGCCAGTTGGGCGGCGAGCATGTAACAGGTTTCATCGAAAAAGGCGCGGGCGTCGGCCTCGCTGGAGAAATAGCCCCCCTTCCAGCCCCAGTAGGTCCAGCAACCCGCCAACCGGCGAAAGACCTGCCGGGCATCGGTTTCGCCCCCCAGCGGGCTGCCCGCGGCCGGCCGGCGGCGCTGGAGCCACGCCGGCACCCCCTCCTCGGGCACCGGCTCGGTGTCCGCCGGCACCCCGGTCCGGCGGAAGTATTTCTGGGCCAGGATGTCCACCGCCACTTGCGACCATTGCTCTGGGGCCAGGAGTCCCTTCATCTCGAAGACCACCGACCCATCCGGATTGACGATCCGCGAGTTCCGCGGCACGAACCGGAACGAGGCGAACGGATCCTGGCCTTCGTGTGTGTAGCGGCGAGAAATCTGCATCGTGCGTCTTCCTTCGCTTTACGCCCTGGTGTCGCGTCGGCCTGTCGGCCGGACCCGCCCGGGCGGCCGGCCGACGTTGGCTTGCTGCGGTCGTCGATTTACGCGGGCGGGGTGTTTCCGAGCACAAACGGCAACGTCAGCCCCTGTTGGTCCTGGTATTTGCCTTTCTTGTCGGCATAGCTGGTGCGGCAGACTGCCTCGGCGCGGAGGAAAAGGATCTGGGCAATCCCCTCGCCGGCGTAGATTTTCGCCGGCAGCGGGGTGGTGTTGCTGATCTCGATGGTGACGCGGCCGCGCCATTCCGGCTCCAGCGGCGTCACGTTGACGATGATGCCGCAGCGGGCGTAGGTCGATTTGCCGACACAGATCGCCACCACGTCGCGCGGGATCTCGAAATACTCCACCGTTTCCGCCAAGGCGAAGCTGTTGGGCGGAATCAGGCAATAGTCGCCCTCGATGTCCACGAAGGATTGCGGATTGAAATTCTTCGGATCGACGACGGCACAATGGGCATTGGTGAAGACCTTGAACTTGCGGCCGACGCGGACGTCGTAGCCGTAGCTGCTGACGCCGTAGGAGATGACCCCAGGGCGGGGAGCGCCGTCCGCGGCCGGCTCGATCTTGATGTCCCGCTCGATCCGCCAATCGGGAAGGACGCCCATGCTCACCCCTTTGTCTGACGAGAGGACGTCGGCGAGCCCGCCGTCCAATCGGTTGCAAAACCCTCATTAAGGGCCGACGATTGTGTAGATTGTATTATATACAAAAGAATAGATCGCAAACCCTACATCTTGTGACAGGGCGGGATGGTAACACAATATCTTGGGCTGGTCAACGCGGATTGCTGCAAAAACAGCAGGGGAGGCGTTCCCTTCTCAAGGCAACCCGCATTCCAGCAACGTGACGTCGCCATCGGGCTGACAGCGACAGGCCCCGACCTCCGCCGGCAGCAAGACCACCTCTCCTCGCTGGATCGGATACAGCTGCCCAGCGTGTTCTAACGTCGCCTTCCCGGCCACGCCAACGACGACCCGACACTTCCGCGACTCGCCCAACCAGAACGGCTCCGAACCGTGAAGGCGGTCGAGCGTGAAGTGACGGCAGCTGACGAGTTGTTCCCGGCTGCCCGGCGGTTCCCGGCGAGGCTCGACCCTCACCGGATACCGCGGCCCGACGGCAAAGTCGATGCAGGCCAGCGACTCCTCAACATGCAGCGGCCTGGGCTGGCCGGTGCGGCCATCGACCCGGTCCCAATCATGCAGGCGGAAGGTTACGTCGCTATTCTGCTGCACCTCGAATACCACCACGCCCGCCCCCAGAGCGTGCACCGTGCCGGCGGGAAGAAAGAGGCAATCCCCCTTCCTCGGCGAAAACCAGTGCAAGCACTCCACCAACCGCCGTTCCCGCAACGCCTGTCGCACCTCCGCCGGGCCAATCCCCGGCTGAAGCCCGGCATAAATGCGGCTACCTGGCTCGGCATCGAGGACCACCCATGCTTCGGTCTTGCCCCGTTGCCCGGGCGGCAACAAAGAAGTGTGGTGATCGTCCGGATGGACCTGGACCGACAGTGCCTCCCGAGCGTCGATCAATTTGAGGAGCAGGGGAAAGCGCGTTTCGCGGCGACCCAGCAGGCGTTCGCCGACGTCGGCCAGCAGCTGCCGCAGCGTCTGGCCGCGGAGCGGTCCCTCGGCAATGCGGCTGAGGCTGCCATCCTGGTCGCTGAGCACCCAGGCTTCGCCGTAAGGGCCGTCGTCCGGCAGCGGCCGGCCGAGCAGCTGGCCGAGCT
This sequence comes from Gemmataceae bacterium, assembly GCA_025055215.1. Lineage (GTDB taxonomy): Bacteria > Planctomycetota > Planctomycetia > Gemmatales > Gemmataceae > JANWYO01. The sequence continues at coordinate 3,970 of JANWYO010000108.1, forward strand.
GCCGGCCGCCCCACAGGTTCGGCTTGAAGATCGGCTCGAAGCGCAACGGATACAACGGGATCATGCACCGTCCCCTCGCGCTGCGGTGCTGCTGCGGCGGGACCGTCAACCAAGCCTGCGGGCCCGCGGTCCTCAGCCGCTCTGCTAACCGGTGGCGAAGCATCGTCAGGGACGTTACCATAGCGGCCTCGAGCTTTCCACCCAACCCATCCGCGGATCGCGATGGCCACGGGCTGAGATCGGTTTCTCTGCCATGCGTGCCGAGGGTTCGCGGGCCCGACCCGCTGGCGGGGCCACCGGCCCCGCCAGCCACCGGAGGCGACCCATGCGACTGACTCCACTGGTCCTCGGGGCGATGCTGGGGTTCTTCCCCGCAGCACATCTACGGGCTGCTGACGACAGCCCGCTGACCCTTGCCTGGGAAAAGAACTGGCTGACCATCCACGGCGACCGGCTCCCAGGTAAGCAGGTTCGCGTGCACTACCTGGAAGCCTATTGCCGGCCTGGTTCGACCGACCGCGACTGGAAGGAAACCGTCATCGGCCACAAGACCGAATTGCGGGAGCGCAGTTCGGATGGCCGGTCGCTGAAGCTCCGCTGCGTGTTGTCCGATGGCGTGGTCGTCGATCACGAGATCGCCGCCGGCCGCGATGAGGTCACATTTCGGCTGATGGCCCGCAATCCTACGGACCAGGTGTCGGAAGCGCACTGGGCGCAGCCCTGTATCCGCGTGGATCGCTTCACGGGCAAAAACCAGCAGGAGTACGTCTCCAAGTGCTTCGTTTTTCTCGACGGCCGGCTGGCGCGCCTCCCGACTCAGCCGTGGGCGGACAAGGCGCGGTACGTTCCCGGGCAAGTGTATTGTCCGCGGCATGTCGATCGCAGTGACGTCAACCCGCGTCCCTTGAGCGTGCTGGTGCCGAGCAACGGCCTGATTGGTTGTTTTTCGGGAGACGAGACGATGATCCTGGCGACGGCGTGGGAGCCGTACCAGGAGTTGTTCCAAGGGGTCGGGGTCTGTATTCACGCCGACTTTCGCATCGGGGGATTGAAGCCGGGGGAAACCAAGTCGATCCGCGGCAAGATTTACCTGGTGCGGGCCGACGTCGAGGCCCTGCTCCGCCGTTACGAACGTGATTTTCCCGAACACAAGTGAGCCGGCTGGTCGATTGGCGGCGTTGGAAGGGCGTCCTATAACGGATGGCAGCGCGGCCACGTGAGGTGGCCACGCATCGAAGTCATCGGCGGGGCAGGTTCCGCGTGGGATGGCCATGAAAATTCACGAGTACCAGGCGAAAGAGCTGTTGGCGGCCGCCGGGGCCGCCGTGCCGCGGGGCATCTTGGCGACGACGCCGGCCGCGGCCCAACAAGCCTTCGATCAGCTGGGCGGTGGACCAGTGGTCCTGAAGGCCCAAATTCACGCGGGAGGCCGCGGCAAAGGCCGGTTTCTCCTGCAAGCTCGCGGCCCCGGTGGCGAGGAGCGCTGGTCCGATTTTGGCGGCGTCAAGTATGTCCGGACCCGAGACGAGGTCGCCCAGGTGGCCGAGGTCATGTTCCGCTACCCACTGGTCACTAAGCAGACCGGCCCGGAGGGGCAGCGGGTTTCCAAGGTCTTGGTTCAGGAAGCGGCGGACATCGCCCGGGAGATTTACGCCGCGGTGGTTGTCGATCGGGCCCTGGGCCTGCCCGTGCTCATGGCGTGCGCCGAGGGCGGCGTGGAGATCGAGGAGGTGGCGGCGCGAAGCCCGGAGAAAATCCTGAAGGCAGCCCTCAACCCCGACGTGGGCCTCCTCCCCTGCCAAGCCCGCCGGCTGGTGTACGACCTGGACTTCACTCCCGAGCAGGCCCCGAAGGCCGAGGCGCTCTTGACCGCCCTGTGCCGCGTCTTCCTCGACAAGGATTGCAGCCTGGCGGAGATCAACCCCCTGGTGGTAACGCCAAGGGGTGAGGTGCTGGCCCTCGATGCCAAGATGACGTTCGATGACAACGCCTTGTTTCGCCACCCGGAGATCGAGGCCCTCCGCGACCTGGCCGAGGAAAACCCCGCCGAGGTGCGCGCCGCCAAGGCGGGACTGACGTACATCAGCCTCCCCGGCAACATCGGCTGCGTGGTCAATGGTGCCGGCTTGGCCATGAGCACGATGGACATCATCAAGTACCACGGCGGCGAGCCGGCCAATTTTCTCGACGTCGGCGGCGGCGTCACGGCCGAGGGGGCCATCGAGGCTTTTCGCATCATCCTCGCAGACCCGCGGGTCAAAGGGGTCTTGGTCAACATCTTCGGCGGCATTGCCAAATGCGACTTGATCGCCGAGGCGCTGGTCCAAGCAGGGCGCGAGGTGGGCTTTCGGGTGCCCGTGGTGGTGCGGCTGGAGGGGACGAACGTGGAGCGCGCCCGAGAAATCCTGGCGGCGGCCCGGAGCGAACTCCCGACGATGCAGACGGCGGTCGATATGGCAGACGCGGCCCGCAAAGTGGTAGCAGCGGCCGCGGCCTGAGGCGTGGCGGCGACGCCGGCGCCGCCACGCGGCGTCGGCGACGAAGCGGAGAACACCATGGCAAGCGTCGGCACGAGCCTCCTGTCAGTGGAGGAATTCTGGGAGTGGGCCAGCCGCCCGGAAAATCAAGGGCAACTGTTCGAACTCGACGAAGGAAGAGTTGTGGAAATGCCGCCGCCGGGAGAGTTGCACGGCGTGGTGTGCTTCCTCATCACTCATTTGCTGGGCCACTACGTCTTCCAGCGCGGCAAAGGTTATGTCTGCACCAACGACACCGGTCTGCTCATTAAACGGAAACCGGGTATCCTTCGTGGCCCGGACATTATGCTTTTCGACGAGAGCCGGCCCCTGAGCAAGCTGAGCCGGAAATACACCGATAAGGTCCCTAAGCTCGTTGTCGAGGTCCTCTCGGCCACCGACCAGATGGCACAAGTGAATCGCCGCATCAGCCAATACCTTAAACGAGGCATCCCGCTGGTGTGGCTGGTGGATCCAGAGACGCGCACCGTCACGGTGTACCAACCGGGGACCGACCTGAAGGTGTTACAAGAGACCGATGAGATCACCGGCGAAGACGTGTTGCCGAAGTTTCGCCGCCGGGTCGGGGAGTTCTTCACCCTCCCTGGGAGCACGAAGTCGCAGTGATGTCGTTGGAACGCGGGGCGGCACACCGACTGCCGCGGAGATGAGCTATTCACTCGGTGCGGAACGCCGGTTCGGCGCGGAACGTCGGGCCTGCCACTCTAAACCGAAACATACCGTTGGAAAACGTGCTTCGATGAGCATTCTTGTCGACAGGAATACCCGGGTGGTGGTGCAAGGGCTGGGCAAAGCGGGCACGTTCCACGCTCAGCAATGTCGGGACTACGGCACGCACATCGTCGGCGGCGTGGTCCCGGGCAAGGGAGGCACGGTGAAAGAGGGGTTTCCGCTCTTTCACACCGTGGCGGAAGCAGTCCGAAAGACCGGGGCCAACGCCAGCATGGTGTTTGTGCCGCCGGCCGCCGCCGCCGATGCCATCATGGAAGCGGCCGACGCCGGCATCACCCTGATCGTGGCCATCACCGAAGGGATCCCGGTCCTGGACATGGCTCGGGCGATGCGCTTCCTCCGCGACCGGCCGCAGTCGCGCCTCATCGGGCCGAACTGCCCGGGGGTGATCACCCCCGGGCAGTGCAAAATCGGCATCATGCCCGGCTACATCCACAAGCCGGGACCGGTCGGCGTCGTCAGTCGCAGCGGCACCCTCACCTACGAGGGGGTCCACCAGCTGACCGCCTTGGGCTTGGGCCAATCGACATGCGTCGGCATTGGCGGCGATCCGATCGCCGGCACGTCGTTCGTCGATGTCCTGCGCATGTTCAACGACGATCCCCAAACCGAAGCCATCCTGATGATGGGCGAGATCGGCGGCACGGCGGAAGAGCAGGCGGCGGACTACATCCGAAAGTATGTGACCAAGCCCGTGGCGGCGTTTATCGCCGGACAGACGGCGCCCCCTGGCAAACGCATGGGGCACGCCGGTGCCATCATCAGCGGCGGCAGTGGCGCCGCATCGGAAAAGATCGCCGCCCTTCGCGCCGCCGGCATCGTCGTCGCCGACAGCCCCGCCGAGCTGGGAGCAACCGTCCAGCGCGCCATGCGACGATAACTCCCACCGATCGTGTGGATTTGATGAGGACGGCGTCTTCTTGCTCCCAGGCAGCCGGCCACGAGGCTACGATAAGGCTTGAGAGATGATCCGTTCCGGAGGAAGCAACCATGCGAACCAGAATCTTGGTGTGGACCATTGTGATCGTGTTCGGGGTTGGCGCTGCGGCGGCCGAAGACAAACCGATCAGCCCGGAGGAGGCAGCCAAGCGCGTCAATCAACGGTGCGTCGTGGCGATGACGGTCCTCTCTACGGGCAAGAGCAAGACCGGCAGCGTCGTCTTCTTGAATTCCCAAGAGGATTTCCGCGACGAGAACAATTTCACCATCCTCCTCGATTCCCGGGCCTTGCAAAGGCTGCGCGACAACGGCATCGAGGAACCAGGCGAGCATTACAAGGGCAAGACCATCCACGTCACCGGCACCGTGACCCTGCACATGGGTCGGCCGCAGATCGTCATCAGCGACCCCAGTAACATCGTCATGGTGGCGAAGTGAAGCCTTGCATTTGACTGGATTCGTCCGCGAATGACCAAGGAACAAGCGATGGAACTTCCTCCACTCAGTCGCCGCTCGTTTCTGACTGTCTCCGCCGCGGCCTGCACGGCCTCGGCCCTGGGCCGCGACTATGGCCCCAACGCCCCACCCGTTCGGTATCCCGACCCGGACATCGTCGTACTGGACAAGCGCTTCGCGGCCATCAAAATCGGCAACACTCCGATCCAACGCCTGCACACGGGTATGCTCTGGGCTGAGGGGCCGGCCTGGAACGGTGTCGGCAAGTACCTGGTCTGGAGCGACATCCCCAACAACGTCCAGCTGCGACGCCTCGACGAAGACGGGCACGTCAGTGTCTTCCGAAATCCCGCCGGCAACAGCAACGGCAACACCTTCGACTGGGAAGGCCGGCAAATCTCCTGCGAACATGGCAACCGCCGCGTCGTCCGTTACGAACATAACGGCAGCGTCACCGTCCTGGCCGACAAGTGGCAGGGGAAGCCGCTCAACGCCCCCAACGACGCCGTCGTCCATCCGGACGGCGGCATCTGGTTCACCGACCCCGGTTACGGCAGCCTCATGAACTACGAGGGTCACAAGGGAAAGCTCGAACTGAAGGAGGCCGTCTATCGCATCGATCCCAAGACCCTGCAACTGGACATCGTGACCGACGAGATCTTCAAGCCGAACGGGCTTTGCTTCTCCCCGGACTACAAAAAGCTGTACGTGGCCGACACCGGGGCCACTCACTACGAACAGGCGCCGCGTAACATCAAAGTCTGGGACGTCATCGACGGCCGGAAGCTGGCTAAGGGCCGCGAATTCGTATCGATGGAGTACAAGGGAAAGGCAGGCTTGGCGGACGGCATCCGGGCCGACGTGATGGGCAACGTCTGGGCCAGCGCTGGCTGGGTCGGCGAGGGTTACGACGGCGTCCATGTGTTCGCTCCAGACGGGACGCGCATCGGCCTGATCTTGCTGCCGGAGATTTGCAGCAACGTCTGTTTTGGCGGCGTTAAGCGGAACCGTTTGTTCATGACGGCAAGCCAGTCCCTTTACGCCGTCTACGTCGAAACGCAGGGGGCGCACATCACGTGAGCCTTCATAGCGCTCACCTATGATCGAGAGCGCCCGCCGAGGCCTTGTTCCACCGCATTGCTCACATTTCGCCGCGTTCCCGCTGCGCTGTTGGCGAGCGGGGCGGCGTCAGTGTCTCAACAGCGACCCACAGTGCTGCTTGGGCGCTGCGGATCATTAGCACAAACCCGCTCACTGAGCGGGTCACTAGCTACACCCCAAGGTCTGGGTAACCCTCGCAAGGGCACACCCGTGGTTTTGGGACGGGGTCGCCTGTCACGGGCGGCAATTTTTCCTCACCCCCCGCCGATTCCTCGTTTCTTGCTGCTGCCCGGCGTGCTCAACCCCGCCCCAAACGACGTACCCACGCCGGCGCGCCGGCGCGAACCGCCGCAAAATGGCTTGTTGGGGCGTGGGGGCGTGCTATAATGCTTGTTGTCCAGTGTCTGGATACTCCGCAGGGGCTGTGGCTCCAGCCCCTCCATCGCGTTCAGCCATCCTTCCCGGGCCGCATGACGTTCCCAAACCGAGGCGGGTTTTCTCCTTGTCAGTTAGACGTGTCGAGCGTTATATTGAGGACTTGGGAGGGGGCCTGAACCTACTGCGACTGCAACCGGGACCTAGGTGACGCACATGAAGCCATTGCTTGCCGTTTTTAATCTCGGAACGCCGGAGATCATCATCCTGGCGTTGCTCGGCGTACTCCTTTTTGGCCGAAAGCTCCCAGAAGTGGGACGCTACCTTGGGAAAGGGATCGTCGAGTTCAAGAAAGGAATGAAGGGGCTGGAGGATGACTTCGACAGCACGGTGGCCAGCGCCAACCGGCCGGAATCGGTGCCGGAGGCGCCGCGGCCGCCGCAGCGGGTGTCGACCGCCGCCCCCAAATTCGAGGATGCGCCGCCGAGCGTCTGAGTGGGCAGCGACCGTCTCGGCTTCGCATCGCGTTGGGCGTTTAACTCAGTGGCTAGAGTGCCATCCTCACACGGTGGAAGTCGCTGGTTCGAATCCAGCAACGCCCAATCGGCCGAGGAGTTCCCGCCACCCCGAGGTATCGGGGCGCCGCCCTGACCCTGGAGGTATCCAGGGTTTGTTCCTGCTCTCTCCGGGGACATCCGCAGCGGTCCGACCCGTCGGACCGCCTCGCCACTCGTCATGCTGGCCCACCTGCGACCCAATATCCGAGCCATGGCCGGCTATGTCCCCGGCGAACAGCCCCGGGACGGGGCGTACATCAAACTCAACACCAACGAAAACCCCTACCCACCGTCGCCTCGAGTCCTGGCGGCCATCCAAGCCGCCCTCGGCCCCCAACTCCGGAAATATCCTGATCCTCTCGGCACTGAATTTCGCCAAACCGCGGGCCGCGTCCTCGGCATCGACCCGGACAGCATCCTGATCGGCAACGGCTCCGACGACGTCCTCACCATCGTCACCCGGGCGTTCGTTCCCGAGGGAGGGCTGGTTGTCTCGCCATCGCCCAGCTACGTCCTGTATCGCAGCCTGGCGGAGATCCAGGGGGCACGGTTCATCAGCGTCCCCTTCACGCCGGATTGGCGGCTGCCCCGCCCCTGGCCGGTCCGCAACGCGAATCTGACCTTCCTGGCCAATCCCAACTCCCCCTCCGGGACGCACCTGACGTTGGCCGAGTTAGGGCCTTGGGTCGCCGAGCTGGGGGGCCCAGTGGTGCTTGATGAGGCCTACGTCGATTTCGCCGACTCCCATGGCCTGGAGCTGGTTGGCCGATTCCCGGTGATTGTGACCCGAACGCTCAGCAAGTCTTACAGCTTGGCAGGGATTCGCTTCGGCTTTGCGGTAGCGGACCCGGCGGTGGTGCGGGAATTGGTGAAGGTCAAAGACTCGTACAACTGCGATGCGTTGAGCCTGGCGGCGGCCCAGGCGGCGCTCGAGGACCAGCCCTACCGCCTGCAAACCCGCGCTCGCATCCTGGCCACCCGGACCCGGCTCGCCTCCGCGCTCCAGCACCTCGGCTTCGAGGTCAGCCCCAGCCAAGCCAATTTTGTCTGGGCGCGGCGCTTCGATCGGCCGGTCCGGCCCATCTACGAAGAGCTGAAACGGCGGCGCATCCTGGTCCGCTACATGCAGTACGAGGGGTATGGCGACGGCCTGCGCATCACCGTCGGCACCGACGAGGAAATCGACCAGCTGCTGGCCGCGCTGCACCAGATCGTTTAGCCAACGGACGGGGAATCGGCTCGCGCCGCGGCGTCCGCGGGTGGGGCGGCCGACTCGGCCGACCACAGCCGCGCCAGCTCCACGAGCACATGCACGGCGGTGGCCATTTCCTCCAGGCACGTCCACTCCAGCGGTGAATGCAGGTTGTGTTCGCCGGTGGAGAGGTTAGGGGTGGGGAGTCCCAGTTCAGTCAGGCGTGAGCCATCGGTCCCGCCGCGGACGCTGGTGCGCCGCGGCGTCACCCCGGCCCGGCGCATCGCTTCCTCGGCCAGGGCCACCGCCCGGGGCTCCTTCGCCAAGCCTTCCGCCAGGTTGCGGTATTGCGGCGTCACCTGGATGTCGATCCGACCGCCGGGCTCCTCTGTCTCCACTGTCCGGGCAATGTCCCGCAGCAGCTGCGCCTGCTCCGCCAGCCGGGCCGTCTCGAAGTCCCGCAGCAAGATGCGCAGCGTCACCTCCGCCACCCCGCCCTCGATCCGGTACGGGTGCAAAAAACCCTCACGGTCGGCCGTCCGCTCCGGCGACAACTCGGGCGGCAGTCGCCGGATGAAGTTCCCGGCCAGGCGGAGGGCATTGACCATCCGCCCTTTGGCAATCGACGGGTGGATGTTGACTCCGTGAAGGGTGACGATCGCCAGGTCGGCGGAAAATGTTTCCGTGTCGATCTCCCCCACCCCGCGACCGTCGAGGGTATAGGCGACGTCGGCCCCCAGCTGCCGCAAGTCGAGATGATCGACGCCGCGGCCGATCTCTTCGTCGCAAGTGAAGCAGATGCGGATCGGGCCGCGCGGCACCTCGGGATGGGCCATCAGGTAGGCGGCGGCTTCGACGATCACCGCCACCCCCGCTTTATCATCCGCCCCCAGGAGGGTGGTGCCGTCGGTAGTAATGATCGTCTTACCGACACAGGCCGCCAACTCGGGGTTGTCAAGCGGGCGCAGCACTTGGCTGGGATTACCAGGGAGGACGATGTCGCGCCCATCATACGACCGATGCACGATGGGCTGGACGTTGGCCCCGGATGTCTCCGGCGAGGTGTCCAGATGGGCGATCCAGGCGACGACCGGCGGGTACGCCGCCAGGTTGCCCGGTACCGTCGCCATAATGATCCCATGCCGATCCATGACGGCGTCGCGCAATCCCAAGTCGCGCAGCTCGCCCAACAGCAGCCGTCCTAGTTCCAGCTGGCCCGGAGAACTGGGATAGACCGTGGCCTTCTCATCCGCCTGAGTGTTGATGCGGACGTAGCGGCAAAAACGCTCCAGCAGACGCTCGAGGGGAATGCCCCTGTCCGGAGGCTGGCGTCGTTGCGACGTCATAGTCCCACCCGCGGGCACAGCCCCGCCAAGGCACACTGGTCGCATTGTGGCTTGCGGGCATGGCAAATCCGCCGACCGTGGTGAATCATCCGATGACTGAACATGGTCCACTCCTGGCGCGGAATGAGGGCCATCAGGTCGCGCTCCACCTTGTCGGCGTCGGTTGCCGTCGTCAAGCCGAGGCGGCGGCTCAGGCGGCCAACGTGTGTATCGACAGTGATCCCCGGGACGCCGAACGCATTCCCCAGGATGACGTTAGCGGTCTTCCGCCCCACCCCCGGCAGTTGCAGCAGTTCCTCCATCGTTCCCGGCACCTGCCCCCCATGGCGTTCAACGATCTGGCGACAACAGGCGATGATGTTCCGGGCCTTGTTGCGATAAAAGCCCGTGGATTGGATCATCGCTTCCAATTCCCGAGGATCGGCCGAGGCATAGGCCGCCGCGGTCGGATAGCGGGCGAACAACCCGGGAGTGACCAGGTTCACGCGGGCATCGGTGCATTGGGCCGACAGAATGGTGGCAATCAGGAGCTGGAGCGGATTTTCGTAGTGCAAGGCGCAGCGGGCATCGGGATAAAGCCGAGCCAGGGTGCGCACGATACGGCCCGCCCGAGCGCGGGGAGAAAGGGTGGCCTTCATGGTGATGAATGTAGGCCACGGGTCGTCGGGTTGCAAGCGGCCGAAAACGTCAGTCCTTTGGGACGCTGGCGCCGCCCGGGGCGAGCCTTGCCGGCTTTGGGGGGCCGGAAAGGCCAGCAGTTAGTTGCGAGTGAAGTGGATGAGTCAGGCTGGTGTCGCGGTGGGCAACGGGTGGGTCGGTCCCCAGAGCGACCTCGAGCCCGCTTGGTCGGCAGGGTGGGACTCGAAACTGGGGTGCGACACCAGCCTGAGGCCGCTGCCTTCGCGGGTGGGGCAGCGCCTGCCCGCCCGGGGGGCCGGGCAACGGTGTTATCATCGGTCGGCGGCGTGCGGACGGATTAGCAAAAGAAGCCCCCCTGCGGGCTTACTTGAAAGCCCCAGCACCAGCCATAGACTACCTCCCGGCCGCCGCGAGGTTCAGCTTTGTCCCCGGAATGCCTCGCGGCTGCTTCCCATGCGTCGCAGGAGACGGCAACACCATGTCCGACCGGCAAGCTCCTCTCGGCGTCACTCGGCTCTTGGGTCTGAACCTGACCCCGGGCAAGCTGCGCGGCCTTCAGCGCATCAGCAACAGCAACGGCACCTTGACGATGGTCGCGCTCGACCAGAACAGCTCGATGATCTCGATGATTAAGGAGAGCTTGAAAAAAAAGGGGGAGGAGCGCGAGCCGACTTACGAGGAAATCGTCGAGGCGAAGGTGATGCTGGCCCGGGCCCTCAGCCCGCGGGCGAGCGCGATCCTGGTCGATGCATATTACGGTGTCTGGAACACCGTGGCGTCGTTCAGCCTGCCGCGGGACGTCGGCCTGCTGGTGCGGGTCGAAAAATCGGGCGGCGAGAAGAATCGATACGGTGCTCCGCTGGGGGCCATTGAGCCGGGCTGGAGTGTCGCCAAGATCAAGCGCATCGGCGCCGACGCCGTCAAACTGCTGGCCCAGTTCGAGCCGACCGAACGCGACAGTGCCGAACACCAGTTCGCGCTCATCCAGCACGTTTACGAAGAGTGCCAGAAGCATGACATCCTCATGCTCCTGGAAACGGTGGCCTTTCCCTTTGGTGGCGAGAAGAAAGAC
>JANWYO010000128.1 GCA_025055215.1 Gemmataceae bacterium
GCTCGGCGCCCCCAGCTCCCGGGCCAACGTCAGCGCCCGCATGGTGTGGTCCACCCGCACCCGGCGGTAGTGAGGGTCCGGCTCAATCCAGGATGGGTGCCAGTACAGCTGGCGACGGTCGCCGACGGCGTGCATCATGAAGGCGTTGACGTTCGAGATGCCCAGGCGGTGCTCCGCCAGGGCATCACGGATGGCTTGCTTCTGCTGCGGCAACAGCTGGGCCGGCCAAGCATGCGGCACATCAGCCATGATCTCGACGCCCGCGTAGCCGATGGCGGCCAATCGGCGCACGGCTTCAGCGAAGGGAAATCGCAGGTAAGCATTGGTGCTGAAAGCGAGTCGCATGATCGTCCTCGGTGGCAGGGCCGCTACCAGTCAGCCATGGGCCACGGCTTGACGTTCACAATGGCGGCACGCGGAATCGGCCCATAAATGTGAGGAAACGCGTCGCCCCAGGCCGACGGCTCCTCCCGCAGCGGCACGTCGAGCCGGGTCGGGTCGATCTCCAACACCAGCAAATCATCCCGGCCAACGAAATGCCGGCGGACGACCTCGCTGAGCTGTTCCCGGTACGAGCAATGCACGAAACCTTCGGTATCGAGCAATGCCGGGTGATCGGGATCGGCCGAGGCCTCGTCCCAAGACCGCCGGGGAACGACGTGGTAGATCGAGCGCACGTTTTACTCCCCCTCCAGGTCGGTGTCGCGCCAGTCGGTCAGGAACATGTGGCCGGGCTTGTGGGTGATGAGCAAGGAAGGCCGGGTGGCCAGGGCCACGGTCTGCGGCGTGACGCCGCAGGCCCAGAAAACGGGCACTTCGCCCGAGCGGAGTTCGACAGGGTCCCCAAAATCGGGCCGGGCCAAGTCACGGACGCCGATGGCCGACGGATCGCCGATGTGGATGGGAGCACCGTGCGCCCTGGGAAAACGGGAACAGATCTGCACGGCGCGGATGACGTGGGCCGGCGTCATCGGCCGCATCGACACGGTCATCGGCCCGTGGAAAATTCCGGCGGGCCGGCAGGCGAGGCTGGTGCGGTACATCGGCACGTTGCATCCCTTCTCCAGGTGGCGGAGCGGCACACCCGCCTGAAGAAGGGCATTTTCAAAGGTGAACGAGCAGCCGATGAGGAAAGCAACGAGGTCGTCCCGCCAGTAGGCAAGAAGGTCGGTCGGCTCGTCGCAGAGTTCGCCATGGCGGAAGACGCGGTAGCGCGGCAGGTCGGTGCGGACGTCGGCGCCGGGGGCGACAAGCCGCGGCTCGGGCGAGCCCGGCTCGGTGACATCCAGCAGCGGGCAAGGCTTGGGATTGCGCTGGCAGAAGAGGAGAAAGTCGAAGGCCAGCTCGCGCGGGACCACGACGAGGTTCGCTTGGACGAAGCCCAAAGCGAGGCCAGCGGTGGAGGTGGTCAACTGGCCGGTGCGCGCCAGCCGGCGAATCTCGGCCCCGGTAGCGTGGCGCAGGTCAGTCATGAGGCTGCCCCTCGGAATGCTTTGCCTTCCCGGCGGCGGACCAACCGCCTGAAGCGGCTTATGCTGTTCTTATAGATTACCTTGTACTCCGCTGACGACGAGCACCGCCGCCATGAACCCTGACAGTCGCAGTTTGCCGCTGGTCTCCGCATCCGTTCCGCCGGTGCGCGATCCGATCTGTGGGATGAGCGTCGATCCGGCCCGGGCGGCGGCTTCATCCGTGTACCAGGGGCGGACGTACTACTTTTGCTCGCGGCACTGTTGGCGGCGGTTCGAGGTCGAGCCGGGGCGGTACGCGGCTGCGGCGGCCCCGCCGCCGCGGCCGCCCCAACTCGCGGAGACCCTCTCGGCCGCGAGCTACTCGTGCCCCATGGACCCCGACGTCCGCCAAGACCATCCAGGCAGCTGCCCCAAGTGTGGCATGGCCCTGGAGCCAGACCTGCCCTTCCCCGCTACGAGCCAAGATGCCGACCGCGAACTGCTTGACCTGACACGGCGTTTCTGGGTCGGCCTGGTCCTGAGCCTCCCCTTAGTGCTGGCGATGGTTCCCGGCGTTATGCCGCACGGCATCATGCAGGCCGTCAACTGGCTCTCCCTGGTGCTGACCACGCCGGTCGTCGCCTGGTGCGGTTGGCCACTTTTTCGGCGGGCTGGGCAATCGCTGGTGCAACGCCAGCTCAACATGTTCACGCTCATTGCGCTGGGCGTCGGCTCGGCGTACCTGTACAGCGTGGCAGCTACCGTGGTGCCGCAGCTCTTTCCTAGTGGCTTTCGCCGCGGCAGCGTCGTCGAGCCGTACTTCGAGACCGCGGCCATGGTCACCGTCCTGGTCCTGCTGGGGCAACTCCTCGAGGGACGCGCCCGCCGACGTGCCCGGGCCGCTCTTCATCGGCTCCTCGGGCTGCGGCCGCAAACCGCGCGGGTCGTCACCCCCCAGGCCGAGGAAGACTTGCCCATCGACCACGTGCAGCCCGGCGACCTGCTCCGCGTCCGGCCGGGCGAGCGCGTGCCGGTGGACGGCACGGTGGTGGACGGCCGCAGCACCGTGGACCTGTCGCTGCTCACCGGCGAGGCGATCCCGGTAGAGGTAGGGCCTGGCTGTCGCGTTGTGGGCGGCACGATCAACGGCACGGGAACATTCCTCATGAAGGCGGAGCGGGTCGGCGCTGAGACGCTGTTGGCGGGCATCGTCCGGCTGGTGGCCGAGGCGCAGCGCAGCCGGGCCCCGATCCAACGGACGGTGGACCGCTTGGCGGCGTGGTTCGTGCCGGCAGTGTTGGCCGTCAGCGTGCTCACCTTTGTCGGTTGGGCGCTGTGGGGCACGGAGGCGCCGCTGGCCCAGGGCCTGATCCATGCGGTGGCCGTCCTGGTGATCGCCTGCCCGTGCGCCTTGGGCCTGGCGACGCCGATGGCCGTCGTCGTGGCGATCGGCAAGGGCGCGGAGCATGGCGTGTTGGTGCGCGACGCGCAGGCCCTGGAAGTGTTGCACCGGGCCGACATCTTGGTGATCGACAAGACCGGGACGCTGACGGAGGGCAAGCCGCGGTTGGTGACGCTGGAGGTGACCGACGGCGACCCGGCGACGATGCTGCGTCTGGCAGCGAGCCTAGAGCGCGGCAGCGAGCATCCGTTGGCGGCTGCCCTGGGCGCAGCCGCCAACGACAGGGGGTTGTCGCTCGCGCAGCCAACGGAATTTCGCGCCCTTCCCGGCAAGGGCGTGGTCGGCTTGGTCGAGGGCCACCGGGTCGTCGTAGGGAGCAGCTCGCTGCTCAGGGAGGAGGGAATCGACAGCGGCGTCTTGGAGGCGCAGGCCGCATCTTGGCGCCAGCAGGGCGAGACCGTAGTGCTCGTGGCTGTCGATGGCCGGGCCGTGGGCTTGCTGGGTATCGCCGACCCGATCCGCGCCACCACGCCGGAGGCCTTGCAGCAGTTGCGGACGGAAGGGCTGGACATCGTGATGCTGACGGGCGACAACCGGGCGACTGCCGAAGCGGTCGCCCGACAGCTGGCGATCGCCAGCGTCTGGGCCGACGTCCTCCCCGACCGGAAAGCTCAGGTCGTCAAAAACCTTCAGGCACAAGGGCACGTCGTCGCCATGGCCGGCGACGGCATCAACGATGCCCCCGCCCTGGCCCAGGCCGACGTCGGCTTGGCGATGGGCACCGGCACCGACGTCGCCCTCGAAAGCGCCGCCATTACCCTCGTGCACGGCGACCTGCGGGCCATCGTCCGCGCCCGGCAGCTCAGCCGCCTGACCATCCGCACCGTCCGCGAAAACCTCTTCCTGGCGTTCGTCTACAACACACTCTGCATTCCGCTCGCGGCCGTCGGCCTCGTCAACCCCATTTGGGCCAGCGCGGCCATGAGCCTGAGTTCTTTGTCGGTGGTCGGCAATTCGCTCCGTCTCCGCCGTCGGCCGTGGTAGTCGCCGAGAGCAAGTTCAGGAAAACGACCCATTCACAAGTGTCGGAGCACTTCCGTCCAGACGTCGGCAATGACCTTCTGGGCTGACGCCTGCACCAGGCCCGCCGGCAAGGCCCGGAGCAGTCCTCCCAACTCTTGGACCTCGGCCGTCCAGCGGATGCAGGTCGTTTGTCCTTCGTCGTGAAGCGTCAACCGGGCCTCCACCGTGCTACTGCTCCCGATCCCCTTGCTTGCGACGTGCAGCCGCAGCGCGCGCTCGTCGCGGGCCTCGACAATGTGCAGGCTGACCTCCAGCGTGCCGCGGAGAAAAGCCAACCCCGGCCGAATGATCCAAACGGCGCTGTCCGGCTCCGCCTTCACCACCCGCTCGACCCCCGGCACGCATTGCACGAGAAAGCGGGCATCGCGCAGCTTGTCCCAAACCGCAGCGACGGCCCGCGGCACAACCTGTTCGCCCTCCAGGTGAATGATGGCCATGGCCAATCCTCGCGGAATCAGGGGGTTCGGGGGTTTTCGTGTTAGTCTATGGAACGGGCCGGGGCTGGCGTCTGGCTTCATACCCTCAACTCAGGCCGGCAAGGCGGTGCATGGGGGTGTGCGCGGCCAAGTCAGAGATGCTGGCGCGAATGGCGGCTTCGATGCAGGCTTCCCAGTTCGACTCGTCGGGGTGATAAGGGAAGATCAGGTCGCGGGAGCTGTTGACCACAGCCCCAAGGCCGTCGGTTCGAAAGGCGGCCGCCACGTCGGCGGCAGCGCCGCCTTGGGCGCCGAAACCCGGCACCAGGAGCCAGGCTTCAGGAATGGCCTGGCGCACGGCGGCAAGTTCCGCAGGATGCGTCGCCCCGACGACGGCCCCCACGTCGGCCAAACCGCAGCGGCCGAGGTTTTCCCTGCCCCACGCTGCCACGGCCGCGGCCACGTGGAGGTAAAGGGGTCGGCCGGCACACATCAGGTCTTGGAATTGGCCCGCCCCGGGGTTGCTCGTGCGGACCAGGACAAAGAGCCCCCGTCCCGCGGCTCGGGCGCTGGTGAGGAACGGTTCGATGGCTTCGCGTCCCAGGTAGGGGTTGACGGTGAGGGCGTCGGCATCCCAGACGGCGTGGCAACGACCCGCCAAGCCGACGCCGCCGAAGGCGGCGTCGGCGTACGCCGCCGCCGTGCTGGCAATGTCGTTCCGCTTGCCGTCGAGGATGCTGATCAGGCCGTAACGCCGACTCCGCTCCATCACCCGCTGCAAGGCGACCAGGCCCGCCGGGCCACACGCCTCGAAAAACGCCATCTGCGGCTTGACGACCGCCACCAGCGGTGCCGCGACATCGATGACGCGGGCACCGAATTCCTCATGGGCCCGGGCCATCGCCGCCAGCGTCCCGTCACCATGTCGGCGGCGGATCGATTGTGGTAGCTGGTCCCAACGCGGATCCAACCCAAGGCACAGGGCGTTTCCCTTACAGCGAACTGCCGCCGTCAGACGATCGGCGAAGTGATCCATGAATCGGCCTCGGGCGTGCGACGCAGCTAGTCGATACAGGTCCACGTGACAGCGGCAGTGTTGTAACAAATTCCCCGCCCATGACCCAAGGTCACGACGGGCCGGTGCCGGCATCGCTCAGGGATGGAGTTGCAACGATAAGGCATAACGGCTTGTGGCCCGTCGCGACCGCTTGGGCGCGCCGCCACTCGGATCGCAGGGGGTCTCGCGCCTGGCCCGGCCCGCCTACTGGCGGGCCGGGCCGCCAGCCATATGATGCGCTCCGATACCCTCGCCGGGTCGAGGAACCGCCCGGCAAGCCGCCCCGACCCCCGCAAACGACCAGCCGCGAGGTTTCCACGCACCATGTCCGATCCCTGGTTTCAACCGCTGTTCGCCGAGCGCATCGGCGGGGCCAACTATGGTAAAGGCACGGAGATCTACAAGTTCGAGAAAATCAAGCGCGCCAAGCGCGCCGCCTTGGCCGCCCACCCGGAGCGAAAACTCCTCGACTTCGGCATCGGCGAAAACGACGACATGGCTGATCCGCTGGTCCGCGAGGTCCTGAAGCACGAGGTTGACAAACTGGAAAACCGCGGCTACGCCGACAACGGCATCCAGGCATTCAAGGACGCCGCCGCGGCCTTCATGCACCGAGTCTTTGGCGTCACCCTCGACCCGGTGACGGAAATCAATCACGCCATCGGCTCCAAGCCAGCCCTGGCGATGCTCCCGGCTTGCTTCATCAACCCCGGCGACGTCACCATCATGACCGTACCCGGCTACCCGGTGGCCGGCACCCACACCCGCTATTACGGCGGCGAAGTCTATAACCTCCCCCTGGAAGAGAAGAATGGCTTCCTCCCCGACCTAGAGTCGGTCCCCGCGGACATCCGTCGCCGGGCCAAGCTTCTGGTGCTGAACTATCCGAACAGCCCCACCGGGGCGGTCGCCACCCGCGACTTCTACCGCCGAGTGATCGACTTCGCCCTGACCCACCGGATCGTCGTCGTGCAGGATGCCGCTCATGTCCTGTTGACCTTCGACGGGCCGCCGCTGAGTTTCCTCCAAGTGGAGGGCGCCAAGGAAGTCGGCGTCGAGGTCCACTCGATGTCGAAGGGGTTCAACATGATCGGCTGGCGGATGGCCTTTGTCTGCGGCCATCCCAAAATCGTGCAGGCGTTCGCCGACGTGAAGGACAACTGCGATTCGGGCCAGTTCATGGCCATCCAGCAGGCGGCCCGCGCCGCCTTGGAGCATCCCGAGATTGCCGAGCGCACCCGGGAGAAGTATCGCCGGCGGCTCCACAAGCTGGTACGCGCCTTGAACGAAGTCGGCTTTCAGGCACGGATGCCCGGTGGTACCTACTTCCTTTATGTCCGCGCTCCCAGGGGGTGTGCCGGGCGTCGCTTCGCCAACGCCGAGGAGGCCTCGCAATTCCTGATCCAGGAGCAATCGGTGGTGTGCGTGCCCTGGGACAATGCCGGTCCGTATCTCCGCTTTTCCGTGACCTACCTGGCCCAAGACGAGGCCGAGGAAGACGCCCTGATGCGCGAGACGGTCGAGCGGCTGGGTCGGCTCCGACTCGAGTTTTGAGCGACGAGCCGCCGAGGATCACTCCGCCAATCGGACGGCGTAGAACCCGCTCTCGCGTTCCTGAAGCTTGGCGGTGCCGGCGATGGCCGCGCCATCGCCGGTGAACATCAGGCCACGGAACTCCTGCCGCGTCTGCGGGAACTGGATCACGAAAACGATGGCGTGCAGCGGCGAGCCCACTTTCCCCTCGACCTCGTACTTTCGGCCATCTTTGTCGGAATAGAACCAGCCGGCGACATTGCTCCCGTCTTGAACTTCGAGGACGAGAGTCCCGGATCGGCGGCCGTCGTCATACAACTTGTATTTCCCCGTGAAATAGCGGGGGTCGAATTTCTCGCCGACGACCACCTTGCCGCCCTTGACGGGCTGCGCGCCGGGCAAGGGCCTGGTCAGGAGGTAGGCTTTGGCCTTGCCTAGCGGCTCGAGATAGACCTTGCCTTCGGAGGCCACAAACCGCAGGTCGGCGCCCAAGCTCGGCGGCACCACTTGGCCCAAATCAAGGCTGAAGTGGAAACCGTCAAAGAGGAAGATGTTCCCGCCCGTGGCCTGGATCGCCCGCTCTTCTCCTTCGCGGTAGGTGGTGAAGCGGTCGATCAGAAGGATAGGGACCTGCGACTTGCTGGAGTCGCCCAACTTGTGCCGCGCGGCTTGAATGAGCAGCTTGCTCCACCGGCCCTCGTTGGTCTTGACCACGAGGAAGGCCGAGGAGACATTCGGCAGGACGCGATTATGCTCGGCCATCAGGTCGGGCGTGACCTGACGAACTTCCTGCACGCCGGCCGCTTCGGGGACTTTGGCGAGGATGGGATTGGTGTAGAGGTCAAAGGCATCTGCCCAAGCCAGTGGGGCTGACGTCGAGCAGGCGACCAAGACGAGCCACGGCACACGCCGCATCATGGTAGATCTCCCGCGCTGTGGGGTATCGATTCTTAACGACAGTGTAACGCCTGCCGCGGCCTTCCGCCAGCGGCGGCTACGGCCGCCGCTGGCCTCGGGGCTCACCCCTGCCGCTGCCGCTCCCACCGCCGCCGCTCGCTCTCCTTCAGGAACATCTTCCGCAAGCGGATCGCCTTCGGCGTCACCTCGACGTATTCGTCCTCCTCGATGTATTCCAACGCCAGTTCCAGGGTGATCTGCCGCGGCGGCTTGAGGATGATGCTTTTCTCCGCCGTCGAGGCGCGGATGTTCGTCAGTTTTTTTTCCTTGCAAACGTTCACCGGCAGGTCGTTTTCGCGGCAGTGCTCGCCGACGATCTGCCCTTCATAGACCTGTTCGCCGGCACTGATAAAGAGCGTGCCGCGTTCCTGGAGGTTTTCGAGGGCGAAGGCAGTGGCGCGGCCCGTTTCTGTGGACACCATCACGCCGTTGACCCGCCCAGGGATGCTCCCGCGGACCGGCTGGTAATCATAGAACGTGTGGTGCATGATCGCCTGGCCGCTGGTGGCGTTCAACAACCGGGTGCGCAAGCCGATCAAGCCGCGGGCCGGGATGGTGAATTCCAGGTGGGTCATCTCGCCCTGGGCGTGCATCTTCAGGCACTCGCCCCGCCGATAGCCGATCAACTCCATGACGGCGCCGACCGAAGTCGGCGGTGCTTCGATCACCAGGTATTCGATAGGTTCCAACACCTGGCCATTGACTTCCTTGGTGATGACCCGCGGCTTGCCCACCGACAGCTCGTAGCCCTCGCGACGCATCTTCTCCAGCAGGATCGACAGGTGCAGCAAGCCTCGGCCAGAGACGTGGAACTCGTCGCGTTTTTCCTCGCTGGGGACCACCCGCAGGGCCACGTTCGATTCCAGTTCTTTCATCAGGCGGTCGCGCAGCTGCCGGCTGGTGACGTAGGTGCCATCCTGGCCCGCAAAGGGAGAATCGTTGATGCGGAAGATCATGTCGAGCGTCGGCTCGTCGATCTTGATCGGCGGCAGGGCAAGGGGGTGCTCGGGGTCGGCGATGGTGTCGCCGATCTCCACCTCGTCCAGACCGACGACAGCGCAGATGTCTCCGGCAGCGACCTCGTTGGTCTCCACCCGACCGAGGCGGTCAAACGTGAACAGCTGCGTCACCTGATCATCAAGCCGCCGGCCATCGCGGCGAAGGAGGGCAACGCGCTGCCCCTTGCGAATGCGGCCGGCGAAGACCCGGCCAATGGCGATCCGGCCGAGGTAGTCGCTGTAGTCGAGCGTGACGACGAGCATTTGCAAGGGGGCATCGACGTCCACCTCGGGCGGCGGCACGTATCGCAGGATGGCGTCGTATAAAGGCTGGAGGTTGCGGGCCGGCTCCGCTAGGTCGCGGGTGGCCACGCCGTTCCGACCCGAGGCATAAATCGTCGGAAAATCGAGGGTGGCATCGTCCGCCCCCAACTCAACGAACAGATCAAAGACGGCGTTGAGCACTTCCGTCGGCCGGGCGTCCGGCCGGTCGATCTTGTTGATGACTACGATCGGTTTCAGGCCGCACTCAAACGCCTTGCGGAGGACGAAGCGCGTCTGGGGCAGGGGCCCCTCGGCGGCATCGACCAGCAAGAGCGCGCCATCCGCCATGCGCAGCACCCGTTCGACCTCGCCTCCGAAGTCGGCGTGGCCCGGTGTGTCGATGATATTGACCTTGGTGCCGCCGAGCGTCAGGGCGATGTTTTTGGCGAGGATGGTGATACCGCGCTCCCGTTCCAGCTCGTTGGAATCGAGGATCAGGCCGTGCTGCCCGCCCTCGAGTTTTTGCAACTCGGCGGCGCGGAACAGGCCCGATTGCCGCATCATCTCATCGACAAGGGTGGTCTTGCCATGATCGACGTGGGCAATGATCGCCACGTTGCGCAGGTCGGACCGAACCATGCCGTGCAGTCTCGCTAAGTGGGCCGCTCTCTAGGGTCGGCTCTTCCACGCGGCGGGACGGAACCGTATTTATAGGGGATGCACGAGCCGGCCGTCCAGGGCAGATGGCGCCTGGGTGTCCCCCAAGGATTTCGGCGGGGCGAGGATACAGCCGCGGGGAGGGAATTGATCGGTTTGCGCTCCCGCGAGGACGGGAGAGGGGCGCTGGGCGCGCAGAGAGCGCGAAAGGATCGATCGTGCGCCCGAAACGAGGAATCGGCCGGAAGCGGGGAAAACCGCCACCTGGAGCGCTCAACCCGGCTCCAAGACGATAGATGCACCTTGGCGCGCTCGGCGGCGGGGGCGCCGAGCCGGCGAAGAACGCGGAGGAGTCAGCCATGCTCATCTATCTGATCCGCCATGCGGAAGCCGCTCCGTTGGGCCACGGCGGAACCACTCACGACGCCGAGAGACCTTTGACCGAGGACGGGCTGGCCCAGTGTCGGGCGCTGGCCCTGGGCCTGCACAAACGCCAGGCGCGGTTCGACCTGGTCCTCACCAGCCCGTTGGTGCGAGCCGTGCAGACGGCCGAGGGAATGCTGAAGCATTGGCCTGCGCCGGCCCCCGAGTTGCGGCATTGCGACGAATTGACTCCCGGCACGAAACGCCGCCAGCTGGCCCGTTACCTGCGCAATTGCACCACCGAGCAAATCGCCCTGGTCGGGCACCAGCCCGACCTGGGCCAATTCGCCGCTTGGCTGCTGGGCAGTAACAAAGTGCACATCGAGCTGGCCAAAGGAGGGGTGGCCCTAATCAGCTGCGATGACGAACCGGCCAAGGGTACGGGCAGCCTTCTGTGGCTGGTGACACCCGCTTGGCTGGCGGATTGATGCCCTGCTGCTTGATGCCACGCGTTCCGTCGAGGTCCATGATCATGAGATGCCCCATCCTGAGCACGCGGGAGTTGCGGCAAGCGATCGAGCTGGTTCCCCGCATCCGCCTGGCTCATCTGCCCACCCCGCTGGAAGAGGTTCGCCGTTTCGCCGCGGCGCTGGGAGGCCCGCGTCTGTTCCTGAAGCGCGACGATTGCACCGGCCTGCTCTTTGGCGGCAACAAGACCCGGCACAATGAATTCCTTCTCGCGGACGCCCTGCGGCAGAACGCGGATGTTGTTGTTTGGGGCGCGGGGGTGCAGTCGAACAATTGCCGACAGACCGCCGCGGCCTGCAACAAGCTCGGCCTGGAATGCCACTTGTACCTCAGCCGCGCCTCCCACAACGACGACATCCAAGGTAACCTCTTGCTTGACCACCTGATGGGGGCCAAGGTGACGATTGTCGATGCCCCGATTGGCCCCGGGGTGGATCAGATCCTCCTGGCCGAGGCCGAGAAGCTCCGCCGCGCCGGCCGAAGGCCCTACGTCTGGGACCGGTGTACGGGCCGACCGCTGGGTGCCGCCAGCTACCTGCTGTGCCTGGCCGAGATCATCGACCAGCTGCGGGATGAGTCACTGGAGCCGGCGGCCATTTACGTCGCCAGTGCCGGCGCCACCGGCGCCGGCCTGGCCCTGGGCCGCGTCGTGCTCGGCCTCAGGTGCCCCGTCCGTCTGGTCAGTCCGATTCCTTGGCCGTGGGACGTCCGCGCCGATCTGGCGGAAGTAGCGAATCAGACGGCCGCCCTGTTGCGGCTCCCTCATCGCCTGACGGCCGACGATGTCGACCTCACTGAGGACCACATTGGTCCGGCCTATGGCACCGTCACCGCCGCCGGCCGGGAAGCCATCCGACTCCTCGCCCACTCCGAAGGAATCCTCCTGGACCCGGTGTACACGGCCAAGGGAATGGCCGGCTTGATCGCCGACGTCCGCCAAGGGCGTTTTCCGCCGGAGGCGGTGGTGGTTTTCATCCACACGGGCGGAACGCCAGCCGTCTTTGCCTACCGCGACGAACTCCTGGCCCCGGTGGGCGACCAAGGCACGGCCCACCGGGCACACTCGTGAGGGGTCAATCCAGCCAGCCCCGGCCTTCTGCCGCAATCAAGGTGTGCATCGCTTCGATCCAGCGGGGATGGTCGTTCAGGCAGGGGCAGGCGTGCAACAGCTCCCCGCCTGCGTGCCGGAACAGTTCCCGGGCTTCGTTGCCGATTTCGTCCAATGTTTCCAGGCAGTCCGCGGTAAAGCCCGGCATGACCACAAAGACCCGGCGAACGCCCCGCCGAGCCAAGTCTCGCAGCGTGTCGTCGGTGTACGGTTGCAGCCACACATCGCGGCCGAAGAGTGATTGATACGACAGCGTCCAGCGGTTCGGAGTCCAGCCGAGGCGTTCGACCAGCAGCCGTGTGGTCTGTTCGACGTGCTCAGGATAAGGATCGCCGCGTTGGACGTATTTGACTGGGATGCCGTGGAAGCTGATGACGTGGTGGTCGGGTTGCCAGGGGAGTTTGGCCAACTCGTTGCGGACGACCGTGGCCACGGCGTCGAGGTAGGCGGGGTGGTCGTAATAGGGCGGGACGATGCGCAAGGCGGGAACCCGGCGTTCGCGCATCAGCGCTTGGAAGAGGGAATCGGTGGCCGAGGCCCACGTCGTGGCCGAGTATTGCGGGTACATCGGCAGGACAATCAAGCGCCCGGTGCCTTGGGCGATAAGGTCATGAACGACCGACGCCACGGACGGATTGCCGACCTGCATGCCAAAGCGAACGGGAACGTGCGGCAGGAGCTGTTGCAGGGCTTCGGTCTGCCGGCGGGTGTAGTACAGGAGCGGCGACCCGGTCTGTGGGTGCCAGATGCGGCGGTACTTAGCAGCCGACTGAGCGGGGCGGGTGACGAGGATCCGGCCATTGAGGATCAGCCACCAGAGGAGCCGCGGTGCTTCGATCACGCGGGGATCACTGAGGAACTGGCGGAGATATCGGCGAAGGGCCGGAGTCGTGGGCGCGTCCGGAGTACCGAGCTGGATCAGGAGGACAGCGGTGTGGCCGCGGGCCATAGAGGAGAGCCGGGAGGAGTTTCAGCGGCCGGGCGCTGCGGCACCCGGCCTCTGACTAGTCCCTGGGCACAGGGGGGTTATTTCTTCT
>JANWYO010000265.1 GCA_025055215.1 Gemmataceae bacterium
ACCAGTTCGTTGAGTTTGCCTTTTCCGATGTAAGTGCCGGGAATCAGGTCGTGCCGCTTTTGCGTCAGTCCGCCGACGACTTGGGCTCCGGCCGTTTCGGCCAAGCCGCGCAGCTCTTCGAGGGGATCATCGCCCACGAAAGGCCGGTTGGGCAAGGCAACGCTGACCAGAATGGCCCGTTCCAGCCGGACCGTCAAGGCTTCGCGAGAGTGGTTGAGACTCACGTCGGTTGGTGTTCCTCCTCATCCGTTATTCTAACGGCCCTGCTGAGCTTTCGAAAGGTTTCTTACTGCCACGCCGGCGCCCGTCCTCCGAGGGACAGCATCGAAACGTCGTGCGCGTCGCGCATTTGGGCGAACCTCGGGAGGGAGAAGCTCACAAGCGGTACCTGGAGACATACAACGAAGCCAAGACGAAGGCACGCCGGTTTTGGTTGTTTGACGGATACCCGCGTCATTCGCGTGAATCGTAAGGAGCAATCGATGCGTGGTCGCAGCATGGTAATGGTGATTGTCGCTTGTGCCGTCGTGACCCGCACCGTTGACGCCGGAGTCATCGTTCAGGCCGGACATACCTACCGCCTGTACGACGGCATCACGGGCTTCATCGTCAACCGCGAAGGAAAAGAGTTCACCCTGACGCTCGAGGTCCGCGACATCAACCTGATGGAAACGGGCCCGCGCGAGGTGCTGGTGAAGCTGTACGATCCCGACGGTGCAGCGGTGGTCCGACAGGTGATTCCCGACGATGGCGTCGTCTCGAAGGCTTTCTTGCCCACTGCCGGCGCTTGGGACCACGAAGCGTGGTACTACGCCTATCTCTATCTCCACGGCACCGAGCCGATGCTTCGCTGGAGTGCCTTTTCCGCTCCCGACCGATTGGCGGCCGTGCCCAAGCGTGTCTTCACCTTCTCCGTCAAAGGGGGCAGGAAGGGAATCTATCGCTTGCAGGTGGTTGGTTTTCCCGATCATTACGTGACCGTGAAGCTGAATCCCGACCTGCCGTGGGGCGTGGCCGGACATCCCACTTGGCTGCACGGCAGCGGCGACCGGCTGAAACGGAGTTTCCTTTACGTCCCCCGCGGCACACGCGGGCTGTTCCTGCTGGCTGCCGAGTTCGACCGACCCGCCACACGTCTCCTGGTGCTGTCCGACGCCGAGGGAACCAAGTTGTACGACGGCCCGATCACTGGCGGGTTCTTCGTCAAGCGGATCGACTTTGCCAGGAGCGGGCAACACGACGACCGGCTGCTCCGGCTCGACGTGGGGCCGGGTGCGAATGACTTCCTAGTCAACGTCAAGTTCATCCGCGAAAAAGATGCGGAGGTCCACCATCGGGGCGAACCGGCCGTGCCCGCCGTGTTCGCGGCCGACGCCGCCGCGGCCAAGAGCATTCAAGGCGGCGCTATCTACCACGACGGCCGGGTCTTCTGGCAGCCATTTCAGGTCCGGCTGCACGAGTGGCTCAAGAAGTTGGGGCCTGAAGGGTTCGTCGTCAAAGACGCCGCCGGCAAGGAACTCAAAGCGACGCAAGGGAAAGCGGGGGACGCATACTACGTGGGCCTGCCGACCCAGCCGGGATTCCTCAATGTCAACGACATCTACTGGTCGCCCCCCATGTGCGATGGCTTGCTCCACCACTATGCCGCCAACAAGAACCGCCAGACCCTCCACCTCGCCATCCGGGACCTGGCCGCCGGCTTGCGATCCTTGGGACCGTGCGACGTGCCGGCGGTGGCCTTGGGCGGCCCTTGGGCCAACATGGGCTACGAGTTCAGCAACTACGCCTGGCAGTATTGGCGGCCCGCTTGGCGACTGCTCAAACAGACCGATGCCCCCGCGGAGGTCAAGGAGATCGTACGCGAGGCCTTTTTGATCTGCGGCGACCGGTTGGCGTTCTGCGTCACCTGGGCGCGGACCAATGGCAACGCCTTCGCCCAAGTGGTCGCCGCCCTTCGCTACGGCTGCGAAGCCACCGGCGATCCCTTGCAAAAGGAACTGTTCGAGACCTACTGGCATCGCTTCACGACCGGCGGCTGGGGCGAGCGAGCAGGCATCAGCCCCTCCGGCGCCTGCCAGGAAGGCTTCGGCCACGACCAACACTACGGCAGCTACATTCTCGGCACGTGGAAAGCCATCCAGGCCGACCTGGGCGACGATCGCTTTCGCAAAGTCCACGAGCGGATTCGCAACCTCTACAGTTACACGATGAGTGAGGAAGCAGCGGCGTGTCCCTGGAGTTCCCGGACCCATTACCCCGCCTTCATGCCCATCGACAAAGACGGGCCGTTCGCCTGGAAGGGGCTTCCAGGGCCGGATTTCACCGAGAGCGTCAACGGCGGCAACGAATGGTTCGCGGCCCGCCGTAAGGGCTACTACATCCTCACCTATCACGGCCGGCTGACCCCACGCTGGGTGGGCGAGGCTTTTGCGGGCCAAATCGGCTACGGCGGTGGCTGCATCTGCCAGCTTCACATTCCAGGCAAAGGCCCGGTGTTGGCCTCCACCTTGAACGGCAGCTACGGTGAAGGGATGCACGCCTCGTTGTGGCGCGACTTCCATTTGCACTCCGTGGTCGGCCGCTGCGCCGACGGCAAGCCCCTCGTCGCTGCCGACAGCGAGCACACCGATGCCCGGCTGGATGGTATCACCGTTACCAGTTCCGGCGACGCCCGCGGCACAACCGTGCAGGTCGCCCGCCGCTACCATTTCGGCCCCGAGGCCATCGACTGCACCGTCCAACTAAAGGAAACGGGCTTCAGCGAGCTGCTCGGCCTGTGGATTCCCAATCCCCAACGCGGCAAGCTGCTCGAATGCTATGAGATGATTCCCTTTCTGCCTAAGAAAAAGGGCGCGGGAAACTCCGAGAAAGTCGAAGACGCCACCCACCTCCGCGTTCTGGAAGAGACCGGCAAGGAGCTGGGACCGCTCACCAACGAACCGCGGACGGGCAAGACTGTCATCATCGACCGCGGCGGCTTCGGCGTTCGTGTCGAGCTAGACCGCCCGCGCAAACTCCAACGCGGCCCGCGCGACACCGTGCTGATCCATCTGATTGACGCACCGACGCCGGCTGGTAAAATCGAGCTTCGCTATCGGTTGGTTCCGTTTGGAGCGTAGTTCGATAAGGCCCGAAAGTTAGGGCGGTCAGGAGCCAAACCATGATGCAAGTCCGTGGAATCCGTGCTTATGGCATCCTGCTGGCGGTAGTAGTTGCCGTTGCGGGGACGGGCGGAACGCCGGCATCGCCCCTGGGCGGGAACCTTTCAGCCCAGCCGCCAGCCGCGGCAGTGACCATCACCACGCCGGCCAAGCCCGCCACGGTCAACCCGCGTGTCTACGGCCTCGTCTGTGCCGAGATGATTACCAAAGGGTTCCTCGACGAGCCGGAATACGTCTCGGCCATCGCCGACTTGCGGCTCAAGGTCTTTCTGTATCCCGGCGGCTCGGCCAGCTACTGGCATCATCCGACGGGAAAGGGCGGACTCAACGCCCGGCCGGAAGAGGTCAAGAAAAGCGCAAAGGGCGAGCTGTCCCGCTGGATGGCCCAGACCTCGGGACCGGACCGTTTCGGCCAGTACCTCGACCTGGTCAAGAAATCCGGGGCGGAGGCCCTGTTCGTGGCCAACATCATGCACGGCAACCCGCAGGAGCTGGACGAGTTCATGCAGCGCTTGCAGCGCGAGAAGGTCTCCGTCGCCGCCGTCGCCCTGGGCCAGGAGATGCACCTGTCGCCGGGCCAGGTCGGCCTGGGATTGGAAGAGTACCTGCGGCGGATCAAGCCCCACATCGAGCTGCTGCGGAAGAAGTACCCGGGGGTGCTGATCGCGGCGCCGGCCACGCCCATCGGCCGCGTCCCCCCGGCCCGGCAGGAACGGCTTCGCGAATGGAACCAGGCCCTCGGCAAGGTGCCCGGTCTCGACGGCTTCACGCAGTACGGCTGGACGGAGTTCGGCGGCCAGGCCCGCCGCCTGGAGAAGAGGCCGCCGGAGGAAGGCTGGCCCGGCTATCGCGACTTCGTCTCGTCCTTCCCCACCAAGCAACTGCCCCTGTACCAGCGCGACCTGGGCAAGGACAAGAAGTTCCTGATGACCCAATGGGGGACCCACGGCGATCAGAACACGCCGCTCCAGGGGGTGCACCTGGCGAACATGTATTTCTTCCTCGCCCGCTACAACGCCGAGCATGACGACTACTTCGCCGCGGCCACGCTGTCGATTCCCCTGGTCGGCGTCGAGGGCCGCGCGGGACGGCAGCCCGGCGTCAAGTACCGGGACAAGGTGACGTTGTACGCTTCGTACCTTTACAGCAAGCCCTTCCGCCATCTCTTCGACGGTCGGCAGCAACTCCTCAAAGCGACCGTCGCTTCCCAAGGCGAAGTACAGGCTTTGGCTGCCGCGGGACCGGACGGAGAACGGCTCCTGTATCTCTTGAACCCGGGGCCGCGAACCAACCTCGGTCCAGTCCAGGTCGATGGCCGGCCGATCGCACCGACGACCAAGGTCCAGGTCGAGGCCGCCTATGCCGCTCCGGCAGGTCCGGCCCCCGTGGCCGTCTTTTCCGGTGAGAAAGCGCTGGGGGACGTAATGCTGGAGCCGTGGAGCCTCACGCTCTTGCGCATCCCGGCCTCGGCGCTGAAAGGGGCCGGCGCGCCGTCTGCGCAACCCTCGGCGGCCGTCGGGCGCCCCGGGCCCGAAGGAAGAACGGAGCCGATCGCGCTGGTGCAGCAGCCGCCGCGCAAGCGCGATCCGATCCCCACGCCGGCGGGCATCAGCGAGAAAACTTTCATCTACAAGAAGACGCCCCAGGGCGAGCTGAAGCTGATCGTGACCTTTCCGCCGGACTGGAAGGCGACCGACAAGCGGCCGGGGGTGGTGTTCTTTTCCGGCGGGGCCTGGGCGAACAGTCTCATCAACCAGTTCAAGGACCGGGCCGAGTATTTTGCGGGCCGGGGGATGGTTGCCGCCCGCGCCGACTATCGCGCTTTCCAGTCGCACAAGACGGGGCCGGACAAGGCGGTGGAGGATGCCCGCAGCGCCGTCCGCTGGCTGCGCGAACACGCCCGGGAGCTGGGCCTGGACCCCGACCGCATCGCTGCGGGCGGCAGCTCGGCCGGCGGTCACCTGGCCGCCTGCACCGCCACGCCCGCGGCCCCCGATTCGGACACCGACAATCTGAAGATCTCCTGCGCCCC
>JANWYO010000333.1 GCA_025055215.1 Gemmataceae bacterium
GGCCCGGGGGCCCACCCCCGGGGCGGCGGGTATGGCTCCTCAACGCCGATTTATGGACGCAGACCGTCTCCCTGCCGAGCCGACAGGTCGCCGCCCTCAATCCTCAGGAGTTGACCGCCGCTTTAGCCCACGAAGTGGAGACCTTCTCGGGCCTGAGCGCCGTCGATTCGGTGCTCGCCAGCGTGCCGGCAGGCCGCCACGGCACGGAGCAATCGTTCTGGGTCTGTCAGGCGGCCAGCGGCGAGCTGGAGGAAGCAGCCGCTGCGGTTCAGCGGGCGGGGAGTCGCCTTGTCGGCCTCTGCCATCCCGGTGGGTTGGCCCGGCCCATCACGCTGCCCGCCGAGGAGCCGTGGCAGCGCGTCGAACTCTGGCCCGATGCCATCGTGTTGGTCCATCGGGAACCGGGTCAACCCGCGCAGGTGGCCGTCATCAATGCCGACCCGGAGCAGGGCCGCTGGCAGGGTGACGTCGAGGCGTGGCGCAAAAAGTTGCAGGCCGACTGTCCGTGGGAAACACGCATGGTCAGCGGCGAGTTAACGACCTTCGCGGCAGATGGCACACCGACGGGCATCCTCGAAGAAGTCAAGGCCCTGCCCGCATGGCTGACCGCTTGGGCAACGGAACTCGCCGGCCGCCAACCAGCGGTGCCGGTCCTTCGGCCGGCCCCGCTGCCCATGAGTGCGGCCACCCGCCGACTGATTTCCGGCTCCATCGCCGCCGCGAGCCTGCTGGTATGCCTGACCGATCACTTGGTCGTCAGCCGCGACTGGGCCGCCGTCAAGGCGGAGTACGATGCCCTGCATGCGCGGCTGAATCGAGCTACCGCCTTGGCCAACGAGAAGAGAAAGCTGGATGAGGAAATCGCTGCCCTGACGAAGGAGATGGGTCCGCTGACGACCAAGATCGAGCAATGCCAAGGCTCGCTGGCGACCCACCGGAAACGGAAAGCCCAGCTGCTGGCGCTGTTGGCCGAGCTTCGTCCCGAAGACCTGGTGGTGCAGCAGATCGAAGCCGACTCGACGGCCTTGGCGGTAATCGGTTTGAGCGTGTCGCCCCAGGCGGTGCATGCGTTCGCGGCCCAGCTGGAACAGAAAGTACGAGCGTTGGCCTGGTCGGTCCCGGCCCCCAAGGTCACGGCCCGCAAGCAGCTGTCAAATGGGGGACCGTGGGACTTTGAGATTCGCTTGCAGGAAGTGGTCCCGCCACTTCCTGGTGCGGAGCGTGTACCACCACGCGGGTCGGGTTCCAGTGAGCCTGTTTACGACTGAGCCATGACACCTTCGCTGCGTGAAACCGTCTTGCGCCTGGCCCTCCCCGGAGTGCTGATCCTGGCGGCTTACTTCGTGACATTGCCGCTCTTGGGCGACTGGGCCCAGGCGATCAATCCCCGCCGGTCGCGCGACGACCTGCAAACCAGGCTGCGGAACGACCGCGCCCGCGATCCGCGGGAGAGCGGCCTGCAATTGGCCGCCGCGGCACGCCAGCAGTCGGCCGAGCAACGCGATCGGCTCCAGGAGCGGAAGGCCGAGCTGGAGGAGCGCTGGCGGGCGTTGACGCGGCAGCTGGCGGACAGCAGCGGCCGAACGGCGGTGCTGGCGGAGGTCGAACCGCTGCTGGCACGCCACGGGCTGGTGGCGCTGGAGCAAGGGCCGGCCGAGGACCGCAGTGGCCAGTCCCATATCCCCGCATCGTTGCAGCCCGTCTTGCAGTTGCTGAGTGATCGCTCCCTGGCCTTGCAGGCTCGGGTGGTGCGCTTCCGGTTCGTGGGGCGCTATCCGGACGTGCTGGAAGCCGTGGCCGAACTCGCCCAGCGCGATTGGCCGGTCATCCCCCTGTCGCTCAGCATGGACCCGGTGGAAAACTGGAACACCGACCTGCGGACCTGGACGCTGCTGCTATGGATTTGACGCCGCCGTCGGCGGAATCGGTTGCCTCCGCCCGCGCCCTGTTGGAAGACCTCTTGGCCGAGTGTGCCCGTCGGGATGCCTCCGATATCCACTTGGCACCGGACCTGCCGCCTTATATGCGGGTGCACGGCGTCTTGGAGCCGCAGGCCGACCGGCCCCCGGTGACGGCGACCGTCTTGCAGTCCCTGGCCGTGGAGTTGGCCCGCGGGTTCGACGGGGCAGCCCTGACCGAGACCGGCTCGTTGGACGGTGCCCTCAGCTCCCGCGACGGCGCCCGTTTCCGCTTCAACGTCTTCCGACGCGGCGGGCAACTCGCCATCGCGCTGCGCCGCCTGGAGGATCGCTTTCGCTCCCTCGCCGAGTTGGGCTTGGCCGAATCGCTCTACCAGCTGTGCGACCTGCCCGATGGCCTGGTGATCGTGGCCGGCCCTACCGGGGCCGGCAAGAGCACCACCTTGGCGACGTTGCTCGATCGCATCAACCAGAGCCGCCGTTGTCACATCATCACCATCGAAGACCCGATCGAGTACATCCACCGACCGGCCCTTGCCTTGGTCAATCAGCGGCAGGTCGGCACCGATACCCGCAGCTTTAATGATGCCCTGGTCGCCTCGTTGCGGCAGGACCCGGATGTCATCCTGGTCGGCGAGATTCGGGAGTTGAACACCATTCGCACGGCCATCACGGCGGCCGAGACGGGGCACCTGGTTTTCACCACGGTCCATGCCGGGGATTGTGCGGGGACGATCGAACGGTTGGTGTCGGTCTTTCCGGCCGACGAGCAGCCGGGGATACGGCGGCAGCTGTCGCTGGTGTTGCGGGCGGTGATTGCCCAGCACCTGTTGGTGGCCGATGGTCCGGGGCTGGCGGCGGCACGGGAGGGCGGCGGCCCATCGGGCCGCCGCCGCCGAGTCGTCGTCAGCGAGATCCTGATGGTCACGCCGGCCGTCGCCAACCTCATCGCCACGGCCAAGACGGCCCAAATCTACTCGGTCATGGAGGCGGGCGGCCCCCACGGCATGCAGACGCTCGAACAAGACTTGGCCCGCCTTCACCTGGCGCAGCTGATCTCGGAAACCACAGCCATGATGATGGCCCGCAATCCCCAGGTCCTCCGCGACCGGATCGCGCAGCTGCGGAAGTCCGCCAGCTTCCATCCCCGAACCACGGGAGGAGGCCGATGATGTCGAACACCCCCGGTGCGAACGGCAGCCCCAAGCTGTTGGACCTCGACAAGGTCAAGATCGACCCGGCGGTGGCGCTGCTGGTGTCGCCGACACTGGCCCTGCGACGTCAGGTCCTTCCCTTCGCCCGGCACAATGGTTTTGCCCAGGTGGCTTGTGCCAATCCGCACGACACGCACACGTTGCATGTCGTCGAGCGGCAACTCCAGATGCCGGTTCGTGCCGAGCAGGCCGAACCGGAGTCGCTGAAGCGTGCCTTGCAGCGGGTCTACGGCAGCCCGCAGGCTGCCGCTTCGGGCAATGCCCTGCGGGCCAACTCCATCGATCGCGCCTTGGAGGAACTCGAATCCGAAGGAGCGGTGGCCCTGGGCCAGGAATTGCTCCACGCCGCCATCCTGCGGCAGGCCTCCGACATTCACATCGACGTCGAGAAGGACGGCGTCGTGGTCCGCTTCCGGGTCGATGGCGTCCTCGAAACGTATCGCAAGCTGCCGCCCTCTGCCCATTCCCCCTTGATCAGCCGGCTCAAGGTCCTCTGCGGTATGGACATCGCCGAAAAGCGCGCTCCCCAGGACGGCGGCTTTCGGCACACGTACGGCCCGCAGGGCCAGAGCGTTGACATCCGGGCCGCCACCTTGCCCACCAAGTACGGGGAACGCATGACCCTCCGCCTGCTCGCCCTGCAAGCGGAACGGCTGACGCTCGAGCAACTGGGCATGAGCCCCGCCCATTTGACCCTTTTTGAACAGATGCTCGACCGGCCGCATGGCCTGATCCTCCTGACCGGGCCGACCGGCAGTGGCAAATCGACCACGTTGTATGCCTCGCTCCGCCGCTTGACCGAGCGTGAGAGCTTGAACATCGTCACGGTCGAAGACCCGATTGAGTACGAGATCCCCGGTGTGGCCCAAGTAGAGGTGGACAGTGCCGACAAGGTGAGCTTCAGCAAGGCACTGCGGAGTATCCTGCGGCACGATCCCGACGTGGTCATGATCGGCGAAATCCGCGATACGGAGACGGCCGGCATCGCCATCAAGGCGGCGCTGACCGGACACCTGGTGTTCAGCACCCTGCACACTAACAACGCCGTCGGCGTCGTCACCCGCTTGGCGGACATGGGCATCGAGCGCTACTTGATTGGTGCCTCCCTTCGCCTGGCGGTGGCCCAGCGTCTGGTCCGGCGGCTGTGTCCCCATTGCCGGGAGCCCCACGCCCTGAGCGACCGCGAAGCCGCCTCGTTGGGCCGGCCCGAGTTGGCCGGCTTAGCCGTCCACCGGGCAGTGGGGTGCGCCTACTGCGGCGGCAAGGGTTACTACGGCCGGGTGGGCCTCTTCGAGTTGCTTCCCCTGGATGAGACGATGTCGCGGCGCATCGCCGACGGCGCCGAGGAGCCGGAGTTGGTGGCGATGATGCGTCAGCGGCAGATCGGTTCGTTGTTGGACGACGCGGTGGAGAAGCTGCGGAGCGGAACCACGACGGTGAGCGAGGTCCTGAGTGCGGTGACGGTGTGGTGAGACGGAAAAGCGGCGAGGGGCCGCGGCCTTCGGGTGCCCGGCGGCCCCCGGCCGCCGGGCACCCGAAGGGAGACCGATGCCAAGCTTTGCCTACGAGGCACGGGACGCCGCCGGCCGGCGGCAAGCCGGCCATGCCGAGGCGGATTCGGCCGCCGCCCTGGCGGGCGACCTCCGCCGCCGGGGCTGGCTGGTGCTGCGCGTCGAGGCGGCCCCGAAGGCCGCGGGTGGTCAGCGCTTCCGCCTCAATCCGTTTGCCTGGCTGCCGCCACGCTCCCTCGACGTGGAAGTGAGCTTCCAGCAATTGGCGGTGATGCTCCGCAGCGGCCTGTCGCTGTTGGCCGCCCTGCGCACCGTGGCCGAGCAGGCTCAGCGGCCGAGCATGCGCCGCGTGTGGGAAGCCGTCTCGCAGCGCATCCAGGAGGGAAGCGACCTTGCCGAGGCGCTGAAGCAGCACCGCTGTTTCCCGCACCTGTGCGTCCAACTGGTGCGCATCGGCGAGCAGACCGGCAACCTGGAAACCGTCCTCAGCCGGGCCGCCGACGTCCTCGAGCGCCGCCGCACCCTCATCACCAGCGTGCTGACCGCCCTGGCCTACCCCACCGTCGTCCTGGTCGCCTCCATCGGCGTCGCCGGTTACATGGTCTTCGGCGTTATCCCCAAACTGGCGGTCTTTCTCAATCAACTCGGCCGACGCCTCCCCGCCATGACCCAGTTGCTGGTGGACCTGGCGACCACGGCCCGGGCCCAGGCCCTGCACGTCGGGATCGCACTCCTCGCGGCAGTCTTGGCCGGCACGCTGTTTTACCTTTGGCCCCCCGGTCGATTTCTCGTCGATCGCTGGCTGCTGCGCGTCCCCGTGGTCGGCGGCATCTTCCGCTTGGCCGGTACCGCGCTATTGGCCCGCAGCCTCGGCCTGCTGCTGGCCAGCGGCGTCACCCTGCTCGACGGCCTGCGCACTGTCGAAAGCCTCTTCCGCAATCGATACCTGGCCGCCAAAGTCAGCGCCGCCCGCGATGCCGTGATGCGCGGCGGCACCCTCGCCGACAACCTCACCGACCCCACCGCCTTCATGCCCATGCTCAGCCGTATGGTCGCCGTCGGCGAGTCCGCCGGCACCCTCGAGGAGGTCCTCGAGGAGAATGCCCAATTCCACGAGCAACAGCTGCAACGCACCATCCGCTGGCTCAGCCTGCTGATCGAGCCAGCCATCATCATCGTCGTCGGTGGCGTCGTCGGGTTCGTCTACATCTCCTTCTTCCTGGCCTTGTTCGCCGCCGGCTCGGGCGGTCGCTGAGTTTGGGAGGAAAGGCCGGATGAAATCGAGGGGCGAGCTCGAATCCGAAGTTTGTCAGGTGGTCGTCCAGTTCTGGCGCGAGCAGTTCGGTCGCGGCCCTGCGCGGATTCAGGCGAACGTGATCGGTCCGCTGGTTTATGTCTACCTCTGGGATTCGCTCAGCCGTCCGGAGCAGAAACTGGCCCATGCCCTCCATCGTCCGCAGGCCTGTGAGTTGCTCAAGCGGGCCCGGTTCGAGCTGATCGAACAAGGGCGCCCCTTACTCGCCGAGGCGCTCAAGGCAGTCTTGGGCACGGACATCCTCTGCCTGCATACCGACGTCAGCACTCGCACCGGCGATAGCGTCCTCGTTTTTCGCTGTCGGCAAGAGCCCCTCACCGCTGACCATCGGCCCCATGATGTTCCCGCCGCAGGCTAGCGACTCCTGTCGAGCGGGACGTTGACGACTCGGTCCAGGCCGGTTACAAGAAGGCAGCCCCACCGAGTCACAACCTCCTCCCCGGGGAGAGGCGACGATGAACCCCCGTTGTCTTTTCGTAGTGAGCGTTATTCTCGCGGCGGTGCCGGCGGCATTCGCCCAGGCACCCGATTTCGCGCCGCCGGCAGCCAAGCCTCCGGACCGGGCCACGCTACAAGCCATCGAGGCCAAGACGGCCGAACTTGCCAAGGCCCTCGCCGACTTGAAAGCCCAAGGTATCCCGGACGACATCCGGGCGGAGGTCGAAATCTACCACAAGGCGGCGACGTGGATCGTCCGCCACGGTGAATGGTATCAGCCTGATTTTGCCCGATGGACACTCGAAACCCTGGACACGGGACTTGAGCGGGCCCGCCAGGCGCCGCAGGCACCTTGGCGCTCGATCACCGGGCGGGCGGTGGTGCGCGCCTATCGGTCACGGGTTGACGACTCGGTGCAGCCGTATGCCGTCGTGTTGCCCGCGGCCTACGGTCAAAATCCGGGGGAGAAGTGGCGGCTGGACGTCATCCTTCACGGCCGAGACACCAGTCTCACCGAGGTGAAATTCCTGCGGACGCACCAAGGGGCGAAACCGGCGCCGGACCGGCCGTTCGTGCAGCTTTTTATCTTTGGCCGCGGCAACAACGCGTATCGTTGGGCCGGTGAGACCGACGTCTTCGAGGCTTTGGAGCATTTCCGCGAAAGCGAACGGAAACTCGGCCGAGGGGCGTTGCTCGACCCGGCGCGGACGGTCTTGCGCGGCTTTTCGATGGGAGGCGCCGGCACTTGGCATCTGGGGCTGCACCACCCGGACAGGTGGTGCGTCCTCGGCCCCGGGGCTGGCTTCACCACGACGCGGGGCTACGTGAAGAATCTGCCGGCCTCACTGCCCCCCTACCAGGAGGCGTGCCTGCACATTTACGATGCCGTTGACTACGCCGAGAACGTCTTTAACGTGCCCGTCGTGGCCTACAGCGGGGACCAGGACCCGCAGATGGCCGCCGCCCGGAACATCGAGGAGCGCTTGCGGGGCACGGGGATCACGATGACCCACCTGATTGCCCCAGGCCTGGGCCACACCTTTCCCCCGGAGTGGCAAGACAAGGCCGAGGCGGAGTACAGCAAATTCGCCGGCCCTGGGAGAGGTCGGCCGGCGTGGCCCAACCGCATCCGCTTCGTGACGTACACGCCCAAGTACGGCCGCTGCGACTGGCTCCAGGTCGTGGCGCTGGAACGACTATACGAGAAAGCCGTGGTTGATGCCCGGCTCACGGACCAGGGACCCGACGTGACGACGCGCAACGTGCGCCTCTTGTCGTTGCGGCTACTGGCCGGTCGCGCTGCCCGCGTGACCGTTGACGGCCAGGCGGTCGCGAACGTCGGCACCCAGGGTGCGGATCGGGTGTCTCAGGTGCACTTGAGGAAGGTCGCCGGCAAGTGGACGCTCCTTAACGGAACGACCGACCCTGGTGAAGCTGGTCTCGCCAAGGTCGCCGGGCTGCAAGGGCCGATCGACGATGCCTTCACCGAGCGCTTTGTTTGCGTGCGGGGCACGGGCCGACCCTGGCACCCGGCCACCGACCGTTACGCCCGGGCGAACCTGGAGCGCTTCCGCCAGGAGTGGAGCCAGTACCTGCGAGGCGACCTCCTCGTCAAGGACGACCATGCCGTCACGGAAGCCGACATCCGGGGGGCGCATCTGGTCCTCTTCGGCGACCCGGCGTCCAATTCCCTCATCGCCCGCGTCATCGACAAGCTGCCGCTCACCTGGACCTCGACGGCGATCGAGTTCGCAGGGCGGAAGGTGTCGGCCGAGAATCATGTGCCGGTCCTGATTTATCCCAGCCCGCTGAGCGCAGGCCGCTACGTGGTCCTCAACTCGGGCCACACGTTCCATGCCGCGGACTTCCGAGGGACGAATGCGTTGCTTTACCCACGCCTGGGGGACTATGCACTGCTGCGGCTGGGGCCGGCAAACGCCGACCCGCTGGCGACCGAGGTTGTGGCGGCGGGGCTGTTCGACGAACAGTGGCGACTTCGCTGAAGGACGGCGAACGGGCCAGCCGGCCTTACCGCCGCCAAGGTGCCAGCGAGGGGGTTCACGGCGGCGGGGCGGCGGTCAATCGTCGGGCAGCGGCGCCGCCCCCGGCGGCGGCGTGCCCCGGCCGGAACGAACGTAGGCGGCCCGCCGTCGAGCATACTCCTCGGGTGTCAGCCGCTCCAGGTCCGTCTCGCGGCCGTACATCTCCTGCTCGAAGATTTGTTTGAGGAACGGGATGCACCAGCCACAGCCGGTGCCGGCGCCGCCGCAATCCGCCATCTGGCTGGCAACCTTGGGTCGGTTCACGCGCACATGGTTGATGAGCTTTCGGCGAGTGACATGAAAGCAGAGGCAGACTTGGGCATCGAGGTCCATGACGGATCGCGGCGCAAACCCGGGGACGGCATCAACATTATAACGGATGGCACGGACGGTACGCCCAGGGGGTCAATCGCGTTGAGCGGGAGAGGGGCCGTGGGCTCAAACCAGTTGCCACCACGCCATGCGCAGGGCGTCGCGCAGTCGTTGGTTGACTCCCAGGGCCACGGTCGGCTCGAAGCCGCAATGCACCATGCAATGTTCGCAGCGCGGGTCGCGTCCGGGCCCGTAGCGGTCCCAGTCGGTTTGTTCCATCAGGTCGCGGAACGAGGCGTGGTGCTGGTCGGTGATGAGGTAGCAGGGCCCTTTCCAGCCGCGGACGTTGCGGGTGGGGTTGCCCCAAGCGGTGCACGGGAGTTCGCGCTGGCCGCTGAGGAATTCGAGATAGATGGGTGAGGACGCCATGCGATATTTGGCAAACAGCCGCTGCGCCTCTCGGAACTTGGCGCGGATGTCGTCGCGTGTCAGGAAAATTTCGGCCGCCCCCTGGGGGTTGGTTTCACGCACCGCGGCGTAGCCGTAGGCAGGCGATACCATCAAGCCGTCCACCCCCAGGCGAGTCAGGTAGGCGAAGAGGGCGTCGATCTCGCGGAGGTCCGTTTCTTTGTAAATGGTCGTGTTGGTGCAGACGAGGAAGCCGGCCTTTTTGGCGGCCTTGATGCCGTCGATCGCGGCGCGGAAGACACCGGCACGTTCCACGAGCTTATCGTGGGTTTCTTCCAGGCCGTCGAGGTGGACATTGAAGAAGAAGCGGCTGGTGGGGCGGAATTGGTCGAGCCGCTTGCGGATGAACATGCCATTGGTGCAGAGGTAGATGTTTTTTCGCCGGCGGAGGATGCCCCGCACCAGCAGACCGATGTCGGGGTAGATCAGGGGTTCGCCGCCACAGATGCTGACAATCGGCGCGCCGCATTCATCGACGGCGGCCAAGCATTCCTCGACGCTGAGCTTGTCTTTGATGGTTTGGGCGTATTCGCGGATGCGGCCGCAACCGGTGCACGTCAAGTTGCAGGCGTGCAACGGTTCCAGCATGAGGACGAGGGGGAAGCGACGTTCGCGGGCCAGCTTCTTGCGGACGAGGTAGCTGGCCATGTTGGTCGTGAGGGTCAGGGGGAAGCGCATGGTGACTCCCGAGGCAGGCAGCCATCACGAGGAAGAGGCCGACCAGGCGCAGCCCGGCGGGGGATTGGCCGCGGTGCCCGCCGGGGACCGGCGGCCAACCTCCAGAAGGTAGCGGGCCAGGGCCATGAGCGGGAAATAGACCGGATACATGTGGTATTTGAGGTAAAAGACCCGGGGGAAGCCGGTGCCCGTGAACGGCCCCTCGTGCCAGCTGCCGTCGGGTCGCTGGTGGTCGAGAAGCCAGTTGATGCCGGCTCGGACGGCGTCCGAGCCGGCCTCGCCGGCGGCCAACAGGCCGAGCAGCGCCCAGGCGGTCTGCGAGGCGGTCGGTTCCCCTTGGCCGGCCCAGCGGGGGTCGTCGTAGCTGCGGCAGCTTTCGCCCCACGCCCCGCTCGGCTGCTGCACCTTGCACAACCAACCAACGGCCCGGCGAACCAGCGGATCGGCCATGTCGAAGCCAATTGCCCGCAACCCCGCCAATACCTGCCAAGTGCCGTACAGGTAGTTGACCCCCCAGCGGCCCGACCAGCCCCCGGCCGACGTTTGCGTCCGCCGCAGGAACGCAATCGCCCGCTGCACCTGGGGGTTGCTGAGGCGGTAGCCATAGTGCCCCAGGGCTTCCAAGGCCCGGCCGGTGATGTCCGGGCAACTGGGGTCGAGCATGGCGTTGTGGTCGGCGAAGGGCACCTTGGTCAGGAGTTGGCGGTTGATGTCGCGGTCGAAGGCGGCCCAGCCGCCATCGCTGTTCTGCATGCCCAACAGCCAGCGCAAGCCGCGCTCCGCCGCCGGCCGACCGTCGGGCGTGACGGCGTGTCCCGCCTTGGCCAAGGCCATCAAGACCATCGCCGTGTCGTCCGTGTCCGGGTAGAAGGCGTTGCGGTATTCAAAAAACCACCCTCCCGGCTCCAGATGCGGATTGGCCAGGCTCCAATCGCCTCGCCGATGGACCTCGCGCCCCAACAGCCAGCGCGCCGAGCGGTCCAGCGCCGCGCGAATGACCTGCTTGTCGTCTGGAGAGGGCCGCACGGCGTGAAGCGAGTCGACCAGGCCAATCGTGCTCAAGGCGGTGTCCCACACGGGCGACAGGCACGGCTGTAAGCGCAGGGTTTCGCCATCCTCGATGCCCAGCGCCTCCAGCTGCTGCAACGCCCAGCGCCATTCGGGGGAACGCTCGCTATAGCCCAGGCAACGGAGGACGATGACGGTGTAGATCATCGGCGGAAAAATCGCCCCCAGACCGTCGCTGTCCGCGAAGCGCTCGCGCATCCATGCCTCGGCTCGCCGCAGGGCCAGTCGCCGGATCGGCCCCGGCCCCAGGCGGTCGATTTGTTTGAGGAGTTGGTCCAGCACCAGGAAGAAGTTGGTCCAGGTCAGCCAGCGACGGGTCGGCGGATGGGGCCACAACGGCGTGGTGGGTGGCTCCAGAAAGAGTTCCGCGATGCCAGACTCGGGCGGCAGCCGACGGACGGGCTTGTGGGCGTAAACGATGCTCAATGGCACCAGGATCGTCCGCGACCAACTCGACATCGCATAAATGTTGAAGTAGAACCACCGCGGCAGCAGGATCATCTCCGGCGGCACGGCGGGGCAATTGGCGTAGGGAAATTGGCCCAACAGCGCCAGGTAAAACTTGGTGAAGCTGTTGCACCGGCTCGCCCCCCCCAGCGACCGGATGACCTCGCAGGCACGACGCATGTACGGCTGGTCGGCAGAGTGACCCGCCAATTTCAGGGCAAAGTAGGCCTTTACCGAAACACTCAATTCCGCCGGACCGCCGGGATAGTTATTCCATCCCCCCTCGGGCAACTGTTGGCGAAGGATGTAGCGGGCGGCCTTGGCCACCCGCGGGTCGCGCTCCCGACCCAGGAATGCCATCAGCAGGATGTATTCCGACTCCAGGATCGTGTCCCCTTCCAACTCGCCCACCCAGTGGCCGTCTTCCTTCTGGAGTCCAAGAAGGTGCTGGCGCGCCTGTTGCACAGCCTGACGCAGGTGCGCCAGCCACGGTTGCCCGTGGCGGGGCTCATGGGATGACAGATCGCGAGCCAAACCGGGGACAGAAGCAGATGTGGTCACGCGGAATCCCTTCCACACCGGCAAAAACAGAGTCACACGAAGCCCTTGAAGGCCTTGGTCGCGGATTAATCTACCGCTCCGCCCGTCGGCGTCGCAAGAGCAATGACGAGGAAAATGAGGGTCTTTGGAGAAAAAGCCGTACTGAGGCAGGGAACCGGAATTGACCATCTTCTCCGATTTTACGCGCCGGTGCCTGATGTCTCGTCGATGCGGCGTGAGGCTGACGAAGGCTCCGACAACGGGAGGCGTGTTTTTGCGAAGATCACGGTGGGGTTTGCTACAATCAACCTCCGAAACATTGCCTCAACGAGAGAGCAAGACACTGCCATGCACATTGAGGTCCGTATCGTGGCTGGCAAGCTCCGTGGCCGCAAGGTGCGCTGCCGCGCCAGCCCGGGCTTGCGTCCGACGCCGCAGATGGTGCGTGAGGCGCTGTTCAGCATCCTCGGGGATGCGGTGCCGGGTCGGCCTTTTGTTGATGTGTTCGCCGGCACCGGGGCCGCCGGGTTGGAGGCGCTCAGCCGCGGAGCATCGACGGCCCTGTTTGTGGAGCGGGACTTCCGCCTCGCCGAGAACATCGAACGCCATCTGCAAACCTTCGCCGTCAACGACACCGGCCAGGTGGTCCGCGCCGATGTCTACCGCTGGGCGGAGCGGTGGGAACCGCCTGCCGAGCCGGTCAATGTCTTCATCGGTCCCCCTTTTGCGGACTTCGAGCGGCAATGGGATCGGCTGCGGGACTTGCTGGCCCGCTTCCAGGCGCGCTTGGCCGTCGGCTCGGTCCTGATCTTGCAAGGAGAGCACCACAAGGTGAAAGCAGCCGACCTGCCGGCGGCCGCCGCTTGGGAAGAACGCCACTACGGCCGAAACCTCCTCCTCCTCTGGGTCAAGACCGCCGTCGAGTCGCCCGCCCAGGTCGTGGAACGACCATGACCGAACGAGAATTTGCCATCGCGGTGGTACGGCGGTTGCGCCAGGCCGGCTATCAGGCCCTCTGGGCCGGCGGCTGCGTCCGCGACGAATTGCTCGGCCTCACCCCGCAAGATTACGACGTGGCCACCGACGCTCGGCCGGAGGAAGTCCGCCGCCTCTTCCCCCGGTCGCTCATGGTTGGGGCCAGCTTCGGCGTCGTCGAAGTCCTCGGCCCCCGCACCGAGGGCGAGAACCTCCATGTCCAGGTTGCTACCTTCCGCAGCGACGTCTCTTACACCGACGGCCGCCACCCTGACCAAGTGATCTTTGCGACGGCCTACGAAGACGCCCTGCGCCGCGACTTCACCATCAACGGCATGTTTTTCGACCCCCTGGAAAACCGCCTCATCGACTACGTTGATGGCCGGCGTGACCTGGAGTTGAGGCGCCTGCGAGCGATCGGTGATCCCCAGGCCCGGTTCGCCGAAGACAAGCTGCGCATGCTCCGGGCCGTGCGCATCGCCGCCCGCTTTGACCTGGAAATCGAGGCCGACACCGCCGCGGCCATCCAGCGCATGGCCGACCAGATCCGCGTCGTCAGTGCCGAGCGCATCGCCGACGAGCTGCGGAAGATGCTGGTCCACGCCCGCCGCTCGCGGGGGATGCGCCTGCTGGATGAGATGTGGCTGATGGAACCAATCCTTCCCGAGCTGGTACCGATGAAGGGCCTGCCGCAGGGTCCTCCGACAGCGCCGACCGGCGACCTGTGGACGCACGTCTTGAAAGTCCTCGATTTCCTCGGCCCCGAAGTGTCGTTCCCCCTGGCCTTTGCCGCCTTGGTCCACGACGTCGGCAAGCCCCGGACCGTAGCCCGAACGGCAGACCGGTACACCTTCCACCATCACGAGCACGTCGGCAAGCGGATGGCCGGCGAAATGGCCACTCGGCTGCGGTTGTCCAACGCCGAGCGCGAGCGGATCGAATGGCTTGTCGAAAAGCACCAGTTCCTGTGCGACGCCCGGCAGATGCGCACGGCCAAGCTGAAGGCGACGCTAGCCCACCCCGGCATCCGCGAGCTCCTGGCCTTGCACCGGGCCGATGCTTTGGCATCGGGCCGCAGCACCGATCACGTGGACTACTGCGAGTTCCTCCTCCGCGAATGGACCGAAGCCGACCTCAACCCCCCGCCGTTGTTGACCGGCCACGATCTCACCCGCCACGGCCTGGAGCCCGGACCTGAGTTTAAGACGCTGCTGGCCGCCGTTCGCGAAGCCCAGCTGGAGGGCACGATCAAGACCCCCCAAGAAGCCCTCGCTCTGGTGGACCGCTTGCGCCAGTCCAGCGCCCAGTAACTGCCCCGCCGGGCTGATTCGCCTGGAACAATCCCAGTCTGCCGACGCGGCACACCACGCCGAGCACCGCTTTTCCCTGGTTCCTCTCCTTCGCCCCAGCCGATTTCTTTGAAGGCGGGCCATCTAGACCCACGGGGGATCGATGGGCCAGCGGATAAACCCCGGGCGAACCGGCGCGACTCTCAATGGGCACCCTGGTCAGGCAAGCCCCGGCTCGACCGCCGCGGGAAGTTGGGCGGGGTCAGGATGCGTTGGCCCTGCATGAGGGGATCGAACAGTTCGCGGGTGCTGGGAGCGTCGATATTGTCGCGGGTCACCAGGTGTTCGCCGGTGCTGAGGACTTTGCCACCGGCGGACACGTCGTAACCGCGAAGGTGATGCACCAGCGTCCAGACACTGTAATAGCCCATTTTGTAGGGGTCTTGCAGGATCAGGCCGACGACCTCTCCTCGGCCGGTGCCGTCGTCGTCGCGGACCGCTTGCTGCAACGGCACGCTGGAATCGAACCCCATGAGCCGGACCCTGCGATGGAGGCCGAGGCTGCGCAAGGCATCGAGCATGCCGTTGGCCGACGATTCGTTGACCGCGAAGATGCCGTCGATCTGATCGCGGAAGCGATTCACCAGCGGGGCGGCTTCTCGCAGGGCGGAGTCTTTGGTCGCGCCGGCGTATTTGTCCTTGGACAGCCAAGTGATGGTCGGCTGGCCGGCGCGGCGCTGCCGTTCGATCTCGCGGTTGACGTAATCCTCGAAACCCTGCTCCCGCAGCTGCGTGCTCTGCGACCCGACCTGATAGCGGAACAGGATCAAACGAGGTGCTGGCTTGCCATCCGCCCGCAGCACGTTCAGGAGGTGTTCCGCGGCCAGCCAGCCGCCGTGATAATTATCGGTAGCGACGTACTTGACGTACAACTCTGGGGCATCCAGCCCGGAGTCCATAATGACGACGGGGATCCCTTGCTGGACGGCCCGAGCCACCGGGGCAATCAAGGTCTGGCTGTGCTGCGGGGCCAGGACAATGCCGTCCACGCGCGTGCTGACGCGGCGGTCGACGATGCGGATCT
Organism: Gemmataceae bacterium; assembly: GCA_025055215.1. GTDB lineage: Bacteria > Planctomycetota > Planctomycetia > Gemmatales > Gemmataceae > JANWYO01. Next base: position 15,301 of record JANWYO010000333.1, read on the forward strand.
GAGCCAACGCATCGCTCTCGCGCAGCGGACCATCCCAGATGATTCGCGTCGGCCAGCCCCGGGCCGTCAGTTCCTCGGCTGCCCGCAACGCCCCGCGGTGTACCGACTGCCAGTGCTCGTGAGTCAATCCCTTGGGAATGACCACGATCCGGTGGACGTCCCGCACCGCGTCGGCACAGCCGCTCAGGACGTAACAGAGCGCAGCCATCGGCAGGCTCAGGCGTCGCGACACGGACAACCCTCCAATGCCTCAGCGTCGCAGGAAGTACACAACGCCTGGGTCAGAGTAGCCGGCCGGCCATCGGCTGGCAGGCCTGCGCCGCCGGGGCGGCCGTGGCCGATTTCTCTGGAGCAAGAGCGGCTGCCGGTTATTGCCCGGGGTTTGAGGAAGTTCTCGGAGGCGAACCGACACCGTGGTATGGAGTTCCGCTGCATCGTGACCGTGTTATGACCAGCTGGCAGCACCTGGACCTGATTCGCCTGTTCGACTTTTACTTGGCGGTGGCGTTCCTGCTCAGCACCTACGTCCGCCTTGGGCAATATCGCGCCATCGGCGGGCTGGCGCTGAACGTCCCCGGCCGGTGGCCGCGTCTGCTCGACCTCGTCACCCGACATCGCGCGGTCTTCCTCAGCTGGAGCACGGTTTGGCCAGTCTTTGCGGGGTTTGCCCTGATGCTCCTTCAGCTGCTGGCCTCGCGGCTCGTCTGGCACCAGGCCACCCTCACGCTGTCCACCGTCGCCTCCGAACCGCTGCTGTGGCCCGTGCTCGCCCTGCTGGGAGCGGCCATGCTGTCGATCGACGTCTATGGCATCGTGGTGGTAAATCCAATCGACCGGGCGACCCTGGAGCACCACTTCGACCGGGCCGAATACTGGTTGCGCGCCTGGCACGGCCCCTTGGTGCGGGTGTTGACCTTCGGTCGGATCGATCCCCACGAAATGGTAAGTCAGGAGGTGCGGAAGGCCTTGATCGACGCTGGTAAGCTGATCAACAGCACGATGCGTTGGGTCATTATGCAAATCGCCTTGCGCATCGCCTTCGGCCTGTCGTTGTGGCTGACATACGCCGTCCACGACACCTGACTTGCCACCGCGGCACCGACGCCGCGATCTGGGTCCACCTCAATCCTCCGGCGGGGACTGGAAGAGCAGGGCAAGAAGGGCATCCAAGCCTCAGAGCACAGAGGTTTTTGTGGCCGCGACTCCCGGCGGCAAATCCCTCACCCAGGTCCATAGCCTCGCTGGGGCCAAGACAAGAACGGACGCCGGGCCGCTCCTGCTCCCGCGGCCCGGCTAAGGAAAATTGCAGGGCAAACGGCGCGGCAACGCACTAAGGCCCTTGGTGCCACCATTCTGATGCGGTGCCACTGGCAATGCCGCTGTCGAGGGGAGGGTCGTGGGTGGCCGACGCCGCGCCTCGTCTGGCCGGTGGGTGGGGCACTAAGGACTCCAAAATGACGGGGATTGCCAATGGTCCGCTAGGGCAGTCGGCGGGTCCGGCGGCGTAGCAAGGACGGTGATTGTCCGAGGTAACGCTGCTGCTGCTGTCGCACGCCCGTGAACCATCGATCACTGCTGCAAGTACATCCCTGGTCACCGGGGATTCAATGATCGCTTGCCGGTTCGCGCTCGTGACGGCCTCCCGCAACGCCGCTCGCCGCAGACCGCGGCGAGCGGGGATTGCGACTGTAGCGATGATGACGGTGGCAACGGTCCTGTCGAAAACTTCAAGCTTGCCGATGGTTCAGCCGATCTTCTCCTTGACGGCTGCGATTTTCCCTCGATTCGCGCCCAGAGGATGGCGGTCCACGATGTCGGGGGTAAGTGGGAGGTCACCATGGGCAAGCAGTGGTTCGGAGGGCTGGTGCTCGGCTGGGGTTTGCTGGTGGGCTTGCCGGCGCACGCCCAGTACCTGCCGATGGGCCACGGCCCGGCGCCGATGCCCGAGCCGATGCCGTTTGCCCCGTCGCATACCGCTCCCTCGGCCGTGGTCGGCCCCATGAATCCCCTGCTGGCCCCGTCTGGCCCCCCGGATTGCCTCGGCCTGCCGCCGGACACGCCCAACGCCTTCCCCGACTGCGACCCGGTCGGCGGCGAGCCGCGCGGCTGCTACATCGGCGCCGGCGCTCAGGCTTTCCAACGTGCTAACCCTGCGAACGTCCCCTTGGTCCGGCTTTCGTCGCCGCCGTTCCCAACCGCCACCGATCCCATCGCCCTCGACCCGGGAAACCTCAACCCGACCATGGCTTGGGGGCCACGCTTCACCGCGGGCCTCTTCTGGGGAGACCACGGCCTCGATTTCATCGGTTTTTACGTCCCGGAGAGCAGCACGTCGCTGGCCACGCTGGCGCTGCCGGTGGTTCCCACGGCCCGGCTGGCGGTGCCCCTCGTGAATCCGCCGGTGGGGTTCGCGCCCACCACTTTCCTCCGCGCCAATGTCGCCGCCATCAGCCTGGACAACACCTTGGCCAGCCTGGAGTGTAACTTCCGCACCGGCGTCACGGTCTGCCCGTGCATTTCGCTCTTCATCGGCGCCCGGTACATCGACCAGCAGGAGCGTTTCGGTCTGTTCCTCGACGCCAGCCCGCTCGGCCTGGTGCCGCCGGTGTTGACGCAGCAGATGACCTACACCATCCGCACCCACAACCGCCTCGTCGGCGTGCAGGGCGGTCTGGAGGTCATGCAGGGGGTGTGCAACTGGCTCGGGATCGGCATGCACGCCAAAGGAACCTGGGGCATGAACTTCGCCGATGTCGATACCACGCTCCAGCGCGGCGATGGGTTCTATGGTCCCGGGGCGCAACGCCGGCTGAGCACGTCCGGGCAGGCCTACGATATGTCGTTCTTCGTCGACGTCTACTTCTGCAACTTCGCCCGCGTCCGCGGCGCCTACAGCCTCCTCTGGCTGGTGGGCGTCCTCGACTCGGTGGACCAGATCAACTTCGACCTGCTTCAGCCGCTGGCCAACGTCGACACCTCGGGCTGTGTCTTCTACCAGGGGCCGATGGTGCAGCTGGAGTTCCGCTTCTGACCTCTTTTCCCTCGTCCGAAGGTCCGGGTCGGTCCGCACCGACCCGGCCGGCGCGTTGGGCGCCGGCCGGGTCGTCAGCCGCCGACGAAAATCCCTTCCAGGTACAGCGGGTCGAACGCAAAAAAGACGAGGTCGGCGAAAAGCGTGGCGGGGTTGTACGCCAGCACCAGCGGGCTGACGTCGGGCCCGGGGCCGGTGACGATGTCGAGGGTGTTGCTGTTGGGTCGGACTAAGGCGGTAGCGACGCGGATGCCGAAGGGGAAGTTGAGGGCGGCGTACGCGAAGAAACTGCCGGCCGGGATGGGGAGCTGATTGCCCAGGCCGTCGAAGCTGCGGACGTGCGACCCGCCGGTGACGCCGGCGCCGGTGACGATGTCGGCTCGGCCGTTGCCCGTCAGGTCGCCGGCGGCGACGTAGATGCCGCCGCGGAACGTGGGGCTGTAAGCATAAAAACTCGCCAAAACGACGGCCGGGTTCAGGGCATCGAAGACGCGGACGTGCGGCCCGCCGCCGGGCCCCGCCCCGGTGATGATCTCGGCGGTGCCGTCGCCATTGGTGTCGCCGGCAGCCACCCGCACGCCACCGCGGAAACTCGGGTCGTAGGCGAAAAAGCTGCTCAGCTCCACCAGCGCCGTGTTGAACAGGCGCACGTGCGGCCCGCCGCCGGCATCCGCCCCGGTCACGATCCCCATGCCCACGGTGGAGCCAAAGTAGCCCCCGGCCACAAACACCCCGCCCCGAAAGCTCGGGGCATAAGCGTAGAAGCTCAGGAGCGTGCCCCCCGTCTGGCCATCGAACACTTGGACGTGCGGCCCTCCCCCCGGCCCAGCCCCGGTTATAATGTCTTGAAACCCGTCCCCGTTGATGTCCGCCACGGCCACCCGCACGCCGCCACGGAAGCGCGGGTTATACGCGAAAAAGGTCCGCAACAACGCCCCGGTCTGCGCGTGGAAGACGCGCACGATCGGCGGTCCGTCAACGTCGGTCCCGACGGCGATGATGGAATGGACCAGGACCGTCTGATCGTCCATGTCACCGCTGGGTAGATAGAGGTTGAACGGATCATCGCCGTTGTAGATGGCTTGAACCTGGTGGACGCCCACGCTCAGCCCGGCGGTGTTGGCCACGGCCACACCATTGATCAGCGGTGCCACCGCGAACAAGTTGCTGTCCACGAAAAAGCTCACCGAGCCTTGGACGGGGTTGGAGCCTGGCACCACGCCCGTCACTTGGGCCGTGAAGGTGACGTTCTGCCCCACCAACGACGGGTTGGGAGACAGGGACAACACGGTGTTCGTCAGCGGTGGCTGGAATTCAACCGCCCCGATGTCCACCACGAGGTTGACGACGCGGTTGAAGCCCGGTCCGCGCTGATCGTTGGCGCCGACGGCAGCGGCATTGAGACCGGCGTTAATGACCGGACTGCCCGCCAAGGGGTAGCGCGACTGGGTCGGCCCACCGTTGAACTGCAACGGTCCAAGCTGCGGATTGATCGGCGACGAGGCCGTCCCGACCAGGTTGCCGTTCCCTGGGAGGAACCCGAAGCTGCCCGCACCGTTGCCGATAAGATTGTGCAAGGCCAAGTCCACGGTCCCGGCGTAGTCCGGAAAGTTGCCAGCTGTATTCTCGGCCACGATGGTGTTCTTCAGCTGGGCGGTACCTGTCTCGTTGATGCCCCCGCCCGAGGAACTGGCAACATTGTTGGTGACGGTGACGTTGGTCAGGTCCAGGAGCCCCGTGCTGTGGATGCCCCCACCGAGGCCCCCGGCACTGTTGGCGGCGATGGTGGAGTTGACCAGGCCCAGGTTCTGGGTATTGAAGATGGCACCCCCGTTGTTCCCGGTCGAGTTGTTCAAGAGCGCGCTGCCGATAATTTGCATCGACGCCGCGAATGGACCGCTCGTGGCGTTGTAGATTGCTCCGCCAAAGGTTGTGGCGACGTTGAATTCGAAGGTTGAGTTGACGATGGTGACCGAGGCCGGCGCACTCGTGGCCATGTTGGCCAAGCCGGCACCGTTGGTACTGGAGTTATTCTTGACCACGCACCCGGAGAGGACCAGCGTGCCGTGATTGAGGATGCCACCGCCGTCGAGGTTGGTGGAGCCGTCTTGGATCGTAAGTCCGCTGATGGTCACCGAAAAGCCGGGCTGAATTTCAAAGACGCGAATCGCGGACTGGCCGCTCACCGTAATCGCGCTGGCGCCGGGACCGAGGATGGTGAGGTTCTTGTTGATGACCAGAGGGCCCGCGCTCGTGTCCAGGTTGATGGTGCCAGACAAACCTGATTGGAAATCAACGATGCCGCCGGCGGGGGTGTTCAGGATGGCGTCGCGGAGCGAGCCGGACACGAGGTCGCCCAGGTTGGTCACGGTGGCCGGAGCCCAGCGCCCTTCGAGCGCTTCGATCCGTGGAGCGAGCCACAGCCCAGACTGACGCCGGCGGGTGCGGGGTAGCCAGTGACGGAGCGAAGACCAGCGGCGCCACCAGGAAGACCACATGACGCACCTCCAGGGCATGGGCGCAATTCGTCAGGGCGTGTAACTCATCACGGTCGAGATCGGATCGGCGAGTCAAAAGTGTGAGTCTAAGGCAACATTTCCGATTTGTCAAAACCCGAATCCGGACAACGGGCGCGGGCTGAATCGATGAAATCACCCACCTTGCGGCCGCGACCAAGCTTTGTCGGCCTGCGGCGGCCCGGCCCTAAAAGGGGCCGGGCCTCACGGCGAGGTCCGTTTGCCGCTGATGGGCATGTCCATGAGACTTCCGGGGACGTACAGGTCGGCAACCAACTTCGGGGAGCGCTTTGACACCCAGGCCAACCCTTCGGACACTAGTCGAAAGTGCTGGCTGATGTGCGCCGCGACGTCGCCCAGCCTTTCAGCGTGCCGCATCCCCTCGGCGAAATCATCCAACAACCCCGGGACCGAGCCGGAGCGGGGCGAAATCCCCAAGTACGCGTAGCGGAAAAGCGCGACTCGGCCCGGGTCCTGCCAGCGCGCCGGCTGCTCCGGCGATGGCGTGTCGGTTGGCCCGGCGCGTAAGACATCGAGCAGGAGCACCTGGGCTCCCAAGGCATCGCCCAGCCGGTTGATCAGGTCGGTGCCGCGAATACCCGACCGCTGCAAATCCGGGTCGAACTGGCTGGCACTGGTGCGGAGAAAGACATGGCGGGCCTGGGCGGCTTCCCCGCCTTGAAAATAGAGCAGGATCACATCATTGGCCGAACCCGCTGCCGCTCGCCGGTCCAGCGCCTGTTTCATTTTGTGGATCTGCAAGCCGACCTGGCCGCGGGTCACGTAACCGACTAATGGCCCGTAGAGCACGACCTCATCGAAGACCGGTGTTCGCAGTCGCCCTTTGGCGTCGCGGCCAGCCTGCATTGCTCGGAGCACTTGATCGGTCAATTTCTCTTCGTCGGCTTCGCCGATCGCGACGATCAGCAGGTGGAGCCGTTGCCCGGTGACGGGTTTCAGGCAATCCAGCGTGCAGCGGCGCCGGTTGCCGGTGTCCTGGGCCAGTTCCGGCAACTCGACTTCCACGAGGTTACTGGTCAGGCGGTTAAGGAGGATTTCCGCCTGGAAGGCGCGTTCGCGGTTGGCGCTGGTGCTGAGCAGGCTGACGGGGACTTGCTGGAAGCCGTTGACGTAGACCCGCACCATGTGCACGCCCTTGAGTTTTTCGTCGTCGGGGCGGTCCCAGAGGACGCGGCCATGCACGAGCACCCTGCCGGAGGGCGCCGGGGGAAAGGCCAAGAGGCCATCCGCCTGCGCGGTCGGCTGCAAAGTGATGCCTCCCGGCACGGTGATGCGATCGATCACCAGGCGGACGGGGAGGGGAGCATAGGTGATGGTCACGGGCGCGGTGCTGGTGGGACCATCGTCGTTGCGCGCCTCGACGTGCAGGCGATTGATGCCGGGTCTCAGGTCGAGCTCGGTGTGGCTCAAGAGTTCAAAGCGACCGCCGGCGAGGGGCTTGAGGGCGGCGACGTCGATCGGCCGGACTTGGGGCGGCGACCCGTCGGCATGGCGGACCAGCACCACCTCGCGCAGGGGCGACGCCGACCGCACGCGAAAGCGGACCCGCTGCCGCGCCTCGGTGACAGCCTGGTCCGAGGCTGGCTCCAGCAGCGTCACCTCCGGCGGGGCCGGCGGCTTGGGCGGCTGGTAGGCTACGGTCAGCGTGGCCGGCTCCAGGGACCAGCCGTCGCCATTGCCGACCCAAAGCGACAGTCGATTGTCACCCGCGGCCAAAGGCACGCGGCGGACCTGGATCGTCCAAAGCGTCGGATCCTTCCCGCTCGGAGTGACTTCCGCGGCGGCCTTCACCGGTTGGCCATTCACTTCCAGCCGGACGCGCTCCGGCGCGAGTGGCAGCGGCGACTCGGCTCGAGCCGTCAGATCGACCAACGGCTTGTCCCCCGGCTGGGGCCGCTCCCAAGCCAAGCGGCGCGGCGGCCGCAGATAGCGGACCGTCACCGCCGCCGTTGTCGCCAAGCCGTGCCACTCGTTCTCCAGTTGCAGTTGCAGGCGATTGTCGCCCGGCTGAAGGGGGACCTTAGCTCGAAGGACGCCCGCCTCTTCGTCGATGGACGGCACTTGGGCCAGGGGTTTGTCGTTGAGCACCACCACGGCCGAAAAGGGCTGCGGGTCCGCCGCTCGGACCAGACGGGCCACGAGTTCCACCACCCCCGGGTCACGCCCTTCGTAAAGCGTCAGGCCGTTGGCCGGCCCCAGCACGATGGCCTCGGGTAATGGTGGCCGATACTCAACGACCAGCCGGCCCTCCGCCTCGGGGCTGAGGGCCGTCCGAGCTACGACGCGGACTATCTGCCTCCCCGGCTCCAGGGTCAGTTGCTCGTCGATGGCCCAGGTCTTATGCTTGCCCGGCTCGAAGCGGGTCAACGGCTGCACCGGACCGCGCTCGCCGCGGGCCCAGCCCGCCTGGGTCAACTCCTGGGTGGCTTCGAGGCGGCCGACGATGCGGACGCGACGCTCAGCGACGACCACCGGCCTCCCCGGCTCGACCGCCGGGGCAGCGCCCCGGGCCGGTACCACCCGCTCCAGCACCACCCGCGGGGCCGGCACCGGCTCGGGCCGGTGAACCACGATGCTCAGCCGGCGTGTCTCCCACTCCTCGTGACTTGCCAGCGCATCCTTATTGACCGCCACCACCTCGATCACGCTGTCCCCCGGCGGCAGCCTCAGCGTCCGGTCGATGCGCAGTCCTGTCAGTTGCTGATCGGCGGTCAACAGCTCCTTGCCTTGGTGCCGTTGCGACAGCCGAACCTGCACTTCCAGACCGGGCCGCGCGGGCTGCACTTCGGCCTTGAACGTGAACGTGGCGTCGTTGACCACCTGCCACGGCGGCACCTGCGCGACGATCACCGGCGGCGGCGGTTGGTAGCGAACCGTCAGCTCGGCGGCGTATTCCTTCGGCTCGACCTCGTTCGTCCGCACGATCACCTGCGCCCGATGCACCCCGGGCTTCAACTCCGGCAAATCGGCCCGATACTCCCCGCCGACCCGCGGCAGCGGCTGCCGCGGCCCTTGGTCCAGCCGGTACTCCACCGACGCTACACCCTCGGCCGGAAAGTCGTCGATCGCCAGCTGCAACGCCTGCCGCGGTTGGCGGACCAGCAGGTGGCCTTGTCCGTCAACCGGCGCTCCGGGGCCCAACTCGGCCAACCACACCGTCAGGGTCGGCGGTGGCAGCGGCTGCCGCCGCCGATCTGCCTCCCAAGCCGCCAAGGCATCGCTGAGGTTGCCCGTCTCGTTAAGAAGGGTCAGCAGCCCCTCACGGTGGTATTCCTTTCGGTACTGATCCGCCAGGGCACAGCGCGTCGGCTCTCCCGGTTGACCAGTGTTAAAGTGCCAGGCCAGATAACGCTCCGCTTGGGGGCCGCTCGAATCGTAAGGCCCGATCGGACTCCAACCGATCCAGTGGCGTTCGCCCCCCCGACCAGACCGCGTCAGGAACAGCGAATAAAGCGGCTTCCGCTCATCGACCCCTTGGCTGACCACCAAGGCCATGTCCCGAGTCTTTCGGTCGGCTTCCACCCGCAACGTAATCGTTGAGCCAGGCTTGTGCAGGGCGACGGCCTCATAGTAAGCGAGCAAGCTTGCCAGCGGCCGGACCTCGTTCCCTTCCACGACCCCTTGGATCACTTCGCCGGGCTGGAGCTTGCCGTGGGCCGGGCTGTCGTCGAAGACACGGGTGACGACGACCCGGCCGTTGTCTTCCTTGACGGCCACGCCGGGCAGCAAGCCGCGCTGTCCCAGGATGCGGTCCCGGTTGAGGAGGCCCCAGACGCTGACGGTCTGGTCTTCGCTGGCGCTGGCGAGGAAGCGACCATCGGCGGAAAAGGCCAAGGCACGAATGGCATCGGCGTGGCCGTTGAGCTGGCGGATCGGCTCGCCCGACTGGCCGTTGTACAGCAGCAGTCGCGGCCGGCCCTGATCGAGCAGCGCCAGGGCCAAGAGGGGAAAGTCGATGTGCCTTTGTGGCGGCAACAGGGCCAGGCTGGTGACCAGCTGGGTCGCTGCCAACTCAATTGTCCGAACGACCTGATTGTTCTGCCGAATCGTCAGCAGCGTCTTGCCCCCGACCGAAGCAGAGGCGACCGTCCACCCCCGAGCATCAGGAAACGCGGGTTGCCATCCCTTGAGGTTGCTGGCCAGGTCGCTCGAGGTCAAGTCGAAGAGGACGTCACCGGGCTGGATGGGCCCCATGCGCGGGGCGGCCGATTCGCTCAACAAAAGCCCTTGCTGTTTCCCATCGGCCGTGCGGGCGAAAGCGAC
>JANWYO010000168.1 GCA_025055215.1 Gemmataceae bacterium
GGGTGACGACATCCGCCACCTCGACTGGAAGGTTTGGTCGAAAACCGACCGGTTTTACATCAAGCAGTTCGAGGAAGAGACGAACCTGCGGGCAACGTTGGTCGTGGATGTCAGCGAGTCGATGCACTATGGGCGCGGTCCGCTCAACAAGTACGATTGTGCCTGCACCATCGCCGCTTGCTTGGGCTATCTCATCCTCCGGCAGCAAGATGCCGTCGGCTTGGTCACTTTCGACGCCGACGTGCGGACCACGGTGCCGTCGCGGAGCCAGCAGACGCACATCGACGCCATCGTCACGGGGCTGGACGTCAGCCGGCCACGGGAAAAGACCGACCTGGAAAAGATCCTCCGCCGGGTGGCCGAGACCACCACGACCCGCAGCATGATCATTCTGGTGTCGGACCTGCTGGCGGAGCGTGAGCCGTTCTTCCGCGGCCTGGAGATGCTGCGGCATCGGCGGCATGACGTTCTGGTGTTCCACGTGCTCGACGATGACGAGATGACGTTCCCCTTCGTGGGCACCACCCGCTTTGAAGGGATGGAAGAACTCCCCCACCTGACGTGCGACCCCCGGGCCTTGCGCGACGGCTACCTGGAGGCCCTGGAGGAGTATCTGGTCGAGGTGCGTCGCGGCTGCGCCCGGCAAGGGATCGACTACACCCTGGTCCGCACCAGCGATTACCTCGACGCGGTACTGGCCCGCTTCCTGCACCACCGCTCGGCCTTTAAGTCTTCCGCGAAGGCACGCACCCATGCTTGAGCTGTTCCTGTCGCCGTGGGCCATGGTGGCCGGCGGCGCCCTGGTAAGTTCGCCGATCATCATCCACCTGATCAACCGGATGCGCTTCAAGCGCATCCGCTGGGCCGCGATGGAATTTCTGCTCAAATCGCAGAAACGCAACCGTCGCCGGCTCATCATCGAGCAGATCCTGCTATTGTTGCTCCGAATCCTCTTGGTCCTGCTTACCGCCATCCTCGTGGCCCGCTTCGTCGGCTGGGCCTTCGGCTTCGGCCCCAACCAAAGCACCTTCCACCTGGTCCTCCTCGACGACACCCCCAGTATGACCGACCAGTGGCGAGAGGAAGGAGTGCCACGCGACACCTTCAGCCTGGCTAAGGAGCTGATCACCGAGCGGATCTGCAAGAATGCCCTCAACGCCAATACGCCACAGACCGTGCAGCTGATCCGCCTGTCGAACCTCGACGACGAGTCGATCCGCGTCGAACGGCTCAATACTGAAACGCTGGAGGAGCTGCGCGGCATCCTCGGCGGCTTGCAGGCCACGGCCGTGCGCGTCGATCTCGTCCGCGGCGTCGAAAAGGCCGAGGCCCTGCTGAACGCTCGCCCCACCGACCGGCGGCTGTTGCACATCGTCAGCGACTTCCGCCAACGGGACTGGAGCGGGCCGGAAGCGGACCAATTAACGGCCCGGCTTCAGGCCCTGGCCAGGGCCGACGTGAAGATTCGGCTGGTGGATGCTGCCCATCCGTTCCGAAGCGAGATTCAACGCGTCGTCCTCCACCACGACAACTTGGGGATTACCGACCTTCGGCCAGAGACCCGGGTAGCGGCCCGGCACATGCCCGTGCAATTTCATTGCACGGTGCATAACTTCAGCGCCAGTGAGCGCAAGTTCGTCCGCGTTACCGTCAACCTCAACGGCATCGACCGGCCCGATGCGTCGTTCACCCTCCTGAGCGTGCCGCCTGGTGCGACCTCGGCCACCTTCACGCTGTCGTTTGACCAGCTGGGGTTCAACCAGGTGACCGCCAACCTCGAACCGGAAGAGGCCGGGCTCCCCGTCGACAATGTCCGCTATGCCGTAGTCGAAGTGCGCGAACGCGTGCCGGTGCTGGTGATCGATGGCGACCTGGCCACCAGCTCCAAGCCAGGGGGTGATACGTTCCACATGCAGACGCTCTTCGACAATGTCCGCGGGGCGGCCAAAGGGTACGAGCTGATCTCGCGCGGCGTCGGCGAGCTGGAACAACCCAACCTCGACCAGTACCCCAGCATTTACTTGCTCAATGTCCGGGAACTGACGGAGAAGGCACTGGCCAACCTCGAAAATTACGTGCGCGAGGGGGGCGGCTTGGCCGTCTTCCTCGGCGAGCGCACCAATGCCGATTGGTACAACCGCCATTTCTACGCCGACGGCCGAGGGCTGTTTCCTGCGCCGTTGGCGGGTCGGCCCGAGCCGCCGCTCGGCGAGGAAGAGTTGACGCCCGATTTCTTCCTCGATCAGTACCAATTGTTCGTCCGCAACCCGCAACATCCGATTTTCGCGGAGGTGTGGGACCCGAAAATCCGCGGCCTGTTCAAATTCCTGGCGATCAAGCGCTATTTCCCGGTAGCGCGTGCCAAATGGCGGCCCGAGCCGGGCAAGGTCGAGGAACTGGCGACGTTGCCCAATCGCCGCTCGGTGGACGATTACAAGGATGCCGTCCAGGGCCTCCTCGGTAAGCTGCCGATCGACGATCCGCGCTATGCGAAGTTTGCTCCCAGCCTGGAGCGACATCGCCGCGCGATCCGCGAGCTGCTGGCAGGCAAGCCGTTGTATCAGTTGGCCAACGCCCTCGACCTGCTGCTGCGGGACACCGGCAACCCGGAGAATCCTGAGCAGCCGAACCTTCGGGAGCTGTGGGAACAGCCCGAGATGCGGGGCCTGCACGACGAGATCGACAAGCTCCGGGAAATCGTCCAGTACGGCGATCCGCTGGTGGTGGCCAGCCGCTTCGGCAAAGGGCGGGTCGTGGCGTTCATGACCACCGCAGGGCAGCGCTGGAACAACTGGGCGGGAGGCTTCCCGGTGTCCGCGACCTGGACGGTGGTGATGATCGAAACCCAGAAGTACCTCACGGGACTCAGCGGCGACGAGAACCGGCTGGTCGGCTCGGCCAAGGACTTCACGGTCGATGCCGCTCGCTATGATAGCCGTATACGCCGCTTTTTCTGGCCGGAACCGAAGGACGGCGGACAAGCGGGCGGCCCCCGCGGCGATGCCGCTAAGGTCGCTAACTTGGTGGACAAGGGCGAACAAGTCGGCAGCGTCCGCGATCAACGGCTGACTTTCGTCTTTGACGAAGCCCGGCAGCCCGGCGTCTACCTCTTCCGCTTCTATCTCCGACCCGAGGCGGCGGCCGAGCCGACGCCCGAGGACCGGGCCGTGGCCTTTAACATCGACACGGCGGCCGAAGGGGACCT
>JANWYO010000142.1 GCA_025055215.1 Gemmataceae bacterium
CATCGGGCTGGAGGTCAACGCCGCGGAGGGCGTCGGCTTTATAACCATGTCGGAGAACGGTGTCCAAGCCGGCCAAGGCTGCGGCTGCTACACTCAACTTAAGACGGCGGCAACGAATGGCTCAGGACCAAGGCGGAACCGCGCCATGAAAACCGCGGCGGCGGTATTGGTGGAGTTGGATCGGCCCCTGGAATTGTGGGACCTGGAAATACCCGTCTTGCGGCCCGGTCAAGTCCTGGTGCAGCTGGCCTACAGCGGCGTTTGTCACACTCAAGTCCTGGAAGCGCGGGGCAAGCGTGGCCCTGATCGGTTCCTGCCTCACTGCTTGGGCCACGAGGGGAGCGGCTGGGTCCGGGAATGCGGCCCCGGCGTCACGCGGGTCCGACCGGGAGAGCCGGTCATCTTGTCGTGGATCAAGGCCCCGGGGATCGACGTAGCCGGATCGGTTTACACTTGCGGCGGCCGCAGCGTGAATGCCGGGGCCGTGACGACCTTCCAAGACTGGGCCGTTGTAAGCGAGAATCGGTTGACGCCCCTGCCTGGGGACTTCCCATTGCGGGAGGCGGCCTTGATTGGCTGCGCCGTCCCCACGGGGGTGGGGGTGGTCTTGCACACGGCACGGCTGCAGGCTGGTGAGGGAGTGGCTGTCTTTGGCGTCGGCGGCATCGGCCTGTGCGCCGTGGCCGCCGCCCGCTTGGCGGGCTGCTGGCCCATCGTGGCCATCGACGTGCGCGCGGCCAAACTGCGCTTGGCCACTCAACTAGGTGCTACCCACACCGTTGACGTCACCGTTACCGACCCGGTCGCCTTTGTCCAGCAGTTGTGTCCGGGGGGAATCGATTGCAGCATTGAATGTTCCGGTCGGCCGAGCGTCATGCGCCAGGCCCTTGCGGCGGTCCGGCCCCGCGGTGGCACGGCGGTCGTCGTCGGCAACGCCCCCGCCGGCGACCTCTTGGAGGTCGATCCGCGAGAGCTGAACCAAGGCAAGAGACTCCTCGGCAGCTGGGGAGGCGAAAGCGTTCCCGACCGCGACTTTCCCCGCTACTGCCGCCTGATGGCCGCCGGCCGTCTCGACCTCTCCCCGCTGCTGACTCGGGAGTACACCTTAGACCAGATTAACCAGGCACTCGACGACCTGGAGGAAGGAAGGGCTTTCCGGCCGCTGATCCGGTTCCCTCCGGCGTAGTGGACCCGCCGTGTTCGTGCCCTTGAAACCGCTCCGGCCAAGATCGGCGAAGGACCCTTGTCATGACTCAGCACACGGTCGTTGTTTTGGGGGCCAACAGCTTCTCCGGTCAGGACTTGGTGGACCTGCTGCTCGACGACCCGCGCTATCGGGTCATCGGCATCAGCCGGTCGCCGGAGCGCTCGGCCGTGTTCCTCCGCTACCGCCGACGGGCCGACTTGTCGCGCTACCAGTATCACGCCCTTAACCTGAACCGGGACATGCCGGCCATCTTGGAGCTGCTGGACCGCGAGCGGCCGGCGTTGATCGTCAACTTCGCGGCCCAAAGCGAGGTGGCCCCGAGCTGGGAGTATCCCGAGCATTGGTATCAGACGAACACCGTCGCCCTGGCCCGGCTGGTGAATCATCTGCGCCGCCAGGATTACCTCCGACGCTACCTGCACATTTCGTCACCGGAAATTTACGGCACCTGCGTGGGCACGGTGCGAGAGGATGCCGTTCCCAACCCGAGCACCCCCTACGCCGCCTCCAAGGCCGCGGCGGATCAGCTGCTCCACGTCTACCACAAGCAGTTCGGTTTTCCAGTGCTCTGGGTGCGGGCCACGAATGTGTACGGGGCCGGCCAACAACTGTACAAGATCATTCCTCGCTCGATCATTTACATCAAGCTGGGGCGGACCATCGAGCTGCACGGCGGTGGCCGGGCGGTCAAGAGTTACATCCACATCCGCGACGTCTCCCTTGGCGAGAAGGCCATCCTGGAGCGAGGTCGGGTGGGGCAGATATACCACTTGTCTCCAGACGCCGGCGTCGCCGTTCGGGACGTGGTGGAGCGGATTTGTCGGCTCTTAGGCAAGACGCTGCCCGAGTGCACGCGCGACGTGGCGGAGCGCCCGGGGCAGGACGCTGCCTACGTCATCGACTCGAGCCGCGCCCGCCAAGAATTGGGCTGGTCGCCGACGATTCCGTTGGAGCAGGGATTGGCGGAAGTCGTTGATTGGATCGATGCTAATTGGCAGACGATTCGCACCCTGCCGCTGACATATGAACATCGTCCCTGAGCGCGGTGGAAACGGCGTGCAGGCCCCGCGGGCCGCCTCGGGGCTGTGGGGCACTTCCGGGCAGGGGTCTTCAGCCGAACAGCATCCCGGCATAGCCGACGACCCGGCTGGTGTCGCCGGTGACGTCGGCGGATGTGGCATAGGCCACGCGCTCGGACCGGGTCGGTCGACCGAGCCGATGCAGCGTCTCGAGCACGATCACCGCCGGTAGGACGCCGCACATGCTGATGTTGTTCTCCATGACGGTGTCGTAGACGGCCTCGGGATCGAGCCGGTCGAGGGCGGACAGGGCGAGCTCGTCCAGCTGCCGCGTTTCTGCGTCGGTGGCGAAGTGGTTCATGTCACTGGAAATGACCAGCAGCGGCTGCTCGTCCAGGCTGCGAAGGACACCGGCGAGGCCGTCGGCGAAGGCCCGGCAACTCTCCAAGTCGCCGCCGCCGATGGTGATGCCGACGACGCGCGTTCCCGGGGCCAGCCGGGCCAACAGGGGCAATTCGACCTCGATGCCGTGCTCGCGTTGGTGGGCAGCGGCGTCGAGTTCCAGCCCGGGAATGGCCTGGGCCAGCGCACGGGCCAGGGCCGGGTCCGATGGCAGGCTACCTCCCGGAAACGCCCAGGTCTCGTGCGGGGCCACCGCCCAATCCATGCCCAAGGAAGTGTGCTTCGGTCCCAGGATGATGACCGTGCGCGGGATACGGACCCGCCGCAAGACCTGGGCCGCAATCCGCCCGGAGTAAATCCAGCCGGCGTGCGGCACCATGACGGCCGGCCAATTCTCCGAACGCCGCTCCCCCTGGAGCAGGGTATCAAGCATTCGCTGCACGTCGTCGGGGGTGCCGGGATAGAAGGTGCCGGCCACGGCCGGGGGCCGAATGGCCGGCCCGGCCACGGGACGCGGGGCGGTCGAGAGCGCCACCCGCGGCTCGGTGGTGGCGCATTCCAGGCTGAAGACCGCTGACGACGCCGGGCGTGACACCCGGGCCTGTCCGGCGGCCAACTCCAGCAACCGCTCCGCAGGCTGTTCCGGGTCGCGGACAATGCCCATCTTATTCCGTTCCATCACCAGAACGGCCCGATGCTCCGGCTCAACGCCGGCCAAGTCAGGATCGGCCACGGTGCCGTGCAGCGACGTGTCAAAGAAGATCGACACACCAACGGCCAGCGATTCGAGTTCTTCCGCCGATATTCCGCGCGCCGCCAGGGCTTGAGCGGCGTTCTGCGACAGGGCGAACAGAGTTGATTGCAACGGTACTCCCGGTCGCATCGATAGCTGAAAGAAGTGCAGGGCGTCGGAACTTCTTGGCGGCCGAACGCTCACATGGACCCCGGCGACCTGACCGTCGGCCAGGCCGGGAAGATAGTAGATCGGAACGGCGCCGCACAGGTGGTTGATGATGTTGCGGCGACAGAAATCGGCATAGGCTTGCAGCTGCTTCGCCCCGGGCTTGGCGGGACGCCGGGCCATCGAAGCGCCGTTGGCGTGGGGCTGAAGCCGGCCACGGATGACATCTCCCTCGAAACGGTACAGTTCCGTGGCGTCATCCTTCCACAACGAAGGATGCAGACCTGCCTTGACGCATACCTGTTCGAGGAAAGTTCGCACGTCCCAGGCGTGATCGACAGGTACGCCCGGCAGGAGCAAGCCGCGGGCCTGACCGCGGACCACCTGCAAGCCGTGTCGGCCTATCGTCACCGCCTGAAGCCGTTCCTCACCGCGGGCTTCCACCCGCTCCGGGCGATGCAGTACCCAGATTTCCAGCTTAAGGTGTTCCAGTTCCCTCCCTGAGACGGGAGGGAAACGGGCGTCGTCCCAGACGGTCCGTTCGACGGCGTCGTGTAAGGCCGCGGCCAAGGGAATGGCCGGGCCGAGCTGGCCGCAACAGCCGCGAAGATGCCGGCCGCGTTTCAGGCTGACAAACGCCCCGGCCACGGGCCGGTCAGCGGCCCCGGCCAGGGTGGGGTCCGACAGATAGGCCGGCCGGCGCTGCACGCTGGCATGGATCAACTCGGCCGTGGCCGTGAGAATCGCCCGTTCCTGCTCGGGAGAAAACCGGCTTGCCGGAGACGACGCGGCGGTCGGGGCGGTGGGGGTTGGCAGCGGCATGGTTTGCATCCCTCCGACGGCAACAGTGGGCTTCTCGACCTTGGGAATCGGCACTTCCGAGGGTGTCGTCATGGCTCGGGGCCGCCGCGACAGGTAGGCGCGCAGGTCGTTGCCGGTGCGGACCTCCTCGGGCGATTTCGGCCACACGCCCGGCAGGGGCGTTTGACAATCCGGACAGCGCCCCTCCGGCGTGATGCGGTACGACCGCACCAGGTAACCGATACGCTCAATCACCGTACTTTGGCACTTCGGACAGCGGGTGTTTTCCCACGGGCCGACCTCGCCCGGCCGGTTCCCCGCATAGACAAAGCGCAACCCCTCCTCGGCACCGATTTCCGCGGCCTCGATCAGCTGCCGGGCTGTGGTGTTGTCCGGCTCGGTCATGCGGTAATCTTTGTGAAAGGCGGTGACGTGCCAGGGAATGTCGGGGCTGACCGAGGCAAGAAAGCGGGCCGTGTCGCGCAGTTCCGCCGGGCTGTCGTTGAAGCCTGGCACGATCAGGGTCACGACCTCGAGCCAGATGCCGCGGTCGTGGATGCCACGGATGGTGTCCGTCACTTGGCGAAGTGTGCCGCCCAGGGTGCGGTAGTGACGTTCGCTGAAGCACTTCAGATCGACCTTGTACGCCTGGATCCACGGCTTGAGGAAGTCCAGCACTTCCGGGGTCGCGTTGCCGTTGGAGACAAAGGCGCACGTCAGGCCGGCCAGCGCGGCCTCCTGAAAGACGGCCACGGCCCATTCGGCGGTGATGAGCGGTTCGTTATAGCTGGACACGACCAGCCGGGCGCCTTCACGCCGCGCCATGGCCACCAACTGGGCCGGGCTGACAGGACGGATGGGGGCCACGGCCTGCTCATCCCGCAAGGCTTGGCTGGTGAGCCAGTTCTGGCAGTAGGCACAGTGCAAGTCGCACCCCATCATGCCGAACGTCAGGGCGTCGCTGCTGGGGTAGACATGGAAAAACGGTTTTTTCTCCACCGGATCGCACTGCAAGGCCGCCACGTAGTGGAACGGCACCCGCAATTGGCCATCCCGTTCAAAGCGGACCTTGCAAATGCCGCGCTGCTCGGGCCCGATGAGGCAGCGGTGACCACACGCCACGCAGCGGATCCGCTCCCCCTCGCGGTGCCAGAGCGTCCCGATGGTCGTGTGACGGTCCAGGACCTCGGCCAAGGTCGGATTGGCAACCCGTGTTTTCATCGTTGGCAAACGTCGCAGTTGGAACGGAAGCATCTCCCCGGTAGGCGTTGTGGGCCGCTCCTCAGCTCAGGCCGCCACCAGGGTTTCCTCCATTGTATCACCCCGGAGCGGCGCCATACGATAGGCCGTGCCCGCCGGTCCCGGCCAATCGGCTGGGACCGGCGGCTGGGCAGGGCTGGCATGGCGCGCGCTTCCCGAGATGTCGAAGAGCTGACCCAAGCCTTTGGCCGGGCGATCTTCTCCCGCCTCGACAGCGGCGGCCCGGTCCCCTGGGGACCGGCGTGGTGGCAAGAACGGCTGCTCGACCTGACCATGAGCGACGAAGCGGTCAAGGTCCAGCTGTTCCGCTTCATCGACGTCTTGCCGATGCTGCGGACGCCCGAGGCGATCTGTCGGCACTTGGGTGAGTATGGGACCGAAGAAGGCGTTCGCCTGCCGCCTTGGTTGCGCCGCTGGGGACGTCGGCTGCCCCGCTCGGGCCC
The DNA here is from genome assembly GCA_025055215.1 of Gemmataceae bacterium. GTDB lineage: Bacteria > Planctomycetota > Planctomycetia > Gemmatales > Gemmataceae > JANWYO01. The sequence goes on from JANWYO010000142.1 coordinate 6,034, forward strand.
GATGGCGCGACTGCTGGCGTGGCTGGCCCGCCGCCAGGCAGAACGCCTGGCCCGGCGGTTCATCGCCGGCGGCAACCTCGACGAGGCCCTGGAGGTCATCGCCCAGCTGCGGCAGCGGTCGCTGGCTTTTACTATCGACCGCCTCGGCGAGGCAACCATCACCGAAGCGGAAGCCGACCTCGCCCAGGCAGACTACCATCACCTGATCACCGGCCTGGGGCCGCACGTCAATTCCTGGCCCTACGAACCTCGGATCGACCGCGACGACCAAGGTCCCTTGCCGCGGGTCAACATCTCCGTCAAGTTGTCGGCACTCTACAGCCAGTTCGACCCCATCGACCCCACGGGCACCAGCGCCGCGGTGCGTGCCCGGCTGCGGCCGCTGCTTCGGGCCGCCCGCCAGCAGCGCGTCTTCATCCACATCGACATGGAACATTATGCCGTCAAGGACCTGACGCTGCGGATTTTCCGCGACCTGCTTGAGGAAGAGGAGTTTCGTGACTGGCCCGACGTCGGCATCGCCATCCAGACCTATCTGCGGGAAACGATGACCGATCTCGAGGAGTTGGCCCGCTGGGTCGAACGCCGAGGGACTCCCGTCTGGGTGAGGCTGGTGAAAGGTGCGTATTGGGACTACGAGACGGTTATCGCCGCTCAGGAAGGTTGGCCGGTCCCGGTTTTCCTCCACAAGTCCGAAACCGACGCCCACTATGAGAATGCAACTCGCTTCCTCCTCGAGCAGCGGGCCCTCCTTCGACCGGCGTTCGGCACCCACAATGTGCGCAGCTTGGCCCACGTCCTGGCGTGGGCCGAGGTCCTCGGTCTGCCGGCGGGCAGCTTCGAGTTCCAGATGCTTTATGGCATGGCAGAGCCGATCAAGGAAGTCCTCGTCGGCCTGGGTCAGCGCGTCCGGGTCTACACGCCTTACGGCGAGCTGCTGCCCGGCATGGCCTATCTGGTGCGGCGGCTGTTGGAAAACACGGCTAATGAGTCGTTCCTGCGGGCGAGCTTTGCCGAACACGTGGCCGAGGAGAGATTATTGATGAACCCAAGTCAGCAATCCCACGCGGCGACATCAGCCCCTCGGGAACCCTTGCTACCAGCGATGCCCCCCGACACGTGCGCCATCTTTCGGAACGAGCCGCTCGCCGACTTCAGCCGGGCGGAAAATCGCCGAGCGATGCAGCGGGCGTTGGCCCAGGTCGCGGAGCAGTTCGGTCGATGCTATCCGCTGGTGATCGCTGGTCGAAAAGTCGAGACGGAGGGGGTCATCGAGTCGGTCAATCCGTCGCATCGGCGGCAGGTGGTTGGCCGCTGCGGGCGTGCGACGGCGGAGCACGCCCGCGCCGCCGTGGCGGCGGCGCGGGCCGCGTTCGCGTCGTGGCGCGACACCGAGCCCAGGCGCCGGGCGGAGTTCCTCTTCCGGGCTGCTGAGGTCCTGCGGCGACGCCGCTTTGAACTGGCTGCCTGGGAGGTTTCCGAGTGCGGCAAGCCGTGGCGCGAGGCCGACGCCGACGTGGCCGAGAGTATTGACTACTGCGTCTATTACGCCCAGGAGATGCTCCGGCTGGCCCAGCCCCGGCGACGCGATTTTCCCGGCGAAGACAACGCCTACTTCTACGAGCCACGCGGCGTGGCCGTGGTCATCGCGCCGTGGAACTTTCCGTTGGCGATCCTCTGCGGCATGACGACGGCCGCCCTCGTCACTGGGAACACCGTGATCATGAAGCCGGCCGAGCAGTCGTCGGTGGTCGCCGCCAAGCTGATGGAAGTCTTTGAAGAGGTGGGCCTCCCCCCCGGAGTGGTGCACTATCTGCCCGGCATCGGCGAGGAGGTAGGCCCGGTGCTCGTGCAGCATCCGGACGTGGCGCTGATCGCGTTTACCGGCTCGAAGGCCGTCGGCTTGCTGATTAATCGTCAAGCCGCCGAGATGGTCCCCGGTCAGGATCACGTCAAACGGGTCATCGCCGAGATGGGCGGCAAGAACGCCATCATCGTCGATGACGACGCCGACCTGGACGAAGCCGTCCTCGGCATCGTGCGAAGCGCCTTCGGCTACGCGGGGCAGAAATGCTCGGCCTGCTCCCGCGTCGTCGCTCTGGCCGACATCCACGATGCGCTGCTGGCCCGATTGGTAGAGGCCACCCGCAGCTTGAAGATTGCCCCGGCCGAGGACCCCAGCTGCGGCCTCGGTCCGCTCATCGACGATGAGGCCCGCCAGCGGGTGCTGCGCTTCGCGGCCATCGGCCGGGAGGAGGGAAAATTGGCGTATGCAGCCGACGTCGGCCCGTGGGCCGACGAAGGCTTCTTCGTCGGCCCCCACATCTTCGCCGACGTGGCACCGACCGCCGTCATCGCCCAAGAGGAGATTTTCGGGCCGGTCTTGGCGGTCCTCAAGGCGCGGGACTTTGACCACGCCCTGGAGATTGCCAACGGCACCAGTTACGCCCTGACCGGAGGGCTGTACTCACGAAGTCCCGGCCGCATCGCCCGCGCCAAAAAGGAGTTCCGGGTCGGCAATCTGTACATCAACCGCAAGATTACCGGGGCCCTGGTTGATCGTCAGCCGTTTGGAGGTTTCAAACTCTCCGGGATCGGCTCGAAGGCGGGCGGGCCGGATTATCTCCTCCAGTTCCTCCTCCCGCGAACCGTCACGGAGAATACCCTGCGGCGGGGCTTCGCGCCCTCTCCGTCGGCCCAGGCGGTTGCAGGATGAGCGCGCCAGGCTCGCCGCGTTTTGCACCGACGGCCACCACCGGCACCGACTCAGTTATTCGGCCGAACGATCCGCGGCGGCGGCTCGGTCTTGGGGGTGTCCGCCAAAGGAATGCGCTCGACGGTCCAGCCGGTGGGCAGACCCGGTGGGGCGAATTCGTGGCGGTTCACCGCGACATTACTGTCGATCTTCGGAATGTCCCATTTGATCTCGTTGCCATTGGGCTGTTCAAACCACAGTTCGCGCGGCAGGAACGTCTTGTTGTTGAGCACCAGGCGCGCCCTCTGGAAATCAGCCTTGTCCGCGGGAAGACGTGGCAGGATTTCCAGGTAGATGTACCACTGGTCTTCCTTGACCAGGCGGAGATCGAAGCGCTTCTTGGCCTCTTCCGCTTTCATGCCCAAAAGCAAAGACAATGGCCCGTCATCCGCGACGTTGCCCTGCCGCGCCGGTGGCAGCTCATGGACACGGATCTTCTTCTCCTTGGGGCGGTATTCGTACAGGAACGTGCCCGTGAGCACATACTTCTCGTAGACCTGGGGATTCGACTGCTTGACCATGTCGAGGACGGCGAGGTTGGGACGCATGTATTTTGCCGACCCGACAAAGGTCGTGGTCGTCATGTTGACCTTGTCCGTTTCCGTGCGGCTGCATTGCAGCACCAGGGTTTGCACGCTTTTCATCTCCTGCTCCCACCGCTGCAAGAGAGTATCGAGGCGGTTGGGCGCGGGTTGCTGGGCCGCCAGCGGGAGGGCGCCCAGCAACAAACTGGCGACACTGATCCAGTGCGAACGCATAAGCCTTCTCCTGTGGGTCTGTTCCGCGAGAACGGGAGCGCCCCGCAACGGGGCGGCCGGCGCTGGCCCTGTTTATAGCATCCTACGTCTGGCCTGCAAAGGGCGCTCTGAACGCCGGAAGCTCTAAAGGCGAGCCGGGCCAGCTTCGCCTTGGTCCGTTTCTCCTCTTCGTCAGGGTGTTGGCGTCCTGCCTGGTCGCTAGTCCGTGCACGGTCAGCGGAATTCTCCCTGGCTCACGGGCTGGCCGTGAAACCGCAACCCACCCAAGCCACGCCAATCCCGGGGTCGGCGAGTGAGGGCCAGGCGGCACGGCGAAAACAATCGGCACATCCGCTTAACTCGCGCCAAAGTTTCCCACCAGACCATCCGATCAAACCAGAAGATGCCGCACCTACCGGGCGCTGGATCGAGCGCGCTCTTGGGGCGTCGGCAGGAGGGAGGGCATGGGCAAACCCGAGAGGGACTGGGGACGCAGGCAGCAGCGGCGTTGGCCGACCGTCCTCGCGGGGCTGTGGGCCGTGGGATTGCCGGCCCTGCTCGGGGGTTGCCGAGGGACCAGCCCTTGCGTGCCACCCGTGGTAGCGGATGGCGGGCCGCCCGAACAGGTTCGGGCGGCCGACGACGAGTTGCCTCCGCCGCGCGTCGAGCCTTCGGCCGCCGAGGGTGGCTCCGGTGCTGCCAGCCATGTGGTGCCCATCAGCCTGGATACAGTCCTGCGTTTGGCCGAGGAACAAAACGCGCAGATTGCCATCGCCCGGGAGCGTGTCCGCGAAGCCTGTGCGGAAAGCGAGGCCGCCCGGCATCGCTGGATCCCGGACCTTTGGGTAGGGGCCGGGTGGTATCGGCACGAAGGCGGTATCCAGAACCCCGATGGTACGTTCATCCGCGCCAGCAGCGGCGCCCTGTTTGTTGGGCCGGAAATGCGAGGCAAATGGGATTGGCAGGAATGGGCCTATCAGCGCGTCAGTGCCGAGCGGCGCGCCCGGCAGCAAAAAGGCGAGTTACACCGCATCACCAGCGAAACCCTGCTGGAAGCCGCCAGCACGTACATCGACTTGTTGGCCGCACGCACCGGCGAGGCCATTGCGCTCGAGCAGGAGGCTCAGCTGAAGGCCCTGTTGGAGCGCTCGCAGAAGGTGGCCGACGTGGAGCCGGGCGCCCGGGTCGAAGTCCACCGGGTCGAGACGGAACTGCTGCACCGCCGCTGGAATGTGAGCCGCCTGCGAGAACAGGCCGCGGCCGCGTCGGCCAAGTTGGTCTATCTGCTCGGTCTCGACCCGAGCGTCGAGTTGGTACCGCTGGATGCGCGGTTGGACAGACTGGAGCTGGTCGATCCGCGGCTTCCCCTGGGAGAGTTGATCGCACGGACGCTAAGCTGTGGCCCGGGAATGGCCGAGTTAGCGGGCTTGCTCACTTTAGTCCACGAAGGCTTGGAGCAGTCCCACGGTATCGGCCCTTGGCTGCCGGTCGTGGAATTGCGGATGGCGGAAGGCGGCTTCGGGGCGGGCCCTGGGTCGGCCATGACCTGGGACAATCGCTGGGACCTGGGCTTGCAAGCCCGTTGGAACCTGACCCAATTCCTGGCGGTGAAGGAACGCCGGCAGGCTGCGGCCGCCCGCCTGGCTCAGCTCCACCTCACGTGCGACGACCTGAAACGCAAGCTCGTCAACGGCGTGACCATTTCTCACCAGGCGATTCAGCGAGGCAGGGAACAGATCGACCTGAGCCAAGAGCAAATCCGCACGGCGCGGCAAGCCTACGAGAAAAGCCGACAACGCATGGAGAACAACCTCGGCACGACCAGCGAGGTGCTCTTGTCGCTGCAAGCCCTAGCCGCCGCCCAGCTCAATTACCTGTCGGCCCTCCGCGATTACGACAAGAATCAACTCAGGTTGATGCTGCTAGTCGGCCCCGGAACGTGCTCCCCCATGCCATCAAGAGCCGAAGTCGAATCCGTCCGCTGACCCGGGCAACGACGGCAAGCCAGCCTCTAAAGTTCGCTGGAGTGAACGTCCGATAGACGGGAAGACGGGCTGAGCCGGTCCCGAGGCGGAGGTGTCCGCGCGGCAGCTTCGGAAACAAGGGAAACGGCGGCATGAACGAGACCCAGCAACTCTTGAGCCAAATTGTGGCCCTGCGACGGCGGCTCGAGGGGGAACTGGCACCGCGGCGGCTCGTCGAGGGGGTCAGGGCGGAGGGGGGGCCTTCACCAACAGCCGAAGCCGCCGCCGACGAGCCGGCAACGGCCCTCGAACGGCGCGTTGCCTACGGAACTTGGAGCCACCGCCTCCTCGACGACACCATCAAACGACTGGGCGAACAGACTGGCCCGGCCGAAAACCCGCCGACGCTCCCCAGTCAGTTGACGTCCCGGGTCCGCAGGCTCCTCTGCTTGGGTTACGAACAGCTGCAACAACTCCGCGCCTTGGCCGATGAACCGGTCCTTCAGTTGGACGGTGACGACCCCTTGGCCACTTACTACCGCGAAACCGTGGCGATGGCGGATACGGCGCTGCGCATGGTGCAGGCGTATCCTGACGCCGCAAGCGTGCAACTGCGGCTCTGCGATGGTTTGCAGGCAACGCTCCAGGTTGTCGGTGACCGGCTGGCCGCCCTCCAGGCGGCCGTCCGCAAGCGCCGCCGGGAAAACGACCAGATCGAGCGGTTGGCGAGCGGTCTGGTTGCGCTGGAGCGCGGTGAGGCGGTTGACGTGGCCTCGCTGCACGCCCTGGCGGAGGAAATCATCGAGGAAGCGCGGCAGGGCGAGCCGCTCCGCTTCCTGGCGGCGCCGGCCACGGAGCCGGCCCGGTTCATCGCCTGCCACAGCCTGGTCGTGGCCCAGGTCGTCGCTCGCCTGGTGCGCCATGACCTTGACCTGCGACATCGGCCCCGCGAAGTCGTCCTGGCGGCGCTGGTACACGACGTCGGCATGTTGCGCCTGCCTATGTCGCTGTTGAGTCAGGAAGGCCCGTTCAGCGACGACCAGCGGCGCCAGCTGGAGACGCACCCCCGCTTGGGCGCTGAACTGGTCGGCCGGTTGGGGGCCGAAAGCTGGCTCGTGGAAGCGACGGCGAATCATCACGAACGGCTTGACGGCACCGGCTATCCGGCCGGGTTGCGGGAATTACAGATTGCCCCGTTGGTGCGGCTTTTGGCCGTCGGCGATGTCTATGGTGCCCTGTGCTGTCCGCGGCCGCATCGCCCCGCCTTCGATCCCCGCACCGCCCTCACCGAGACCCTCCTCCTGGCCGAACGCGGTACCCTGGATCGCCTCCAGGGGGAGCGGTTGTTGCAGCTGTCGTTCTACCCGGTTGGGACAGCGGTCGAGCTGGCCGACGGCTCCGTCGGCCTGGTCGTGGCGACCCACATGGCCCGCCGCGACCTGACCACGCCGGCCCGGCCGGTCGTGGCCTTGTTGACCGACGGTTTGGGCCAGCCCTTGCCGCAACCGCGCCATCTCGACCTCGCCGAGGTCGAGGGGCCGGCCATTGTTCGCTCGCTGCCAGCGGCGGAACGCCGCCGCCTGGCTCGGGTCCTTTTATCCCTCGCCTGACTTTCCCAGAAGTCGCGCGAGAGTCGCACGGACGCCGCCGAGGCTCGCTTCCATGATGCTCGCTCCCTGGAGAGTGCCATGCCTGGCGTGTTCGGCTACTTGGCCGCGACCCGGCATCCACTGCCCTGCCTGCTGTTTCTCTTGCCGCTGCTGGTGGGGTACGAAGCCGGCGTGCTCTGGCTCGGCGGCACCGATCCCGACGCGGTCCGCAACGGTGCTGATACCTGGCTGCGCTGGGGCTTGGAGTCGTTCGGGCTCGCTCAACTGTACGGCTTGCCGGTGCTGGTGACGCTGCTGTTCCTGACCTGGAGTTGGTGGCGCTGGTGGGAGCGGCCGGACGACCTCCCGGGTGTCTTGGCGGGAATGGCCCTGGAGAGCATCCTCTTTGCCCTGGGGCTCTGCGGCTTAAGCCGGACCCTCGGCCCGATGCTCGACCGGCTGGGCGTGGCTTTGCAGACGTCCACTTGGCCGGAGGGCCTGCGCCACGCCGTGACCTACCTGGGCGCCGGCATCTATGAGGAACTCCTGTTCCGGATGTTACTGTTTGGTGGGCTGTTGGCGTTGTTGCAGATCTTGGGAGCACCGTGGCTCGCGGCGGCGGCCCTAGCCGCCGCCGCGTCGTCCCTCCTCTTCGCCGCCGCCCACCACGCCGGACCCTACGGCGAGCCGTTCGAGCGCTGCGTCTTCCTCTTCCGCACGTTGGCCGGGCTTTACTTCGTCGTCATCTATCAACTGCGGGGCTTCGGCATCGCCGTCGGCGCTCACGCCTGCTACGACGTGCTGGTGGACAGCTTCACCAGTGGATGATTACGGAGCCGTTTGCCGAGGAACGAGCTTGAGGGCGGCTGAGTTGATGCAATAACGCAGCCCCGTCGGTTTGGGACCGTCGTCGAAGACGTGACCCAAATGGGCGTCGCAGCGGCTGCAAAGCACCTCCGTCCGCACCATGAACCAGCTGCGATCGTTTTGCAGCGAAATGGCGTCGTCATTGATTGGCTGCCAGAAGCTCGGCCAGCCGGTCCCGGAGTCGAACTTGGCCTGGGAGTCGAACAGGGGCTGACCGCAGCAGACGCACTGGTAGATGCCGTCGGTCTTGGTGTCCCAATAAGCCCCCGTGAACGCCCGCTCGGTGCCTTTCTTGCGGGTCACTTGGTACTGCAATTCGCTGAGTTGCGCCCGCCACTCGGCATCGGTTTTCTGGATCTTTCCACCCATGGGGACCCCTCGTCGCTCCGGCAAGGCACCGGTCTGGAGTTGAAAGACCACCCAGAACGTGGCCGCGGCCGCGGCCAGGAACACCAGTGCCCGTTTCATGCCTGCCTCCCTCTGGAGTCATTGTACCCCCTTGCCTGGCACCGGCGTTCCAGACTTTCCCCGGGATCGTGCCGCGGCCGCGGCACGATCCCGGACCAGAGCCGGATCACTTGGGAGCATCGAGCCGCTTGACGGCGATGTGGCGGAATTCCACCGGGTCGCCGTGACCGGCAAAGCCGAAGTGGCCGGTCGTCCGGTCCTTTCCGGGGTGCGGCCGATTGCCCATGAATTCCTTCACCTGGCCCAAGTCGGTGTCGAGGATGATGGTGCCGTTAAGCTCGACCTTGATGCGGGAGCCTTGCACCGTCACCTCCTGGAAATTCCATTCTCCCACTGGCCGCAGGTAGCCGCGATGGCTGGCCACCATCCCGTAGGCCGAGCCGTGAAACTGTCGGGGATCGAGCTTGGCGTATTTGGGGGCGGTGTCGTCGAGGACCTGGAGTTCACACATGCCGACATAGGCCGGGTCGCCCTGACCCGGATAGCGAATGGCCAAGCCGTTGTTGCCCCCCGGAGGGAGTTTGAATTCGAGGCGGACGACGAAATCACCGTACTCGGCCTTGGTGAAGAGGGTGCCCCCCTTTCCGGGCTTGCAGACGATGGCCCCGTCTTTCACCTCATAGTTCTGCACCGCTCCCTCCCAGCCGGTCAAGTCCTTGCCATTGAAAATCGGCTCGAAGCCGTCGGCGTTGTGTTTGGCGAGAATGGCGTTAGCCTCGGTGGGGGGAATCTCCCGGACGAAGATATTCCGCCAACGGATCTCGCCGCCGTGGGTCTGAAGCTGGATGGGGCCTTTGGCAAAGAGCGGCTTGCTCCGGTCCCAGAAGTTCTCCATGATGGCGTGGTTCACCACCAGCTTGTCGTTGAGGTACACCGTCGTGCGGGCACCCACCTGGATGATCCGGAACTGGTTCCACTCGCCGAACGGCTTGTCCGCCAAGACGAGCGGGTCGCGTCCGGGCGCCCCTTTGCTGTTGTTGAACAAGCCGCCGGAGCCTTTGTCGGCCCCGCGGTCCCATTTTCCTCCTTCCTTGGTGTAGTCCCAGATCTGCACCTGCGGCGTGCCCCGCAGGTAGATACCGCTGTCCGCCTTCGGCACCGTCTTGTACTCGATCCACAGTTCGATGTCGCCGAATTCCTTCTCGGTGGTCGCGTAGGGTCCTTTGCCGTCGTTGACCAATTCGCCGTTCTGCACGCTCCAATGGGCGCGGAATTCCTTCATGTCGGCGTCGCGCTTTTTGGCGCGCTCCGCATCGGACATGGCCCACAGCTTCCGCGGATCGAAGTGCCCCAAGCCGTACCAGCCGGTGAGGTCTTTACCGTTAAACAGGGCCATGAAACCGGGGGGCGGGGTGGACTGGGCAAGGGTGGGAGCGGTCAGCGCCCAGGCGCTGAGCAGACCCAGTCCGGCGAGGCACGCAGCACGCATGGAAAAGCCCTCGATGTCTGACGACCAGGCTGGTCTCCGGGCCACCGATAGCCCGGGGACCGATGCTGACAGACTACCGGGCGTTTCTTCCCTGGACAAGACACCGGCCGACCGTGCTACAGCGCGCTCCGCTGCTCGCGCAGTTTCGTCCAATAAGTCACCAGATCGATCCGGGTGATGATGTCCACGATCTTGCCCTCGGCCACCGCCAGGACGCCGGTGTGTCCCGCCAGCAGGAGGCGATAGGCTTCGTCGAGGTGGACCGAGACGTCGAGCTGCGGCAGGGGCCGGGCCATGATCTCGCCGATCTTGACCCCGGACGGGTCCCGATTGTCGTGCAGCAGCCGGGCCAGGGTTACTTCCTGGATGCTGCCGACGGATCGCCCGTCTTGCAGCACCGGGAGCTGGGAGAAACCGGCCGACTGGAGGAGGGCGATGGCATCGGCAGCGGTGGCCTCGGGACTAATGGAAATCAACGGTCGATTGCCACGCATCTTCAGCAGATCGCCGACGGAATGGGCTGGTGGCTCCTGGTACAGCAGGTTATTGGCCGCCAGCCAATCATCGTCGAACATTTTGCTGAGGTAGTTGCGGCCGGTGTCGGCGCACAGGGCCACGACCAGATGATCGCTGCTCAGGCGGCGGGCGTAACGAAGGGCGGCGGCGACGGCCGTGCCGCTCGAGCCGCCCACCAGAATCCCCTCCCGACGGGCCAGCGCTCGGGCCACGTGGAACGACTCCGCATCGCTGACCCGGACCCACTCGTCCACGACCTGACTGTTGAACGTCTTCGGGACGAAATCCTCGCCGATTCCCTCAACCTTCCACGGCTTGGGAGCGTCGCCGGAAAGGACCGAGCCTTCCGGGTCGGCCGCCACGACCCGGACATCGGGGTTCTGCTCTTTCAAGTAACGCCCCACTCCGGAGATGGTGCCGCCCGTGCCGACCCCGGCGACGAAGACGGTCACTCGGCCGTCGGTCTGCTCCCAGATTTCGTGGCCGGTGGTCCGGTAGTGGATTTCGGGATTGGCGAGGTTGGTGAATTGATTCGGTCGCCAGGCGCCGGGGATCTCGCGGGCCAGGCGATCGGCGACGCCGTTATAACTCTCGGGGGAGTCGGGCGGGACATTGGTGGGGGTGATGACGATTTCGGCGCCATAGGCCTTGAGAAGGCTGATCTTTTCCTTGCTCATCTTGTCGGGGAGAACGAAGATGCAGCGGTAGCCTTTGACGGCGGCGGCCATGGCCAGGCCGACGCCGGTGTTACCGGCGGTGGCCTCGATGATCGTGCCTCCGGGGCGCAACCAGCCGCGGCGTTCCGCCTCGTTGACCATCGCCAGGCCCACGCGATCCTTGACGCTGCCGCCGGGGTTCAGGGACTCCAGCTTCACGTAAATGCTCGCGGACAGCCCCTCGCTGACTCGGCGGAGGCGGACCAGGGGTGTATGACCGATGGTTTGCAGGATGGTTTCGTGCATGGCGTTCCTCCCGCAGCGACGTCGCCGCCCGACCGATCCTTGACGTATTCTCCGGCAAGGTTTGCGGGCAGAGCAAGGGAAGTCGCGTCGGACGTGGGAATGAAGTGCCGGATAAGGGGCGGTGCTGTCGAGGGAGTTGGTTGCATACAATGTCTCGGCTGAGGCGGCGCCGCGGCGGCGGCCGCCGCACCTTCTCCCGCGAGACCGACCATGCCGATGCCGCGACCGCGTAGCCAGCAAGCCTTCGAGCGGGCCCTCCGCGCCATCCCCGGAGGCGTCAACAGCCCCGCCCGCGCCTTCGGCGCGGTGGGTGGCCAGCCGATCTTCATCGACCGGGGTGACGGCCCCTTCCTCGTCGACATCGACGGCCACCGCTACCTCGACTACGTCGGCTCCTGGGGCCCGCTGATCCTCGGCCACCGCCACCCGCGAGTGGTTCAGGCCGTTGAAGATGCCCTCCACAAAGGTGCCACCTTCGGGGCACCCACCGAGCTGGAGACCGAACTGGCCGAGCTGATCATCGCCTTGGTCCCTTCCATCGAGATGGTGCGCATGGTCAGCTCCGGCACCGAAGCAGCGATGAGCGCCTTGCGGCTGGCGCGCGGCTTCACCGGCCGTGACGTGATCGTCAAGTTCGCCGGCTGCTACCACGGCCACGTCGATTCGTTGTTGGTCCAGGCCGGCTCCAGCGCCACGACCCACGGCGTGCCGACCAGTCCGGGCGTTCCTCGGAATTGTACCGCTGACACGCTGGTCCTGCGCTTTAACGACCCGCAGGGGTTGGTCGATGCTTTCCGCCTTCACGGGGAGCGGATCGCGGGGGTCATTGTCGAGCCGGTGGCGGGTAACATGGGACTGGTGCCGCCATCAGCCGATTTCTTGACGGAGTTACGCCGCCAGACCGAGCGTTACGGAGCGCTGCTGATTTACGACGAGGTGATGACCGGTTTCCGCCTCGCCTTGGGAGGCGCCCAGGCACTCTTCGGCCAGAAGCCGGACCTCACGGTCTTAGGGAAGATTGTGGGCGGGGGGCTGCCGGTGGGAGCTTATGGCGGCCGGGCTGACATCATGAAGCACGTGATGCCGGCGGGGCCTGTGTTCCAAGCCGGAACGCTGTCGGGCAATCCGTTGGCGATGGCCGCCGGCCTGGCGACCTTGCGGGAGCTGCGCGACCATCCGCCCTACGCCCGGCTCGAGGAGTTGGGGCGGCGACTGGCAGACGGCTTGCGCGAGGCAGCGGCCCATTTGCCGCACCACCTCCAGCGCGTCGGCAGCATGTGGACCCTCTTTTTCACCGCTGCGCCGGTGGTGGACTACGATACGGCCCGATTGGCCGACACCGCCCGGTTTGCCCGGTTCTTCTGGGGCATGATGGACCGCGGCATCTACCTGCCGTGCAGCCAATTCGAGGCAGCGTTCCTGAGCACGGCCCACAGCGACGAGCACATTGCAGCGACCATCGATGCCGCTCGCGAGGTGTTGGCGGCCGAGAAATGACTGCGGCCCACCCGGCTTCAGCCGGGTGGGCCGCCCGAAAGCGCTGCGGCGCTCGCTTGCCGACGCAGTGGCCGTGAAGGTCGCTTAGCCAGCCGGCGGCCTTACATCCACTCCTGAAACCGCTCGCGGGCAATCGTCCGCAGCTTGTTCATGATGCGGGTGCTCAGCTGCCGCGCTCGCTCCTTCGTGAACCCGAACCGCTTGCCGATCTCCTCGAGCGTCATTTCGGAGTCGCTGTCCAAGCCGGCGCGCAGACGGATGATCTCGCGTTCGCGCGGCTCCAGGTATTCGAGCAGGCGATTGACGCGATGCTTGTTCTGCTCCTGCGTCTGGACGATTTCCTGCTCGTTGCTGCGGTTGTCGGGGGCCGTCTCGAAGAACTCCTCGTTGCCCGTCAGGTAGCGATCCCGGCGCATTTTGGCCTCCGGGATGCTGCGGGCGAAGTTCTTCATGATCGCCCAGCTGGCGTAGGTGCTGAACTTGTAGCCGCGGCTGAAGTCGAACTTCTCCACCGCGCGGAGCAACGACATGTTGCCGTCAGAGATCAACTCCCACAGGTTGTCCGCCTGGCTGGCGTGCCGTTTGGCGATCGACACCACCAGGCGCATGTTGGCCCGGATCAGGAGGTCCTTGACGGCCGCTGCCTTCTCCTGCAACTCCTCGATCTCTTTGATGTCTTGCGCCCGCGCCTTGGCCGGATCGAGCGCCTGCCGCAGCAGGCTGGCCCGGTACTTCAGGAAGTTCATCTGCCGGAACAGATGCTGCTCCTGCTCCTTGCTGAGCAACGGCATCTGGTACAAGGCCGCCATTTCCGGCGGCGCGTCCTTGGGGACGCGCATCTGCCGCGCCTGCTGTTCGTACTCCTCGGCATGGGGCATGGGCGCCAGGATGTCGGCCTCCATCGCCGGATCGTCGAACGACGGATGGTAGATGTATTCCAGGGGCTGGCTCAGCAGCTGCTGAGCCCGCACCTCATTGATCACGCGGTAGACCGAGTTCCGCGTGCGTCCAAAGCGTTTAGCCAGCGTTTCCACGGAAATCCCTCGACGGTGCGAGGCGTAAATCGTCTGTTTGTCCTCGGCACTGAGCGGCCCAGTCAAATGCGGGAACAAGGCCTGCTCCGGGTGCTCGCGGTCGAAATTCTTGATGGTGTAGCGGATCGTCTCGGGCGAGCGATGAAGCCGCCGGGCGATCCGCCGACTGATCTCCGTCAGCGTGCTGCCGCTCACTCGGGCCATCCGCCGAGCACGGCGCAGGATCTCCTCCTTCTCCGCCTCGGTCAGCTGCGAAAAGCGGCTGCTCCGCTCGACACGCTCCTGGTTGGCCGCCAGGAATCGCTCCACGGTGGACTTGGCGAAGCCCAGTTGCCTCCGTCCGTTGCAGACGATGCGCCGGCCAACCAAGCCGCGCTCGCGCCAGCGGCTGATCGTCTTCGTCGACACGTTCAGCTGCTCGCTGATCTGTTCGAGCGTCAACATCGGCTCATCGATCTCTTCGATCGGAACCGGCGGCATCGACTTCGACAACTCCGCCATGAACAGGTACAAGTCGTGACGCAACTCCTCCCCGGGCAGTACCAAGTCGGGGTAGGACGTCGGCCGATAGTCCGTGATCCGATAGCAGACGAACTGGTACGGGTACGACTTGCCTGGCTCGATCTCGGCCAGGAGCCGTTCGGCGCGTACCAGCTGCTCCTGCCGCCGCGCCGGCGGCGCGAAGCGAACCTGCTGGTCGGCTAACTCCTTCATCGCCTTGTGCTTGAACTGGTTCACCCTCTTCACTCCTTTGCTGACCGCCGCTCCCTTCGGGAGGCCGACGGTCGTGCGGTCGGCCGACGTGCCGTTGCCGGCCGTGCCTGTTTGTTCTCTGTCTGCCGCTCCATTCTCGGCCATTGGCCAGACCCAATTCCTTGCGTCTGCCGCTGGCGACGGGCGCCGCAAGGCCCTCCATCATGTACTACGCTCGCCGACGCCCTTTGTTGCAGAAAGATTCAAGTTTTCGCGTCGGTTTGCCGATCATGACCCTTTTGATTAGATGCTCCAGCCGTCCTCGCGGTTCGCCCCAAATCTCCCGAATTTACAAGATTTGCCGCGCTACTGTCGCGGCGGCCACATCGTACCTGGCTGTCCTTGAGCTGATACCGATCCGCGCGGCCACCGCCGCGCCCGAGTATGCCCCGAAGGGGAATTGAAGCGGATGCTGAGCAAACCTTAGGCCAAAGAGTCCAAATACCGATCACCATTCCACAATCAATGCGGCATGATATGACACAACATGCTTTCTCAATTGGTTTTATGACAATGAAATGCCTCAATGGCCATCCCGGATACCTGCCAAGACGGTTGTCAAAAATACTCTTGCTACTGGACAAAAGTGTACATCGTCGTGCTGATGATTGACAAGCCTGGCGGGGCAAAACTTGCCCCCGGCGTACCATGTCATTGCGTTCCCACCACTCACCGCAGACGGCAAGGATTGCCCCTCGGCACCGTCGATTCCTCGCGATCCGGGCACAGGTCCAGCTGCGGCGGCCTGCCGGCGCGCTAAACTTCAATAGAGCCAAGTCCGTCGCCGGGCCGTGGCAAGTCGGCCCGCTTAAGTCTTCATGGCTGGAGGATGCCGTGTCTGGATGGCGCTGCCTAGTGTCGGGCTGGGTCGTCGTCTGGTCGCTCACCCGGGTGCCGGCAGTAGTTGCCCAGGAAGCCTGGATGCTTCGCGAACCGTTTCCGGTGGGGCACCGCTACCACGTCAGCGTGCGGGTGGAGCTTTCGGGTACGGTGACGGTCCCCTCCACGGAGGAAAAAGCCCCCGCCAAGACGTTGACCGTCTCCGGTTCCAGCACCATCGAATACGACGAGCGCGTCCTGGCACTGACAGAAGACGGCACCGTTCGCAAGACGGCCCGCATCTATCGTCAGATCGATTTCCGGCGCCAGATCGGCAGCGAACAACAGCGAAGCACCATCCGGCCAGAGGTGCGTCGCCTGGTGGTGCTCCGCCATCAGCATGTCGAAGTTCCGTTTTCGCCAGACGGCCCGCTCACCTGGGGCGAAATCGACTTGGTTCGGACCGATGTCTTTACCCCGGCCCTGGTCGGCCTGTTCGCCGACCGGCCGGTCCGACCGGGAGACCGCTGGAATGCCGCGACCCCGGTGGTGCATGAGTTGACCGATATCGACCGCATCGACGACGGTCAGCTGTCGTGCCGCTTCGACGAGATCAGCCTGGTCGGTTCCCGCCGGTTGGCGCGCGTCTGCTTCACCGGGAGCATTCGCGGCACCAACGAAGATGGCCCCAACCGCCAAGACCTTGACGGCTACTGCTACTTCGACCTCGAAGCCCGCCATCTCAGCTATCTGTTCATCCGCGGCTTCCACTACCTGCTCGACAAAGATGGCAAAGAGACGGGCCGCGTCGAGGGCCGATTTGTCCTGACCCGGCAAATCGCGGCTCGCGGGCCGGGCCTCGACGACGCCGACCTCCAAGGAATGGCCCAAGAGCCGACCTCGGACAATACCCTCCTCCTGTACGATAACCCCGCGCTGGGCGTCCGCTTTCTCCATCCCCGCCGGTGGCGGGTCGGGGTGGTGCGCGGCCGGCAAATCACCGTGGAGGAAGCCCACGGCAGCAGCTTGTTGATCACGCTCGATCGGCCGGACAAAGTCCCGACAGCAGCCCAATTTTTGGCCGACTCGAGGGAATGGTTCGCCCAGCAGAAACCGGCCGGCTCATGGAAAGCGGGGGCCCCGACCGGCCCGCACCGGCTGTCCGGGCCGCCGCGCGAGTTGGACCACTTCTCGTTTGAGGTGGAATCGCCGCAGGGCCGGGCGCTGATGGACTATTACGTGGTCCACCAGCAACCGGGCGGCGCCTTAATCGCCGCCCGGTTGGCGCCGGCGGACGCCACCGCCCTGCAGGCCGACGTTGCCCAAATGGCCCGCAGCCTGACGATAAACCGTCCCCTCGCCGACAAGTGACCCCGGAGGGTCAGTCATTGTCCGTTTCCAGGACGGCGAGGAAGGCCTCTTGGGGGATTTCAACCTGGCCCACCTGCTTCATCCGCTTCTTTCCCGCCGCCTGCTTGGCCCAAAGCTTTCGCTTGCGGGTAATGTCGCCGCCGTAACACTTGGCGGTCACGTTCTTGCGGATCGGCGCAATGGTCTCTCGGGCAATCACCCGGCTGCCGATGGCCGCCTGAATGGCGATTTCAAACAGGTGTCGGTCGATCTCCCCGCGGAGTTTCTTGACGAGCTTTCGGCCGCGCTTCTCAGCAAACGCCCGGTGGACGATGGTGGACAGGGCATCGACCCGTTTGCCGTGCACGAGGATGTCGAGCCGCACCAGGTCGGCGGGGCGATAACCGATCATCTCGTAATCCATCGTGCCGTAGCCGTGCGTCACCGACTTGAGCTTGTCGTAGAGGTCGTAGATGACCTCCGCGAGGGGCATTTCGTAGACGAGCATGGCCCGGGTGGGACTGAGGTACTCGGTGCGGATGAAGGTGCCGCGGCGGTCGGAGCAGATTTTCATCATGTCGCCGATGTTCTCGGCGGGGATGAGGAAGCTGATGCGCACCACCGGTTCGCGGAACTCCTCGATCTGACCGGCATCCGGGACTTTCTGCGGATTGTCGATGGTCAGGATCTCGCCTTTGCGGGTCAGGATTTCGTAAGTGACGTTGGGGGCCGTCTGCACCAGCTCCAGCCCGCTGTCGCGTTCGAGGCGCTGCTGAATGATTTCCCGATGGAGCATCCCCAAAAAACCGCAGCGGAAGCCAAAGCCCAACCCCTCGCTGTTTTCAGGCTGGTAGGTGAAGCTGGCGTCGTTGAGGCGGAGTTTGGCCAAGGCCTCGCGCAGCGCCTCGAAGTCCTGGTTGTTGACCGGATACAAGCCGCTGAAGACCATCGGCTTCGGCTCCTTGTAGCCGGGCAGGGCGGTCGCCGTCGGCCGGGCCGCATCGGTGACGGTATCGCCGATGTGCACGTCGCCCAGCGTCTTGATCTGGGCCATGAAGTAGCCGACCTGACCGGCGGACAACATCCTCACCGACGTCGGAGCCGGGCGGAACTGGCCAATCTCGATGACCTCGTGTTCCGTCTGGCCGCGCATCAGCCGAATCCGCTGCCCCAAGGTCAGCCGTCCGTCCATGATGCGGACATAGACGACCACCCCTTTGTAGGTGTCGAAATGGCTGTTGTAGACCAGGGCCTTGAGCGGAGCTTCCGGATCGCCCGACGGCGGTGGGATGCGCTGGATGATGGCCCGGAGGACGTCATCCACGCCGGCTCCCGTCTTGCCACTGGCTCGCAGCACCGTGCTGGGATCGATCCCTAAAGCCTGCTGCATCTCGGCGATGACGTCGTCAGGCCGTGCCGTCGGCAGGTCAATCTTGTTGAGCACCGGCACGATGGTCAGGTCGTGCTCCATGGCCGCGAAGGCGTTGGCCACCGTCTGGGCTTGAACTCCTTGGAAGGCGTCCACCAGCAGGATCGCTCCCTCGCACGCCGCCAACGACCGGGACACCTCGTAGTGGAAATCGACGTGCCCGGGGGTGTCGATCAGGTTCAGCTCGTAGCGCTCGCCAGCATGCTCGTAGTAGATCGTTACCGGGTGCATGCGGATGGTGATGCCCCGCTCGCGTTCAAGGTCCATGGCGTCCAGGACCTGTGCCCGGAATTCGCGGGGCGAAATGGCCCCCGTCTTGAGCAGGAATTGGTCCGAGAGCGTGCTTTTGCCGTGGTCGATGTGGGCGATGATGGAAAAGTTCCGGATCCGCTGCGTGTCCATGCCGCGAAGTTTACCGCCCGACGCCCCGTCTGAACAGGGGAACGACCTGACCTCTGAGCCTGCTGAACCGGCTGCGGCGAGTTGGCCCAAGGTCCGTCGCTGGTCGCGGTGCGAAGCATCCCCCCGAGGTCGGCCCTGCGGCCTGCCTGAGCCGCAGGGCCAGGGCAGAGGTTCAATCAAGGCACACGCGCCCGGGCTGGGCGTTCTTCCACTCCCGCTTGGTTTTGCTCTTGACCTCCGTGCCACTCAGGTCAAGGCAGCGGAGGGTAGGCTTGCGGGCCAAGTATCGACGAAAGCCCGCATCGGTGATCGACGTTCGGGCCAGCCGCAGCTCCTCGAGGCGGGGGAGTTCGGCCAGGACCTCGAGGCCGGCATCGGTGATTTGCGTCCCGCTGAGGTCCAGCTCGCGCAGCTGTGTCATGCCTCGCAAGAAGGTCAAGGTGGCATCATCAACGTCGGGATTGGCCATCTCAAGGACCACGACGTCCGGTTTGTGTTGCAGGAAGGAATAATCAGTCCCGTCCCAGCCGGTCAGGGTGATGTGTCGCTCACCGTCCACGATGCGCTCGAGGGAACCGAGGTCGATGTAATGGACGTGATACCAACGGGCTGCGTAGGGCACCGCCGCCACGATGGCCCCGAGCAGCAGCAGCAGGGCCGGCCGGCGAGCGGCACGCCAGTGGAGTGGAACATATGCCACGGCCAGGGGCGGACAGAGGAGCAGGGCGATCCCCCAGCAGAGGTGGGTCGTAAACGCGGCCGTGACGAGCCGCACGGCCGCCGCCGCAGCCACGAGTCCGCCAAAAAGGACGACGAACACGCCGACGGATTCCATGCTCTGGACCCCGCGCCGAGCGTTGTCGTATGCCCCGAGGGATTGATCTGAACCATTGAACCCGCCTCTCCCGGTTTGGTGCCGGGAGAACGGATCGTGATATGGCACTTTCAGTATAGGCCGTCGGTCAACAAGCGGCAAGGAAGACGCCCAGCGCCCCGGCGGTCGCTCCTTCCACCGGTTTCGCTCCGGCACTGCCGGCGCGGCAAACCCCCGACATCTTCCGGCGGAGGCATTGTTGAGTCGTCGTCGCTCCGGTCGGATGCCGCTACGGCGGTACGAAACCTGGGCACCGCCCGCGGCGGTAGGGAGGAGCGCGGGAGTCGTCGGCTACCGCTTGGAGAATTGGAAGCTCTTGCGGGCCCCCTTCTTGCCGTACTTCTTGCGTTCTTTCATTCGGCCATCCCGGGTGAGGTAGCCGGAGTCGCGGAGCTTTTTCACCAGAGCAGGGGGGCTCGATTCTCCTTCCGGGGTGGACTCTGCAGCCGCGGCGTCGACCGGGCCGAAATACTCCTTTAGGGCGCGGGCCACTCCCTGACAGATGGCACCGCTTTGGCCCGTGAAACCGCCGCCCTTGACGTTGACGAAAACGTCAAACCGTCGCCGCATGTCGCACAGTTCCAGCGGCGCCACGACAGCCTGGCGGTCCTTCTCCTCGGTGAAGTAGTCTTCCAGCGATCGGCCGTTAATGCTGATTTGGCCCGTTCCCTCGGCCAAGCGAACCCGGGCGACGGCCGTCTTCCGCCGGCCGGTGCCCCAGTAGTACGTCTTCTTCGTCTTGACTTCCGCCACGGTCGATCTCCCGACTCAGATGTCGAGCGTAAACGGTTGCGGTTGTTGGGCCTGATGGGGATGGTTGGGACCGGCGTAAATTTTCAACTTGGACATCTGCTGCCGCCCCAGCCGGTTGCGCGGCACCATGCGCCGGACCGCCTCGCGAAGGATCCGTTCAGGGTGCTTCGCCATCAGGTCACGGGCAGAAACCTCCTTCAGGCCGCCCGCGTAATGGGTGTAGTGCCGGTAGACCTTCGTCTGCCACTTCTTGCCGGTGAAGCGGACCTTGTCCGCGTTGATGACGATGACGAAATCCCCCGTGTCGATGTGGGGCGTATACTCCGGCCGGTGCTTGCCTCGCAACAGCGTCGCGATGGTCGCGGCCAACCGGCCAACGACCTGATCCGTTGCGTCGATGACATACCAGCGGCGTGTCACCGTCTCCTTCTTGGCCATGTAGGTTGACATCGCAGCACCTGTTCGCTCGGTGGTGATGTTCGAAACCATCATCTTAGACCCACTCCCTGGGGCGTCAAGGGCAAGGCCTCAGCGGCGGCCCTCTTCGCCCCTTCTCGCTTGGACGTCGGCGGAACAGGGGCACGGCGGCGGGGATCGATTCATCGGCTCGCCCTCGCGCGAGGATGCAAGACGCTCTCGGGGGACATGCCGACCGCGAAACGATCAATCCCACGGCGGGCGCGAAGCGGCGAAGACCATTTCGTCAATTCGCCCTCGTCCGGTGGCGCGGTGCTCGCGCGGCATGCAGCGAACGCGAAACGAGAAATCGTGTGAAGTGCCAACGCGAGGCGGCTGGGCCCTAACCCTTCGCGGTGGGATCCATCGACGGGGGCGCGTCCGCCGGGGCTGACATCCCCCCCGCGGGATAAGGCGGCCGGCGGAGAAATGACTCCATCAAGCCGATGCACACTGCCACCCACGCCAGTCCCGCGGCCAAGCCCCCAAGGACGTCACTCAACCAGTGAACCCCGAGGTAGACGCGGCTAAAGCCGATGATCGCGATCAGCACCGCCAACCCCACCACGGCCGCGCCCCGCTGACGGCGTGCCGGCAACCAGCGGGTCGCCAAGTAAGCCAATAGGCCGTAGACGACCATGGCACCGAAGGCGTGGCCGCTGGGAAAGCTATATGTCTGCTCGACGACGATCGGATCGACAAACTGCGGCCGCGGCCGTTGCCAAGCGTCCTTCATGATCTCCAGCAGCAGGCTGCCGCCGATCAGGGCGAAGAGCCAAATCAAGGCCCCTGCCCGTTGCCGCCATCGCCACATCACGGCCGCCGTGACCAGGCCGACACCCGCCAGCGTGCGAGTCCGCCCCAACTCGGTCACCAGCCGATACGCGGCCGTCAGGCCCGGTGAGTGCAACGCCACGTCATGCAGGCGGCTCGCCACGGCACGATCCAGCTCGACCAGGGTGGTTGGCTGCATGACTTGGCTGCCGACCAGACCGAATAAGCCGCCGAACACCCCCGCCAGGGCGTACCACTTCCAGCCGAATCGGGTCGGACTGGTTGGCATGGTACCGGTTCCGGGCGACGACGACATGGCCGCAAAATCGGGGCGTGACCGGGCCGTTCCCCCGCCTGGGGGCACGGCCCGCGGGCTGCTTCTCACTGTCGATCGATGTTACGTGACCCCAGGTCGCGTCGCAAGGGGCGGCCAGCCAGTCAAGGCCGAGGCGCGGGCGAACGGAGGCTGGCAGGCGGGGCAGTCCGCACCTCAGCCATTGACGAACGTCCCTCCGAGGAAGAGCGGATTGAAGGCGTAGAAGCTATCGAGCAGAGCGAGCGACAGTCCGTCAAAGATTTTGATATTCGGCCCCCCGGTCGGACCAGGCCCGGTCAGGAGGTCGCGTAGGTCGCTGCCGTTGGTATCGACCGAGCCGACGCGGAC
Source organism: Gemmataceae bacterium (assembly GCA_025055215.1). Classification (GTDB taxonomy): domain Bacteria; phylum Planctomycetota; class Planctomycetia; order Gemmatales; family Gemmataceae; genus JANWYO01. The sequence continues at coordinate 28,126 of JANWYO010000142.1, forward strand.
GCCGCCGCTGAACGTCGGGACGTAGGCATTGAAGCTGTGCAAGATGGTCGCGGGATTAGAGCCGTCGAAGACGCGGACGTTCGGCCCGGCCCCTGGTCCGGGACCGACGATGATGTCGGCGTGGGCGTCAAGGTTAACCCGGCCGCTGCCGACGAAAACACCGCCGATGAAGGTCGGGGCATAGGCGAAGAAGCTGGCCAGAATGGCGAGGTTGGTACCGTTGAAGACGCGGACATGCGGTCCGCCGCCGGGCCCAGCCCCCGTGATGATGTCGGCGAAACTATCGCCATTGATGTCGCCGACCGCCACCGAGACGCCACCGGTGAAATTGGGGGCGTAGGCATAGAAGCTGTAGATCGGCGCGGCGGTGCCGCCACTGAAGACGCGGACGTGCGGCCCGCCGGTTTGGCCGGCGCCGGTGACGATGTCGGCCAAGCCGTCGTTGTTGATGTCGCCGGCGGCGACGAAGATGCCGCCGGTGAAGGTCGGGGCATAAGCGTAAAAGCTGGCCAGAATGGCCAGGTTGGTGCCGTTGAAGACACGGACATGCGGTCCGCCGCCGGTGCCAGCCCCGGTGATGATGTCGAGCACGCCGTCGCCATTGTAGTCACCGACGGCGACGCGCACGCCACCGGTGAACGTGGGGGCGTAGGCCAGGAAGCTGAATTTGAGCGTACCGGTGAGAGCGTCGTAGACGTTGACCTCGGGCAGCGCGCCGGGGCCGGCCCCAATGGCGTAGATGGGAGTGCCGAGTGGGTTGCCGAACTCGGTGGCGCCGATGTCGGTCTGTCCGCCGAGGTTGCGGGGAAAACCGACTCCGCGCTGGTCGAAGGTGAGGACGAGGGGATTGGAGCCGTTGTTGATGGCGGGACTGCCGAAGTTCGGCAGGTGAGTCAAGGTCGGTCCGCCGTTGTTTTGGAGGGGGCCGAGGTTGGGGCTCAGGCCGACGAGGTTGCCGTTGACGCCGTTGGCGATGGTGTGTCCGTTGGGACTTTCGATGAGGTTGAAGCTGGGGGGGCCGACCAAGAGGCCATTGTTGAACAGATCTTCGACATTGGTGTTGAGGCTGTTATTGTCGCCGATGATGGTGCTGGTGAGGGTCAGCAGCGCGTTGTTGGCCACGCCTCCGCCTTGGTCATGGCTTTCGTTGAGCGCGATGGTGGTGTTGAAGAGGCTGACATCGCCGAGGAAGTTATACACGCCACCGCCTTCGGAAATGCCGGCCAAGCCGGCGATTCCTGGCGGCACCCCAAGGCCGCCGAGGCCGCCGAGCCCGGGGGCTTGAGCGATATTCGTGGAGATCGTGCTGTTGACGATGGTGGTGGTGCCGGTGACGACGTGGATGCCGGCACCGACGATGCTGCCGCCGTTGCCACCGGTCCCGCCAGCGCCCGGGTTGAGGACGGGCCCGCCATTGCCGCCGTTGCCGCCGACGCCGGCGTGGATGGCGGACAAGTTCTGGGCGATGGTGCTGTTGGTAATGACGGCGAGGGGATTGGAATAGCCGAGGTAGATGCCGATACCTTCGATGTCGCCGCCGTCGCCGCCGTGGCCGCCGTTGGCGGGGAAGGCAAAGCCGGCGGAGTTATTGAGAACACTGGATTGATCGAGGTTCAGCGAGCCGGCGCTGAGGTACAGACCGCCGCCCCTTATCGCGCCGCCGTCGCCGCCATTCCCGCCGTTGCCCGGTTGGTAAGCGGTGCCGAAGGCCAGTCCGCCCGTGTCGCCGGGGCCGCCATCGCCGCCGAAGCCGCCGTTGAGGGCGTTGGTACTCGATTCGGACTTATCGAAGAGCACGAGGGCATTGCCGGCCCAGACGCCGCCGCCTTCGGCATCGCCGCCGGGGCCGCCATCGCCGCCGTTCCCACCGGTGGCCGCGGCCCCGCCGGGGCCACCGTCGCCGCCATGGCCGCCGTTGGCGCCGTTGAGGTTGATGACGCCGTTACGGACGTTGAGAGAGCCGGAGGGCAGGGCGATACCGCCGCCTTGGGCGTGGCCGCCGGCGCCGCCGGCGCCACCGGTCCCTCCTTGCCCCGCGCCGAAGCCGCCCCCTCCGCCTCCCAAACCGCCCGCCCCGCCCATGCCGCCGTGGGCAAAATTGGCGAAGACGGTGGCGGAATTAAGGATCGAGAGATCGCCGAACTGCATCCAGATGCCGGCGCCTTGGGCATGGCCACCATCGCCGCCGTCACCACCGGGCCCACCCGTGCCGCTGAAGAAGAGATTCGCCGCGCCACCCAGCCCGCCCGGGCCGCCGTGAGCGGCTATGACCCCATTGGATTTGACACCGGAGCCGTGATCAACCACGGCGGTGGCGGCCTGGACCCAGAGACCACCCCCTTCGACATCGCCGCCGGCACCGCCGGCACCGCCGGCACCGCCGACCAGAGGACCGGATCCACCTGGACCACCGCCACTAAAGTTGATGGCGCTGGCGACGTTGTGGGAGACGTTGGACCCGTTATCGACCCGGAGGCTCCCGGAAACAAGCCAGAGGCCGCCGCCTTGAGAGCCGCCGCCGGGGCCACCATGGCCGCCGGCGCCGACGGTGCCGATGGCCGAGCCCACGTTACCCCCTGGACCGCCTTGGCCACCGCTATTGCCCTGGGCGAGATTCTGGTGGATGGTGGAGCCATTATCGAGCAAGGCGTTGACAAACAGGAGCCGGAGACCGCCCCCCTGGGCGGAACCACCGCTGCCACCGGCGCCGCCATCTCCGCCGCTGCTGGAGCCGAAGTTGCCGGCCCCGCCGGGGCCGCCGGTTCCGCCAATCGCCACATTGGCGTTGACGGTGGAGAATTCGTCGACCACCAGGTTACCCGACCAAAGCCAGATACCGCCGCCTTCAGCGGCGCCACCGTCACCGCCGGCTCCACCGGGGCCTGCCAAACCGCCAATGGGCATGAGCGTCGCTGAGCCGCCGGCGCCACCATCTCCGCCATCTCCCCCGGTGGCGACATTGCGGTTCACACGAGAATTGATAACGATCGACACATCGCCAAGCTGGAGCCAAATGCCGCCCCCCCGAGCGGTGCCGCCGACACCGCCGCTACCCCCGGAACCGCCGGCCGAAGACCCCGTGGCACCCAAACCGCCGTTGCCGCCATGGCCGCCGGTGGCTTCGTTGTTGTCGATGGCAGCGGTGTTCGAGGCCACCAAGTTGCCCGACAAGATGTGAAGGCCGCCGCCTGCGGCATCGCCGCCGGCTCCGCCGGGCCCACCCGCGCCGCCAGGACCGTTCGTCGGGACACTGCCGTCGCCGCCCTCTCCGCCTGAGCCGCCGACCGCGGAGTTTTCGTTAACCAGCGAGCCGATGAGGCTCACATCTCCGGCGAAAACAAACAAGCCGCCACCGCGAGCGTCCCCGCCCGCGCCGCCGACGCCCCCAGGCCTACCCACGGCGGGGCCGGAACCTCCGTCACCGCCATCTCCGGCGTCGCCGCCTGCCGCCAGATTGTCAATCACGGAGGACGGATCGATGAAGACGTTGCCCTGGGTGACGAAGATGCCGCCTCCCCGTGCCTGGCCGCCATTTCCGCCGTCCCCGCCCGCGCCGCCGGCGGTGACGCCGCCGTCGCCGCCGTCGCCGCCGTTTCCGCCGTGGCCAGCGCGGGCCGAGTTGCTGTTAACGCTGGAGTCGTGGACGATGAGGTTGCCCTGAACGAGGTAGATACCACCCCCCTCGGCCGAGCCGCCGTCGCCGCCGTCGCCGCCGTCGCCGCCAATCATCGTGGCCCCCGAGGCGCCGTTGCCACCGTTGCCACCGTCGCCGCCTTGCGCGAGGTTGTTGCGGAACACCGAATCCTCGATGGTGACGTTGCCTCCCGAGGAGTACAAGCCACCGCCGCGGGCGTGGCGGCCCGACGTTCCGTTCCCTCCGGGGTTGCCAACGCCCAAGCTCGCCCCGGTGCCATTGGGGCCGTTGGCCCCGTCAAAACCACGGGCTTCGTTGCTCAGGACTGCCGCACTCTTGAAGACCAAACCACCGCCCTGGTTGAGGATCCCACCGCCATGAGAATCGGTTTGGCCGATCGTGGCCCCGGCGGTGCCGTTGTCGATGGCGATGCCGTTGGAAATGGTAATGTTGACGAAGCGGACGGTCACGTTGGGGCCAATAACGTGAATGATCCGGTCAAAATTCCCGGCCCCGAAATTGGCATCAATCGTGAACCCAAAGCCGTTGACGTTATAAATCTTGGTTGGCAGGGTGGAGAGGTTGAGGAAGTCAAGGTCCCCGGTCGCACTGAGGTTTTCCTGAGCCCCGCCCACATTCGGGGTGGTGAGAGTAATGTTGGCTGTCAGGTTGATGGTATTGACGATGTCGGTGTTAGTATTCGCTGCCTGGACGGCGGCGCGAAGCGCGGCCTCTGTGCCGGCGTTGAAGATCGCCGGGGTGGTTCGCTCCTCCAGGAGTTCGAACTTCGGGGAGAATCGACCCCGTCGGTAAGAGCGGCACTTCCTTGTTGCCGAGAACAAAACATGAATTTGTTTCAACCACCAGGAGCGAAGCGGTTTACGCATGGGAAGGCTCCCGCTGACGCATGTGTTCAACAGCCGTTGACCTCACCTATCGGGGCAATGCGACCGTGGCTTACCGATTTCCCAGATTTGGCATGTTAGCTAAGTTAACCCGAAGCTTTTGGCGGTGCAAATGAATTCTTTTGAAAACGTGAGCGGCGTTAGCGGCGCTGACGTCGCAAGGGGCGAGTGGGGTGGCGTTAACCGCTGTGGAGGCTAGCTTAGGTGGTATCACGCGATGCATGCGGGCGCGGGGCGAGTGCGGCGGAGCGCGAAACGACGAGTCAAATGCGCGGCGCGCGGCCATTCGGGAACGCGGATGCAAGAGGGACGGCTGTGTGACGACGCCGATTCCGTTTGACCTTCAGGGCCACCGCGGGGCGCGTGGTCTGAAGCCGGAGAACACCTTGCCCTCCGTCGAGGTCGCCTGCGACCTGGGGGTCAGCAGCATCGAGCTGGACCTGCAAGTGACCCTGGACGGAGTCGTGGTGGTATACCACGACCAGCACCTCAATCCGCGCCAGTGTCGGGCGGTGCCCGGCCGGCCATTGGCCGAGCCGGGCAACCGACCGGCCATTGAGACCTTGTCGTTGCAGCAGCTGCGGGACTATGCGGCCGACCTCAATCCCGACCCTGAGCGTTTCCCTCAGCAGGACGCAATGGTGACGCCCCTGGCGCAGCTATTCGCGGCGCACCGAGACGTTCACCCTTACACGCCGCCGACGCTAACCGAAGTCTTGGCGTTTGTCGCGGCCTACAGCGGCCCCCTGGGAGAGCGCGCGGGCAAGAGTGCAGCGCAGCGGAAGCGCGCGGGGGTGATCCGGCTTGACCTGGAGTTGAAACACCGTCCGTTCACCAGTTGCGCCGACGTCGACGAGACGGGGCACTTCGAGCGAGAGGTGGTCGCCGCCGTTCGGGCCGCAGGGATGCTCGGCCGAACATCGGTGCGCAGCTTCGATCATCGCTTGGTGCGACGGCTCCGGCGGCTGGAACCGCAATTACGAGGCGCGGTGCTCATTGCCGAGACGGTGCCGGTCGATCCGGTGGCGGTCGTCCGGGCAGCGGAGGCCGAAACCTACTGTCCCAGCTACGATGCCGTTGATGGGCCGCTGGTCCGGGAGCTTCACGGCGCGGGCATCCGGGTCGTACCCTGGACGGTGAACAACAGGGAAGACCTGGAACGACTCCTCGACTGGGGCGTGGACGGGATCACGACCGATTTTCCGGACCGATTGGCGGTGGTGCTTGGAAGGCGAGGGATAGCGTGGTGAGAGACGGGCCGCTGCTGTCGCTGGTCATTCCGGCCCGGAATGACAGCTACATGGGCGATTTTAAGTGGCGGTTTGCGACCTGCCTCAATTACCTGGCTCGGAACCTTGATCGGATTGGTCGGCTAGGTGATGTCGAAGTCGTCGTCTGTGACTGGAACAGCGACGTGCCGCTCCATCGGGAGCTGGAGCTGTCGCCGGCGGCGGCGGAGTTAGTCCGCTTTCTGGTGGTGCCGCCGGAGGTGGCTCGACCCATCCAGCGCGACAGTCCGTTTCCCATCGTGCTGGCCCAGAACGCAGCGATTCGCCGCAGCCGTGGGACATTCATCGGACAGACCGATTCAGACGTTCTGTACACGCCGGCCACGCTGTTGGCGCTGCTCAATTTGCTGGAAGGCCGGGTGCCCGGGGTGCCGATCGACCGGGCGTACTGGGCCGCACCGCGGCGGCAGTTGCCGTACCGGCAGGTGCAGCGTCGGCCGTCGTTGCGAGAGCTGGACGCTTACTTGCTGAGCAGCGGCAGCCTGCTGCCACAAGACCAGGTCGGGGCCGGCTACGCGGCCCCGACCGCCCTGGTGCTGCTCCACCGCGATATCTGGCATGCCTGCCGCGGTTACGACCAGCGCTTCCTCTATTGGGGCTGGATGGACATCGACCTCGCCCTCCGCGTGACGCAGCGGTATCCCCTGTTGTACCTGTCAAACTTCGGCGTCAATCTCATCCACCTCGAGCACTACGCTCAGCGGAATTATCAAGACCCGGAGCATCAGCCACGGCGGGCCAACTTCCCGGACGATGACCCGGCGTTTGAGGCGAACGACGCTGACTGGGGCTTGGCCAGTCATCAACTGGAGTTGGCTCGGGCAGAACGGGTGGTGGACGTTCCGGAGACGCCGCCCGCTGCGGCGGGCGGCGTGGTGGAGTGGGACCTCACGCCTTGGCAGGTGCAAGAGCAGCTCTACGCCTCGACGGTTCAAGGCCTTTTGCAGCAATGGCGGCAGGTCTGCCGAATCGATCCCGCGGACGGCAACGCCCTGACCGCCCTGGCGTGGTATGCCCTGACGCACACCCCGCGGCTGTACGTCGAGGCGGGGATGATCGGTGCGACCGCCGCGGCACTAGTGGCCGCAGCCAGCCCCGGGGTCGAAGTGATCGGCCTGGTCTGCTGGCACCGCGAGGTCCGCGATGAGACCTCCCTGGCATATGGCGCACACTACGTCTTGGCGGGTCTGGGCCGGCACCGCGCCGCCACCCGATTCCTCACGGGCGACCCGGCCACGGCCGTCGAACGCTTGGCGGCGTCGCACCCGGGTCCCCTGACGGTGGACTTGGCCCTGGTGCGCGTCCGAGACGCGGCCACCTCGGCCGAGCAGGCCCGGCAGCTCGGTTTGTACCTGGCCCCGGGCGGCGCCTTGGTGTTGCTCGCCTCGGATGCCACTAGCTTGGCGCCGGCGGCTGAGGCGCTGCGGCAGCGACATCCGCAGTTCACTTTTCTTCCGTTCAACGACGACATCACGATGCTGGTGCTGGCGGCCCGGCTGCGTAGCGGCTGAGTCGCCCGGCGCGGCCTGCGGGTCGGCGGGAAACGCCGCCCCGCACAAACCCTACGCCACCGCAACGGGAAAACACCGGGGCCGAACCCTCGGCGCCCGCTCGTCGCCCAACCGGCGAACCCCTTCGCCGAGCCGTTCGCCCACCGCGGCGTGCCGGCCCCGGGGCCATCGAGGAGGCGGCTCAAGTCGGCCGCTTTGCGCAGTTTGTTGACCGAACCCCACGCTCAAGGTATGCTCCTGACCATGAGAGTTGCCGGCATAGCTTTCGTGTGTGGGGTCGCCTTGAACGCTCATGCTCTTGCCCAGGCGCCCGGTGTGAATTACGACGAAGCCAAAGTCCGGCCGTACACACTCCCCGACCCTCTCGTCTGCCTCGATGGCACGCGCGTGACCGACGCGGAGACTTGGCAGAAAAAGCGCCGGCCGGAACTGCTGGAGCTTTTCCGTCACCACGTCTACGGCCGCAGTCCGGGGAGGCCGGCGGACTTGAAATTCGAAATCACCTCCGAAGACAAGACCGCCTTGGCAGGGCAGGCGACACGGAAGCTGGTCACGGTCTACTTGCTGGGCAAGAAGGACGGGCCGAGCATGGACCTTCTCTTGTACCTGCCCAACCAGGCGCCGCGGCCAGTTCCGGTGTTTCTGGGGCTGAATTTTGGCGGCAACCAGGCGATTCACACCGACCCAGGGATTCCGATCTCGACGCGGTGGATGCGACCGACCAAGGACAAGACCGTAGAGGACAATCGCGCCACGGAAGCATCGCGCGGCAAGGAGGCTAGGCGTTGGCAGGTGGAGAAGGTACTTGGCCGAGGCTATGGCTTGGCGACGGTCTACTACGGTGACTTGGAGCCGGACCATCCTGAAGGCTGGAAAAGCGGTATCCGAGCCGCCCTGTCGCCGCAGGGGGCCGGGACGGAGTTTCCGCCCGATGCCTGGGGTGCGATTGGCGCTTGGGCCTGGGGGCTGAGCCGGGCACTCGACTACCTGGAAACCGATCGCGACGTCGATGCCCGGCGAGTGGCCGTGATCGGCCACTCGCGCCTGGGCAAGACGGCGCTCTGGGCCGGCGCCCAGGACGAACGCTTCGCCCTGGTCATCTCCAACAACTCCGGCGAGGGCGGGGCGGCGTTGGCGCGGCGCTGGTTCGGGGAAACGACGGCGATCATCAACAAGGCCTTCCCCCACTGGTTCTGTGGCAACTTCAAGCAGTACGGCGGTCGTGAAGACCAACTCCCGGTCGATCAGCACGAACTGATCGCCCTGATGGCCCCTCGGCCGGTGTACGTCGCCAGCGCCGAGGAGGATCGCTGGGCCGATCCGCGCGGCGAATTCTTGGCGGCCAAGCACGCCGGGCCAGTCTATCGCCTCTTCGGCAAGGAGGGAGTTGGTGTCGAGGAGATGCCGCCTATCGATCGGCCGGTCGGTCAATTCGTCGGCTACCACATCCGCAGCGGCGGCCACGATGTCACCGCCTACGATTGGGAGCAATACCTCAACTTCGCAGACCGGCATCTCCGCGGTGGTAAACGCTGAAAGTCCCCGCGGAAGCCACGCTCTGGACACGTCAACAATCAACGACCTCTCGGCCCGGTTTTTCAGAAGGCCGTGACGCGGGGTTGGTTGAGGCGGAGCCGCGCTGGCGGCGGCGCCGTCGCTTGGCCGCTCCAGCGGTCTCAGCCTGGACTAACTTGAGGATGGTGAGGAAAGCTTAGCGTTGCGCCTCCTCCAGTTCGCGCAACCGCTTCGACAGCTCTGCAAAGACTTGAGCTTGCCACCGGGGACTTTCGGGTACTGGAGTCAGATCAGAAATGCTGGGGAGGTGAGCGACGCTCTGATCGGCGGTGACGAATCGCGGGGGCTTATGGGGAGGGACACGACTGGCCGCGACTCGCATCGCCTTCTCGACCCACCCGCGACACCACCTACACGCCGTTTGCCGCAGATGCGCCTCGACATCGCGTTTCACCCGGCTGTCGGCCTCGTCCAGACCGTACCGAATCAGGTCATCGACCGCCGGACAGTCGGTATATTTGTCCGCCAGCTGTTCCGCCTCGGCCGGTAAAGCAGGTTGCGCGTGGCTCATGACTTGGTCCCCGTCGTTGATAAAGGCGGTGAGTCCGATGTCACCGTTCCTAAGCCTCAAGGCTCGAGCATTTCCCGGAGAAGATAGCTGGCCTCGTGATACGATTGCGAGACGTATGCCTGGCTCACCCCCAACCGGTTGGCAATGTCCTTGCCTGACATTCCTTCCCGTTTCCACTGAACGATTGCCCGCTGCCTGGCCGGCAGGGAAGCAATCGCATTCTCCAATGCCTGTTGCCGCTCTTGCTCCAACAGGATCTCATCGGGTCGAGGCTCGCGGCTGACAGCCTGCAGCCAGTTTTCCGGCTCGCCTTCGGGGCCGATTAGAGGGCCCGTGCTGCTCTCGGTGAGCTTGCGCCGCCGCAGGGCATCGACATATTCATTGCGGGCAATGCGGTACAGCCAACCCCAAAAGGAACGGTGCGGGTCAAATTGCTCGGCCCGCAGGTAGAGCTTCAAAAATACCTGTTGGAGCACGTCGTCGATCAGGTGGTCGTCCCGGCAGTGTAACCGCCGTGCCAGGTACTGCCGAAGCCGCTTGCCGCACCGATTCAGCAGCTGCTCGAATGCCTCCTTGCGAACCTGGGCCAACCGCGCCGCCTCGCCCGTGGGGGCTTCCTGCTCTTGGGCCCAGACAAGGACCGTCATCAATTGCGTCTCGGTCGCTCCGGGCAACCATTTCAGCAACTGCTCCCACGACTTGAACTCCACCGAGCTGGACGGGTTGACGGGCATTCATCCCCCTCCCGCCGCGGCGACCGGTGCCGGCGTGCCGAGTCACGCGGTCCCTTCTCCTACGATTGACGCATCGGACGCGGAAAAATTTACTCCTCGTCAGGCCGCCCTGGCCGGCGTGCCCGTCAATCCAAGCCACATCCCTTTCGCATTATTGACGTTCGGAGAGGTGATGTCAACGCGGCCAGCCCCCTTGCCATCGCATCCGCCCCCGAGAAGCGGCTAAGCTTGCCGCAACAGACCAACCCCTACCGGTGCCACGCCCGGGAAAATCCCTCGGTGAGACGATTTCTGCTTGCTTCCGGCGCAAAATGGACTATCAATATAAATGTCCCGTCGTCGGGCGACTTCGGTGATGGGCGACACCGAGGAAGCCACGGCGGGACTTTTTCTTGCGCCCTCCAAGCCTCGGCTTACCGGTTGGTTCGGGCCATTTTTTCCCGCCCAGGGAATCCTCCGAGGCAAACTGGCTGGCGTTCCACGAACGCAGCGGCTCGGCTTCAGTTGCGAATGTCGATGCGGTCGCCCCCTTCGATTTTGAATTCGTTTGTCCGACGCCAATAGGTGATTTTCCGTCCCTTGATCTCCTCCGGGGGCGCTCCGGGGGCCTGCACCCGGTAAAGCGCCGCCAAGTTGCCACCCACCCCCTCAAACACCACCTGGTCCTTGGCCTCGTCAAACTTGATCAAGTCCGCCCGACCCCAGAACTCCGCTGCCTGAACGACCGCCTTGCGATGGGCCTCCATTTCCTGAGTCGTTCGGCCATCGGCGTCCTTGCGGCTGTAGACCTTCAGTTGGTCGCATCGCAGATACAAGGCGCCTGGAGGAAGCCGATCAACGTCGATCGACACGTCAGGGTTGTCGGCCGGGACTTGGACGACCTCGACATTATCGTAGAAGATCGCTGTTCGCGTCTGGTTGTTGGCGAACATGCGGCCTAGATAGGTCACCCGGGTCAGGCGAAGCTGCTCCTGCGAGGGGGAAGACGGCTTGGCCACTGTGCCGGGGCGGGGCCCCGGCCCGTTCCCCGGAGCCAGCAGACGCACGACCCCAGGCCCAGGGGCGATCACCACCCCTTCCTGATTGTCCATCGACAATTCTCGCGACTCGATCCGTTGGTAGCGGGCCAGCCGACCGTTTTGATAGGCGACGTCCTCGATCCGCACGCTCTTGTCGCAGACCACTTTCTCAACCTTGGCCGGTGGCTGTCCCTTTTCTCCCTCTTTCAGCGACACTCGCCGGTCCAGAAAGACCTGAAGCGTCTGACACGCCAGGCGCGCGTGATCTTGTTCCGCCTGAATCCCGCCGTAAAACTGGGCATCCTTGCCGTTGAAGAACATGTTGCGGTTCCAGTAAATCGTGAGGTCGGACGTCCGCGACAGTCGCTCGCCGTGGAAATTGGTGCCGCTAGGGAGACGCATGGCCCCGACGCCGTTGACCCACACCTGGTTTTCGCGTTGATCGACGTGAATTTCCGGCCCGATGATCGACACCTTGTCCAGATGCACCTCCGCCCGGTCGCCGGTGAGCACCAGGGTGTTGCCGTCGGGATAGCGGTTCAGCTGGAGGGTCTGGCCCCGCAGGTCGGTCCCTTTTTCCTGATTGGGGGCCGGCTCCTGACGAACGCGCACATGGCCTTCGCACCACAGGCGCTGAAGTTCGTTCTTGGCCGGCAACTGAACGACATGGGCCTCGATGGACCGGGCCGACAATTGGATGGGCGATTTCGGTTTGGGCAACGGCTCGGGAGGCCGGCTCGGCAGTGGCGCCGGGGTGGTGTTCCCGGCCGGTCGTAAAGGCGGCAGCTGCCCGGGAGCGGGGGCCGCCTCCTGAAACCAGATCAGCAGCCGGTCGGTGTCGTGGATGACGAGATCCGGGGCCCAAGCCGCCACCTGCCCCCGGGCTTCGACACGCTGCGGCCGACGCCGCACAGGCTCGGCCGGCTGGCCGGCCTTCGTGTCCGCCGTCCTGACCGTTGTCCCCGCGTCATGGACTTCGAGCCACACCTTGAGCATGTCCGCCTGCAAACTCTGACCATGCTCCTGGTCCTCGAAAGCTGCCTCCCCCGTCAACGTCAGGACTTCCTGGCTCCCCTCCCGACCGAACAGCAGAGTATCCTTCCAGCGGGCCTTGAGCGTTTTTCGACCCGAGCGACGGTCGCGGATCTCGATCCGGCCCGGTCCCCGAGCCGTCGCCTGGGGTGCTGAGCGGTCGCCAAGGCCGACCAGCACCAATTGCCGGGCGTAAATCTCGTTTCCATCCTTCATGGCCACCATCTCCGGCTCGCCGGATAGGATGGTTTGCCGGCTGTGCACGTCGTAGGTCAGGTCGGTTCCGAACGCAGTCAGCACCTCGGCGTCGGAGGTGATGATTACCTGATGACCGGTGGCGTGAACGCTTTCGATTTCCAGCTGCACGCCTTCATCGCCGAGCGGGCTGGCGGGCGAGCCCGCTGCGGGCGGGAGGTCACGTTGTTTACGGCGGAATTGGAGTTCCAAGTGGTCGCAGACCAGCTGATCGAAGGCTCCATTAGCGTCGTGCAGGCGTGTCACGCTGACGTGATTGGGGTGCGGGCCCGGGTGCTGGGAGATGTCGAACCGGGCGCGGTCGGTCCGGAGGTCGTAGGTAAACGGTCCCTGGGTCTTGATGACCACCTGCGACTTCTCCACGCTGCCGGGGGAATCGGCCGGCTTCGACGCGTCGGCCGAACGCTTGCCTGCCCCCAGAAAATCGGAACGCGCATCGACCCAAAGGTGCATGTCTACGTCGCCGCGGAGCGTCACCCGCTCGACGCCGCTGATGCCAGGCCCACGCCCCCCCGGCCGGGCCGGGGGGACTGGTCGCGGGGAGCCGTCCGACCCACCTGGGGTGGAGCGTGTGAAGTAAATGTCCATGCCTGTCGCCGACACGGTTGTCGGCTTGGGGCGGCTCGAAAGGTCGGTCAGTTGGACGGCCTGGGCGGTCCAGGCACGGTTCAGATTGTCGTCGTAGAACACCGGACCGCGGGTGAAAATCGACAGGTCGTCGTCGCGCTCGGTCGTGCGGCGGTTGCAGACGATGCTGACACCGCCGATCTGCCCGCGGCGTTCGCCCTCGGCGGCGGGGTTGCGGTCTTGCACCAACTCGGCCCCCACCAGCCGCGCCTTCCCCATGTCCGCGATGTTGACGATGGGCCGGTCGAACGTCAGATAGGCCAGGTCACTGCGGATGGAGTGGATCTCCGGCGGGCCGCCATCGCCGCGGGGCTTGCTGAACACGGCCAGGCTGAAGGGTGCTAGTTTGACTCGGCCATCCGGCTCGCAGTCGAACTGGTCGAAGGCGACAACGACTCCCTTGGCCCGGACTTCGAGTTTGATCGTTCGTTTCAGCTCCTGGCACTCTTCGCCGAACGCTTGGCGAAGGCGCTGATCGGCGAGGGTTTCGGGACGGACGGTAGGGGTGCTGAGGGGTTCGGTCGGTTCCGCGCGATGGACGAATTCCTCGGGAAGCTGCGGCAGACCGTCGACGCTCCCCAGGAAAAAGGCGTAGACCACGTAACCCGAGCCGAAGACGATCACGCCCAGTAGCCACAGGAGCACGCGCTTGGGGGTCCACACAGCTCGCACCTCACACCGGGTGAAGGCCACCGCCGGCACCGTGGTTTGTCATGGGGCGGCAACCACCGGGCCGCGGTGCTTCGGGGATGACGACGTCCCTGGCGGATGTTCGGGTCATAAGGTCTGCTCTTGATAGCCGCGGACTATTCGGGCCCAGGTTCCCTGCACTTTCAGAAGGCGTTCGATCACCTCGCGGACCGCTCCTTGGCCGCCCATCGCTCGGGTGACCCAGTGAGCCGCTGCCTGCACCTCGGGGCAGGCATCGGCGACGGCGACGGCCAAGCCGCAGTGGTGCATCAACGGCAAATCGGGGAGGTCGTCTCCCACGCAACAGACCTGCGCCGGTGCCAGGCCGCTCACTGCCAGCACCTCGCGATAAGCCACCAACTTGTCGGCTCGGCCTTGCAAGACCCATTGGACGCCCAACTCGTTGGCCCGCACGTCCACGACCGGGGACGTGCGGCCGGTGATGATCGCCGACCGCTTGCCGGCTTGGTGCCACAGTTTCAGGCCGGAGCCATCCCGCACGTGGAACCGTTTCAGCTCCGTGCCGTTGTCGAGATAGACGATGCTGCCGTCGGTCAAGACGCCGTCCACGTCGAGGACCAGCAACTCGATGGCGGCACCGCGAGCCGTCGCCTCACCCACGTTCGCTCCTCGACGGAACCGGCCTTGGTCTCACGCCACGCGGGCCAGGGGCTCGATCTCCTCGGCCGACACCAGGCCGATCAAGTCGGTGATGTCGAGCAACCCCACCGGCCGACCGAGACCGTCGACGATCGGCAACTCGCTGATCTTGCACCGCCGCAGGATGTCGAGTGCATCGTTGAGGCGCGTGCCGTGCGGGACGGTGATCGGATTGGTCGTCATTACCTCGCGGATGGGCCGATCGAGGGCATGATCGCGCCGCTGTTCAAACAGCCGTGCCAGGTCGCTGTCGGTAAATAGCCCCGAGAGTCGTCCTTGGGCGTCAACCAACATCACCGCCCCGGTGCGACGGCCCCGCCGGGCGGCGCGGCTGAAGACGGCCCGCACCGTCTCATCTTCCGACGCGAGGCGCAGGTCCGCGCCGCGACGCATGACCGCCTCCACCTTGAGGAGTTTCCGACCCAAGCTGCCGGCGGGGTGAAAGCGGGCGAAGTCCTCGTGGCTGAACTGCCGCATTCGGCTGAGGACGAACGCCAGGGCATCGCCGATGGCGATCATGGCCGTGGTGCTGGTGCTGGGGGCCAACCCCAGGGGGCAGGCTTCCTGGAGCGGGCCATAGACCACGGCCACATCGGCTTGGCGGGCCAGGGTGCTGTGGGGATTGCCGGTCAGGCCGATGAGGGCCAGGGCCAGCTGCCGCATCGGCCCCAGCAGGCGGACGATTTCCTCGCTTTCGCCGCTGTGCGACAGCACCAGGGCAACATCGTGCGGATGAACCATCCCCAAGTCGCCATGGACTGCCCGGGTGGCGTCCAGGAGGTAGGCCCGGGTGCCGGTGGAGTTCAAGGTGCCGGCAAGTTTCTGCCCAACGTCCGCCGACTTGCCGGTGCCGGTGATGGCCACCCGTCCAGGACAATGGGCCAGCAGATCGACTGCCTGGAGGAACGACTCATCCAGCCGGTCGGCGACGACATGCAAGGCGTCGGCCTCGGCGCGGATCACTTGCCGCGCATAGCTCAGGCGTCCTTCCGCGTCGTTGAACGGGGTGTGAACCTGGAGGGTCATGCATGCATCCTTGCAGCGCGGTGACGGCGGGCGGCCCGGCGCCGCCGCCCGCCTCAGCCCGCGACGACTATACCTCTCTGGGCAAGAAATACAACCGCAGCACGCACCGGTGCAGCGATCGTTCGGGGCGGGGTTGGGTGCTCCAGGCGGCGGTTTTTCCCACCCCCTGCCGATTCTTCGTTTTCGCTCTCACGATTGATCGTTTCGCGCTCCCTGCGTGCCCAGTCCGCGTTTCCCAACCTCGCGCGAGCCGATCAATCCCTCTCCGCCGCGGCACCTTCACCCGGCGAAATCGGCAGGGACACCCGGGCGCACGGGTGGCCCCGATCCTCATCGGCCCGAGACCGGAGCACGGTTGACCGTAAGAAGATGGTTGGCCCCATTTCGCGCCGGAAGGTGGCGTTACCCGTGGAATTCCTCCTTATCCAGCCCGGACCCGGCAATTTAGGCAGACTGGTCGTCCCGGAACGCTTCACCGACCCAACTGGCATCCGCGAAACGGCTCCCTACAACAACCCAGGCTCGTCCTCTTTCGTCCAAAACGGACCAGTCCGCAGCCGACGAACCGGCGACGTTAGCCCGGGCGCTGGCGTCGCGCGGCAGAACACAAACGGCCACGTGGTCCCACAGCCGCGGGTGCTCCATGACGGTGCTTTTCCTGACCGAAAGCGACGTGCGACGGATCCTGACCATGGACATGGCCCTGGAGGCTGTCGAGGCAGCTTTCAAACAGATGGCCCTGGACCAGGCGCAGAACATCCCCCGGGCTCGGGCCCAAGCCGGGGCCACTATGCTCCACCTCATGGGAGCGGCCCTTCACGAACCGCCCGTCGTCGGGAGCAAGGTTTACAGCACCACACGGCGCGACGCCCGATTCCTGCTCAACCTGTTCGACGGCACCACCGGCGAGCCGTTAGCCGTGATCCAGGCGGATTACCTTGGTCAGATGCGCACCGGGGCAGCCAGCGGCGTGGCCACCGAGTACATGGCCCGGCCCGACGCCTGCGAGGTCGGCCTCTTCGGCAGCGGCAAGCAGGCCCGCACGCAACTGCTAGCCGTCTGCCGCGTGCGCAAGATTCGCCGCGTACAGGTCTACAGCCGCAATGCCGACAACCGACAGCGCTTCGCCGACGAGATGAGCGAGTTGTGCCAGACCGAGGTCATTCCGGTGCCACGCCCGGAACTGGCGGCCGAGGACAAAGACATCGTCATTACCGCCACCACTAGCCGGGAACCGGTCCTCAGCGGCCATTGGATCGCCGAAGGGACGCATCTGAACGTCATCGGTTCCAATTTCCTGGGCAAGGCGGAAATCGATGCCGTGGCGGTCCGCCGCTGCGATTCCATCGTCGTCGACAGCAAGGACCAGGCCCGCCTCGAAGCCGGAGACTTCGCGCAGGCGCTGGAAGACGGCTCCATCCACTGGGCCGACATCCACGAATTGGGCCAGGTGATCGTCGGGCGATACACCGGCCGGGCCCATCCCGAAGACGTCACGCTTTTCAAGTCGCTCGGTATCGGCCTGGAGGACGTGGCCGTGGGCGCCCGCGTGTACGCGGCCGCCCGAGAGGCCGGCCTGGGCCACCGCGTTGAGTGGTGAGCGCCCCTGGTCTCGATTGAGCCTTCTGTTGACCGCACCTCGGGGTAAGATAATTCCTGGGGCCCCAGGATCTCCGACCAACCTGATGGTCGCGCTGACGATGACGGAGAGAGGGCCTCGGGCGCCGATCGAGGCGAGGCTTGCCCGCGATGCTTCCGGAGCTGGAGATTCTCTACGAAGACAACCATTGCCTCGCCGTCAATAAGCCGGCCGGCATCGCCAGCGCCCATTTCCAGGGCCGAGAAGTTACCCTCGACCACGCCCTCAAGGCCTATCTCAAGGCGAAATACCACAAGCCGGGCAACGTCTTCCTCGGCATCGTGCACCGCCTCGACCGCCCGGTGTCGGGAGTCGTGCTCTTCGCTCGCACGAGCAAGGCGGCCGCCCGCCTGGCTGAGCAGTTCCGCCAAGGAAGTGTCGAGAAAGTTTATTGGGCGGTGGTCGAGGGACATGTCTCCCGCCTGGCTGGCTCATTGGAGGATTGGCTGGGGCGCGATCCGGGCAACGGCCGGCTAGCCGTGGTCCCGCCCTCGACCCGGCAGGCCCGGCAAGCCCTGCTCCATTACCACAAACGGGGCGAATACGGCGGCTTGACCTGGCTGGAGGTCCGCCCCCAGACCGGCCGACGCCACCAGCTCCGCGTGCAGTTGGCCCATCATGGCCACCCCATCTACGGCGACGCCCGGTATGGCTCGCTGTACACCTTCGGCCAGGCCATCGCCCTGCACGCCCGGTCGTTGACATTTCTGCATCCCGTCCGCCACGAACCAGTCACCTTGATGGCGGAATTGCCACGCGCCTGGCGTGGCCGCTTCGCCTACCTGCTTCGGGAGCAGTGCTCATGACCAACGATACGCTCGACAACATTCGCGAGGCGATTCAGGCGGACGTGGGGCGACGTGGCCTCCGCACCGATCCGAAAGAGAACCTGATCACGGCGACATTGGCCGACTTCGCGCTCGCCTGCCGAGGTCTGGCGGACCGACCAGATGCCAGCGTCGCCATCGTCACCGGCTTTTTCATCCCCGACGCCGAGCCACCCTGCGGCGAAACTGACGGCCCGTTGGGGGCCCTCTACCTCGCCCGGGCCTTGACGCCGTTGTCCATGCGGGTGACTCTGGTCACGGACGAATTCTGCCAACACGCCCTGGAGGCCGGCTTGGCGGCGTGCGGCCTGCGCAAGCGGGTACCTCTCGTCAAGTTGCCGCCCGTGCACGAAGCGCTGGCGATGCCTGCCGACCATTACGTTCAGTACGTCCATGACCGCACCGGGCCCTTGACGCACCTGATTGCCCTGGAACGCGTCGGGCCCAGCCACACCCCGGAATCGCTCCTCGACCCGCCAGGGAGCGAAGCCGCCGACTTGGAGCGTTTCATTCGCACGGTGCCGACCGGCCATTACGACCGCTGCCACACCATGAAAGGACGGGACATCACCGTTCGCATGAGCCCGGCGCACCGGCTCTTTGAATCGACCGCCCGCCGCAGCCGCCCGCTGACCACCATCGGCATCGGCGACGGCGGTAACGAAATCGGCATGGGGAAAATCCCCTGGCGCATCATCGACCGCAACATTCCCCACGGGGGCCTCGTGGCCTGCCGGATACCTGCGGACCATCTGATCGTCTGCGGGGTCAGCAACTGGGGAGCCTACGGCTTGGCGGCGGGGGTCTACCGACTCCGCGGCCAATCAATGGCGGGCGAGTTGGCCGACGTGGAGAAGGAGTACGAGCTGCTGCGGGTCATGGTGGAGAACGGTCCGTTAGTGGACGGTGTGACGGGGCAAGCCACCGTGAGCGTCGATGGCTTGCCCTTCCGCCAATATGCCGAGGTGCTGGAGCGCGTCGCCAGCGTCGGATGACGGCCCGCCGCTGGGGTGCCACCTCATGTCCGGTCAGCGGGCCAGGGCCATGGCCCGCCGACGTGTCGTGGCCCGCCGCGTGGAAACGGACCGGGCCGATCGGACCCGGCAGGCCTCGATGAGCCCTCGGAACAGCTGAATGTCGAGTCCTGAAGCGGTGGCCGAAGCGGGGTTCCACTGCACCCCCAGGGCGAACCAGTCGTCGTCCGCTTCCAGTGCCTCGATCACGCCGTCGAGGGCCACCGCACTGACGCGGAAGCCTCGGGCCGGCCGCTGCACCGCCTTGCGATGTTCGCTGTTGACCACGACTTCGCCTTCGCCATACAAGGCCGCCAGGCGCGTGCCGCGGAGGACGTTAATGGCGTGCCGCAACCCTTCCTCGGGCGGGTGGCGGTGTTGCAAGGCCTCGTGCAGGTCGCGGCTCAAGTCGTGATACAAGGTGCCACCGGCGAATTGGTTCAGCACATGCAAACCATGATCGACCCCCAAGAGCGGCAGGGCGTGTCGCTGGCACCAGTCGCACAACCGATCTTCAGTGGCGCGATGCCGCGTCGGGGCTTCCGACGAGCCGGTCAACACCAACCCGTCCAACTCGCCCATGACTTCGCTGAGAGATCGCCCAGCCAAGATTTCCGGAAGCAGCACCGGCTCACCGCCGGCATGGCTGATGGCGGCGGCGAAGCCCACCGGCCAAAGACTGCACCCGCGCCACGGCGTCGGGCCGGGGGGCACGTCGGGACCATAAATGCCAATGCGGATTGGGCTGGCAGCAGTAGCCATGAGAGGACTCCTTTCCTCAAGGAAGGCCGTCAATGTCGGTCGCCCCAACAACCACGGCGTTGGGCGTCACCGGTCAAACCATCGGGGCCGAAGTGACGGTGTTATACCAGGATCGGCCGCCCGATGCCAAGAGAAAAATTCCAACTCAATGCTTCACCGCCAGTTGCGACCAAACTTCGGCCCTGTCCGTCTCTCCCCGCGCGCTCGCTCCCGCGCTTGAGTGTCAACGCAACGGCTTCAAGTCAATCTTGCGGAAGAAGATCTCCGCTCCCTCCGATTGGAACAGGATCTTTCCCCTCGACCGGCTGGCGTTGGTGGCGGCGTTCACGACCACGTCATTAAGCCGATAGGTGAGGTTCGACCCGTCACAGACGCACTCCAGCGTGTTCCATTCGCCGACAGGCTTTTCGACGTCGTTCTTGCCGCGGAAACCCCTCACGTCCTTCCACGCGGGATCGCGCCCAAACCAGTTGATTCGACCCGCGGTGAACACCCGCGGTTCGCCCCCGGGGCTGTAGTAGGCTTCCTGACGCTCCTTGCCGCCGCCGGTGGTTGTCCTGTATACCGCGCGGACCGTCACGCTCGGCTTCGACTTACTGCCGACCAGGAGGATGTCGCCGGTCCCGCCTTCGATGATCTGGCACTCGATGGAATCCATCCACACGCCGCCAACGGCCCCTTCCTCTCCCACGCAGTGCAGGAGGATGCCGCTATCACGGGCGCGATCCTGGCGGGGAGGATACGTTTTCTCGCCCCAACGGAATTCAGTGATCAGGTGATAGTTCTCGTATTCCTTCTCGGTAATCAGACCGCCGAAGACTTTGCCGGAGATGTGGATCATGCCGTCGTGAACGGTAAAGACTTTTTCCGGATCGTTGTTCTTGCCATAAGGCGGCTCACCGGGGCGCGGGGCGGCGAGGTAGGTGTAGAAATTGCTCAGGTCTTTGCCGTTGAACAGGTGGATCACGTCCGACGACGGGGCGTGGGCGTGCCCCAAAAGCGCAGCAGACACGACGGCGAGCAACAACGGAACGCTGATGAAGGCAGACGGTCTCATGGCGCAACTCCTCGCAGAAGGGACGATAGCCACTCTACGGGGTGCGCGCCTGCTCGGCCACGCCAGCCGATGCCTTAGAAGCGCCAAGCGGTCGGCGGGGCGGGTGCCGGGGCCACCCGGGCCGCCGGTGCCGGCCCGGTGCGGGTCGCGGACACCACGCGACAGAAGATCGGACCGGACAAGAGGGTCCACAGGGTCATGAACATCACCCAGCGGAATTCCATGACGCTGTTCTCCCTGGGGCCGGCCCGCAGCCGTGTCCAACGGCTGCGGTTGTCTGTCCTGGAAATGGAAGTCGGCGGCCTGCACCGGCAAACGTGAAACATTGTGCAACCGGGGAAAATGACGGCAGTCGGGTAAGCCGCAGAGCCCTTCCCTCGGGAAAATCGCGTTCACCTCGTATTGACAGAGCGACTGGCGCGTCCTATCGTCTGCCCTCCACTTGTCCCGTTTTGCCAACGAGTCTCGGCAGGCCTGCCGCTGCGGCGGCGCGGCCACGGAGAATGTCCCATGGACCGGCGCGTTTGGGCCGTTGGGATGATCTGGCTCGGATTGACCGGGTGCCAGCACATGTTGCAGACCCGCGCTCAATGCGAGGATGAAGGCGAGCGGCCCCCGGAGGTCAAAACCATCGGCGACGTGACCACCGTCGCGAACGCCGAGCCTATCCCCGTCAGTGGCGTCGGCCTGGTCGTTGGCCTGGAGGGGACAGGCGGCGGCGCCCCGCCCGGAGGCTTCCGCAGCATTCTCGAGGACCAGCTCAAGAAAAAAGGCATCGATAACGTCAAAGAGTTGCTCAACTCCCCCGATTGCGCGCTGGTACTGGTCTCGGCGTTGGTCCCCCCCGGCGCCCGGAAAGGCGACCCGATCGACATCGACGTCTCCCTCCCCCCGCAAAGCCGCACTACCAGCCTGCGGGGGGGCCGACTCATCGAATGCTCCTTGTTCAATTACGACACCACCCGGAACCTCGACCCCAACTTTGCCGGCGGCAACACCCTGGTCAAAGGTCACACTCTCGTCAAGGCCGCCGGGCCGCTGCTTGTCGGCCTTGGCGACGCCGACAATGCCGCCGCCCTCAAGCAGGGCCGCATCTGGGGAGGAGGCCGCTGCCTCGTCGACCGTCCCTTCTACCTCGTCCTTAATGCCGACCAGCAGTATGCCCGCGTCGCCATGCGGGTGGCGGAACGCATCAACGAGACGTTCCAGAGTGGCTACCGCCTGGCCCCCGGGTCGGAGATCGCCTCGGCCAAGACGAAGACGGTCGTCACCCTGTCCGTGCCACGGCAATACCGGCACAACCTGTCGCACTTCCTCCGTGTCGTGCGCCTGATTCCCTTGCAGGAGCAGCCACCGGCTCACAGCCCCTATCGGCGCCGTCTGGAGGAGGAACTGCTCGATCCGAAGCGGACCGTGACGGCGGCGTTGCGTCTGGAGGCCCTGGGCACCGAAAGTATTCCCGTGCTCAAGCAGGGACTGGCGAGCCGGCACGCCCTGGTGCGCTTCAGCTCGGCGGAAGCGCTGGCGTATCTCGGCGACCCGGCCTGTGGCGAGGAATTGGCCCGACTCGCCGAGCAACAGCCTATTTTGCGGGCTTACTGCCTCACCGCCTTGGCATCGCTCAACGAGAACATCTGTTACATGAAGTTAAAAGAGCTGTTGGCCTCGCCCTCGGCGGAAACGCGCTGCGGCGCCTTCCGCGCCCTCCAGGTCCTCGACGACCGTGATCCTCTGGTGCAAGGAGAGTGGTTGAACGAGTCGTTCCGACTTCACCAGGTCGCGCCAGATTCGCCGCCCCTGGTCCACATCTCGTGCAGTCGCCAGGCGGAGATCGTCATTTTCGGCGACGGCGTTGTGCTCGAGCCGCCCTTTTCGTTCCAGGCTGGCCCCCAGTTCACGGTCACGGCCAGCGCGGACGACGACCGCTGCACGGTCAGCCGGTTTTCCCTGGAGCAGGGCACGCGGCGGCGGCAGTGTTCGTTGCAACTGGCGGACGTGATCCGCACGCTCGCTGAGCTGGGCGCGACCTATCCTGACGTGGTGGAGTGTCTGAGGCACTGCGATCGCTGCCAATGCCTCAGCTGCCGCATCGCCATCGATGCGTTGCCGCAAGTCACGTCGATTCAGGAGCTGGCGCGGTCAGCCAAGAGTGAGGGGGATCTCCTAACCACGGACGCCGACATCCTTCGGGCCCGTGCGGACTTGTCGGGCCAACCGACACTGTTCGAGCTAGGGAGTCGGCGTCCGACGGCGCGGACGGCCCACTCGGCGGGCTTCGGCCGCGTGGCGGTATCGCCGGCGGTCACAGAGCCGGCGGCAGCGCGTCGCCGCTGAGCGGCCGCCTCCGCTCCTCCCACGGGCGCGGCGGCCGCCGGAGACGCCGGCGGGGCGAGCGGCCCCGGCCGCTCCCCCCGCCTCCCCTTTTGGCTCAAGCCTCCGCCCGCCCTTGGCCGATCTCTGATCTGCCATCTCAGAGCGAGCGCCCCAGGTCCGCCTCAACGTGTTCCCCCACGATGCCGCTCCCGATAAGACTGTCAAGGTCCGCCCGGCCTTGAGGAAGCAGTATGCTCAAGCGTCTCGAGCTGGTCGGCTTCAAGAGTTTCGCCGACAAGACGCAATTCGAATTTCCCCGCGGCATCACCGCCATCGTCGGCCCCAATGGCTCCGGCAAGAGCAATATCGTCGATGCGGTCCGCTGGATCCTCGGGGAGCAGAGCGCCAAGAGCCTCCGCGGTGGTGAGATGGCCGACGTCATCTTCAACGGCTCCGCCTCCCGCCGCAGCTTCGGCATGGCCGAGGTAACGCTCACTTTCGACAACCAACGCCGCTCCCTCCCCATCGACGCCGACGAAGTGCAGATCACCCGCCGGGTCTATCGCACCGGCGAGGGCGAATACCTCATCAACCACCAGCCGAGCCGCCTCAAAGACATCAAGCAGCTCTTCCTCGGCAGCGGGGTCGGCCTGAATGCCTATTGCATCATCGAGCAGGGTCGCGTCGATGTCCTGCTGCAAGCGTCGCCCAAGGAACGGCGGGTCATCTTCGAGGAAGCCGCCGGCATCAGCCGCTTCAAGGCCAAAAAGATCGAAACCCTCCGCAAACTGGAGCGCGTGGAACAGAACGTCCAACGGCTTCGGGACATCATCGACGAGGTCGACAAGCAGCTGCGGAACGTCAAGCTGCAAGCCGCCAAGGCCCAGCGCTACCAGGAATACAGCGGTCGGCTCCAGGAGCTGCGCGTCGGTCTGGGATTGCAGGAGTACCATGAGCTGACCTTGAAACTGGACGCCGAGCGGGCCGTGCTCGAGGAACTGCGGGGCCGGCTGGCCGAGGAGGCCCGCCGGGCCGAATGGGGCGACGAGGAAACCCGCCGACTGGACCAGCAGCTGGCCGACGTGGACGACGCCGCCCGCGCCGAGGAGGCGCGGCTTGCTCGCGTGCGGCAACAAATAGCGGCGGCCGAGGGCACCCTGAGCCACGAACGTCAGCTGGTGGCCGACTTGGAAGCCAACTTGGCGGAGACGCGCGGTCGGTTGTCGGACTGGGCGTCTCAAGTGGCGACCCTCCTGGAAGCCGCTGCCCAAGCCGCCGAGGAGATTGGCCGCGTCGAGCAGCAATGTCAAGTTCGCCGCCAGGCGGTGCGTGTCTTGGAAGACGAGCTGAAGCAGGTCGTTCATCGCTTGGCCGAATTGCAGAAACAGGTACAGGCCGACAAGAACGAGCACCTGGAGCAAATGCGCTTGGCCGCCCGCTGGCAGAACGATGCCGTCAGTTACAAGGCCCAGCTCGACAATGTGCGCCGCGAGCGCGAGCGGCTGCGGCTGAAGAGCGCCCAGGCAACGGAGCAGCTGGCCAGCCTCGATGTGGAACTTCAGGAATTGGCCCAGGCCGACGAGGTGCTGCAAACCCGCTTGACGGAGGCACGGCAGACGCTGGCCGACCAAAGGCAGGCCCGCGACCGGCTTCAGCAGCAGGCAGAGGCCGCGGCCCAGCGCCTGGCCGATCTGAAGGCCCAGCGCAGCGGCTTGCTCAGCCGCATCGACGTTCTGCAAGACCTGGAACGCCGCCGGGAGGGACTCGGGGCCGGCGTCCGCGAAATGCTCGAGCTGCTCGAGCAAGCCGCTGGTCCTTGGCGGACCGTGGTGGGCATGGTGGCCGACCTGCTGACCGTTCGCCGGCGATATGCCCCGCTGGTCGATCTGGCCCTGGGAGAGCGGGCCCAGCGGTTTGTCGTCCGCGATCTGAACGAACTGGCCGTAGCCCTGAGTCAACGGCGTCGGCCCTTCGCCGGTCGGGTCACGTTCACTCCGATGACGTTCGGGCCGCGTCGGTCGGCCCCGAGCGAGGGTAATGGCAAGGTCGAAACCCTGCTGTCGGCCTTTCCCACGGCACGCCGCTTGGCGGAAGTGGTATCGTGCGATCATCCCGAATTGACCGACTTGGCGGAGCAGCTGCTGGGCAAGACCGTCTGCGTGCCGGACTTAGCCACGGCCCGACGTATGCAACAGGTCGAACGCCAGACGGTCGGCGATGGCTCGCCGACCGCCCTTCGCTATGTCACCGAGCAGGGCGAACTCCTCGAAGCTGACGGCACGCTCACGGTCGGCGACCATCATGCCGAGACGGGCATCCTGTCGCGCAAGAGCGAACTCCGCGAACTGCGGCAGCAACTCGCGGAGCTGGATGACACCTGCCAGGAGTGTGAAGGCACCCTGGCCCAGCTGCGGGAACAGGCCGCCGAATTCGATCGACGGCTCGGCGAACTCCGGGAGGAAATCGACGTCCTCACGGAGCAGGCGACCGACCTCCGCTCCCGCCTGACGCAGCGTCGCCAGCAACGGGAAGGGTTGCACGAGGAGGTCGTCCTGAGCCGGTCGGAAATCCAAGGTTTGGAGCAAGAACTGACCACCCTGGAGGCGCGCTGGCGGCAGGCCAAGGCCGACGCGGAGTTGGCGGAACAGCAGGTCCAGGTGTTACACGCTCGCTTGGAACAGGCCGACCGCGAGATTCGAGAACGGGACCAATGGCGCGTGCAGCGGCAGCAGGAGTGCACCGCGGCCCAGGTGGCCCTGGCCCAGGTCGAGGAACGCCTCCGGGCCCTGCGCGCCCGCCAAGAACAGGTGGAAAACGACCTCGAGCAACGTCGCGCCGAACGCGCCCGCGGCGAGCAGCATCTCGCCGCCAGTCTGGCCCGAATCGAGGAGAGCCAGCGCATCATGCTGGAAGCCTCGGCGGAATTAGCTCGCGGCTATCTCGAGAAGGAATCAGCCGAGGCGAATCTCGCCCGGCTCCTCGAGGAACGCGACCGCCTTCGTGCACAGCGCCAAACCTGCTCCGAGCGCTCCCAAGCTGCTCGCGCGGCCTGGCAGGCAGAGCAGCAACGCGCCCACGAACGTGAGCTGGCAGTCAACGACCTGCGCCACCGCCGCGACAGCGTGGCGGAACGCCTGCGCGATGACTATCACATCGACTTGGCCGACCTGTATCGCCAGTGGCGGGCACGAGACTCCACCGGCGATGCCGCCGCCGCCTCGCGGCCGGTCCTGGACCCGGCCGCGACGCAGGAAGAAATCGACGACCTTCGCCGGAAACTGAGCCGGCTGGGAAGTGTCAATCTCGACTCGCTCCAGGAGCTGGCCGAGTTGGAAGCCCGGGCGACTTCCTTGCAGACACAGTTCGACGACCTGACGTCGGCCCAGCGTTCCCTCCAGGAGATCATCGATCAGATCAATCGCGACAGTCGGCGACTCTTTACGGAATCGTTCCAGGCCATCCGCGGTCACTTTCAAGAGCTGTTCCGCAAACTCTTCGGCGGCGGCATGGCCGACATCGTCCTCGAAGACGAAAACGATGTGCTGGAAAGCGGCGTGGAAGTGGTGGCCAAGCCACCCGGCAAAGAGCTACGCAGCATCTCCCTGATGTCGGGAGGCGAAAAGACGCTCACCGCCGTGGCGTTGCTCCTGGCGATTTTCCGCAGCAAGCCAAGCCCGTTCTGCCTGCTCGACGAAGTTGACGCCGCCCTCGACGAGGCGAACATCGGTCGCTTTACCGCCGTGCTGCGCGAATTCCTCGACCAGTCGCAATTCATCATCGTCACCCACTCCAGGAGGACGATGGCCTGCGCCGACGTGCTGTACGGGATCACCATGCAAGAGTCCGGCATCTCCAAGCGCGTGGCGGTCCGCTTCGAGGATTGGCCCGATGAGTCGAGGAACGGCACAGCCTCGGAAGGCCCGGCGATGGAAGAGGCGGCGACCGGGGGCTAATGCAGGGTCGGCGGCCCAGACGGCGCCGCCGTGCCCTCCGGGCACGGCGGCGGACAGATCCCGGACCGTGAGAGCAACTCGCTGATCGGCGTGGGGTCGTCGAGGACATTGACCGGCCGACCGCTCGGGTCGAGCAGCTGCAACTTCGGATCGATCCCCAGGACGTGGTAAATGGTGGCGTGGATGTTCGCGGGGACCAGGGGACGGCTCGCCGGCCTCGTCCCGAGGCGGTCGGTCGAGCCAACGATCTGGCCCCCTTTGACGCCGCCACCGCCCAGCAGGCAGAACATGGCGTGGCCCCAGTGATCGCGCCCCGGCGTGCCCATGCTGCCGGGCGGGCCGCCGTTGCCGCCGTCGTTCATCTTCGGTGTGCGGCTGAATTCACCGCACAACACCACCAGCGTCTTCTCCAGCAGACCTCGGTCGTCGAGGTCGGCGAAGAGGGTGGCCACCGCCGCGTCTACCTTTGGCAGGTGATTCTCCATTCCCGACTTCAGGTTCCAGTGGTGGTCCCAGCCGCTGAATTGCACGGTCACGAACGTGGCCCCCGCCTCGACCAGCCGGCGGGCCAGGAGCGTGCTTTGGCCCCAGCTGTTCCGGCCGTAACGGTCGCGGAGCTTAGGGTCCTCGCGGTGGATGTCGAACGCCAAGCGGGCGCGGGGACCACTGACGAAATCAAACGCCTCCTGGCTGAACCGGTCCATCGCCTGCACGTCAACACGTTCGTCGAGGAAGCGCCGGGCCGAATCGAAATGCCGCACCAGGCTGCGGCGATCTTCCAACTTTTCCAGGGTCAGGCCGCTGGCCAAGTTGAGGTTCTGCACGGCGAAGCGTGGGTTGTTCGGATCCCCCCCGGTCTGGAAGGGGTTGTACTGGGCGCCGAGCATGTGCCCACCGAAGTAGCCGGGTGTCAACCCGATGCTGCTGGCCACCGGGACGCTGACGTACGCCGGTACTCCCGGGTGCCGCGGCCCCAATTCCCGGGCGACGATGGCCCCGATGCCCGGAAAGCGCCCCTCGGGATTTCCCCCACTGACACCCATGTCCTTACTCGTCAACATCCGGTGCCCGCCGGCGAAGTGGTCCCCGGTGTCGTGGTGCAGCGAGCGCACGATGGAAAACTTATCCGTCACCTGCGCTTGCAGGGGGAACAGCTCCGTGATGTCAAACCCTGGAACCTTGGTGCGGATCGGCTTCCAGATGCCCCGGTACTCTTCCGGCGCCTCCGGCTTCATGTCGTACAGGTCCATGTGGCTCGGGCCACCATCGAGCCAGATGAGAATGACGCTCGTGTCCTTCCGCGAGGTTCCCGAGGCCGCCCGTGCCGCGGCCAACTGTGCCAAGCTGACGCTGGCCATGCCGGCGACACCCAGTTGCAGAAAGCTCCGCCGGCTCATCCCGTCGCAATACCGACGGCTGGAGCCTGAACTCAGTCGAAACATGGAGCCCCCCCTTCAGAGCAAAGACGAGAGGAATGCAGGTGGGATACTTTGGCAGCACCCCAACATTAGCCCAGGTCTCCCCCCTTGGCAAGGGAAAACTGCTCCTCGTGACAAGAGGGCTCACAAGACGACCGTTTCCGTCACCATTGGGCCAATCGGGAAGTAGCCGCGGTTGTCGTAGTGGTGGATCAGCGCCTCGGGGCCGTTGCGCAGCACCGCCCCCAGCAGCAGGGCCATGGCAATCGGCACGTTCGTAAACATGTACACCCGCGTAGCCGCCAACTCCCGGGCCTTCCGCACCTCGTCCTTGAATTGGTCCAGATAACTGATCCAGGCCGCTTCGTCTCTGGGAAATGGATCTTCCCGATGCACTTTGAGTAGCGGGATGTTGTCGCAGCCCGTTGCCCTCAGATAGTTCTTTACCGTCTCCTCGATGTCCGTTCCCACGGAGGCCACCAGGGCCACCTCCACCCGGTTGCCGTGCCGGCGGGCGTACTCCGCGGCTTGCCGGATCAGGCGGCGGCGGACCAGTCGCAACCAGTAAAGTCGGCAGGCGTTGTAGGTGACAAACGACAGGATGGCTGTGATGACCGTGATGACGGCCTTGATCGGCAAATCGCTCAGCAGCTGATCCATGTTGTCTTCCCTCGAGAGAGTACTTGGTCTTCTCCCGGGAAGAAACGCTCCGGCGCCGTCGAAGCTGACACTCTAGCCACGCTCGACAGACGCCGGGAACCTCCCCCGTCCGCGTCTCATCCTGAGTCGGTCAGGGGGCGGGGCGCGCCGTGGTTCGGTTGCTTCACGGGGGGGCCCGGTCGCTGAAGGGCAAGTCGGGGACGGTGGCTGCTCGGCGGCGGTTGGCGAGGCGCTGCGTCGGCCCCGGCCGACGCGGCGTCGGCGGGGCGCTCCGCGTCGGCTCCTCCGCGCCTTCCAGCGGCTGGCCCTCCCGACACTGCGCCAACCGTTCCCGCACCCGGGCCGCATAGTTCGGCGACAGCTCAAACCCCAAATAGCGCCGACCCAGCTTCTTCGCCACCGCCAGCGTCGTGCCGCTCCCGGCAAACGGGTCGAGCACCACGTCGCCCGGGTCGCTGCACGCCCGGATGATCCGCCCCAACAGCTGCTCCGGCATCTGGCAGCCGTGCCACCCCGCCCGTTCGCGAAACGTCCCGCAGACGCGGGCAAAGTACCATGTGTCTTCGTGGGGCTGGAAGCCATCCGGCAAATCCTGGGGCCGGAGGACCCAGGTATCGTCCGGCAGCCGGCCGCGATGGTCGGCCCGCCGGTCGGCATACACCAGCTGCCGGGCCGACGGGACGCGCACCGCGTCCGCGTTAAACTTGAATGCCTTCGGATCGACGACAAAGTAGAAGAGATGGACGTGACTGCGGCTGAATTTGCGGCTGCAATGGACCCCGAAGGTGTAATACCAGACCACCCAATTCCGGCAGGTGAACCCCAACTCTCGTTGGAAGAGAAGCTTCAGCTCCGCGGCGAACTCATCCCCGATCGCCAGCCAGAACGTGCCCGTCGGCTTGAGGACCCGCCGCACCGCCCGGCCCCAAAGCGCCGACCACTCCAGGTACTTGTCCGCTTCCTGCGAGTCCTGGTAGATGTCGTACTCGTACCCGATGTTGAACGGGGGATCGGCGAATACCAGATCGACCGACCCGGCCTCCAGCCGATTCATCCCCTCGATGCAATCGCCCTCGTAGAGACGATCCCACTCCACGGCGACCCTCCGTCACCCGATTGACCGCGGCCCACGGCGAGGGTCACTCGTCAGTGGCCGTGGTGACGCCCCGACCCGGCGAACAAAGGATGGTTGCGGTCTCCCTTGGCCAGCACGTAGGCGATCAGGTCGAGGATTTCGTCGCGGGTCAGCTTGTCGAGCAGGCCCTTCGGCATCATGGAAATGGGCGATTTCTGCCGCTCCTCGATGTCGGCAACCTTGAGGACCAGCGGTTCGGTCTTGGCCAAGGGGTTCTCGATGACTTTAACTGCCTCCTTCGTTTCCTCCAGCACCAGGCCGGTGACGACCTTCCCCGAGGTCAGCAGGAACGTGTGCGACTGGAACTTTTCGTTGATCCGCGCCGACGGATCGAGCAGTTCTTTCAGGATGTCGATCGGCGTCCATTTGGGGTCAATCTGGGTCAGGTCCGGGCCGAACTGATTGCCGACGCCTTCCAGCCGGTGGCAGGCCACGCACGTCGCCACCGTGAACATCTGCTTGCCGTTGCTGTACGAGCGGCCGTTGCTCATCCCCGCCACTGCACTGGCCAAGTCCTCGAACTTCCACTCGGTGCGCGGCCGATTGTCCTTCAGCAGCGCGTCCTTGATCGGCATCGGATGTCGGGCAAGGTAGCCTTCGGGATCGGCAAGGTAGTCGTCGAGGTCGGCGACCACATACAGCGCCCCGAACATCCGCCGCCAGTGGCCGGGATAGGTGCAGACGTAGGGATAAACTCCCGGCTCTTTCGGGGCTTCGAAACTGAGCTTCTCCGACTGATGCGGCTGAAGCAGCGAACTGGCCAGCAAGATTTTGTTAGATCGAGGGACGTAATGTCGCGCCTGGGCGTCGGGCGACGTGGCGGTCTGCTCCGCCAAGAGGCCGATCTCCTCCAACGCCCCGGGTTGCACGATGACAAAGTTGTGCGGCATCAGGTCGGTGTTTTCAAAGATGAATTCGACCGGCTTGCCCACTTTGACCACCAGGAGCTCCTTGTCGTAGGCCATGCGCTCGAAAAGCGTGCCGATACGGAGCACGCGGACGCCCAACTCGCCGAGTTCAGCGCGGACTGCCTTGGCCTCGGCCGGCGGCAGCAGGGTGGTCAGAGCGTCGGCAAACTCCAAGGCATCGAGGGCCGCCGGCGAAGTTCGCTCCGCCGGCGGGATTCGGCGGATATGCTCCAACAGCACGGTCACCAGCGGTTGGGCCTGCTCCTTCGGCCAAGCTGAGCGAGGCAGGCGTTGCAAGGCCCGAATCGCGGCATGCCGGTCGATGTCGTCGCGAACAAAAGGCACCAGCAGCTGGAAGGTCTTCGACTCCTCGCCGCGCACCGACGTCAAGGCGTTCATGGCGGCCCGACGTACCAGTGCTTGTGCGCCGCCGCCGCTGAGGGTGAATTCCACCTTCTGTTTGGGGGCCGGAATGCGATCCTGCTCGAAGACAATGGTTCGCTTGGTGTCCAGAACTTTGATGAGGAAGCCGTCGAGCCGCTGGCCGAGCTGACCGTCGGTGCGGTTGTAGACGACGATGCGATCGATAGGCGTGGGCTTGCCGAGGTCCACCTCCCACCAGGGATGGACCTCGTTTTCTTTGGTGTAAGTCACGCTGCCGTTGCTGAATTGGCCGTCGGTCTTACCGTCAATGGCCCTGGCGGCGTCGCCGCCGTGGGCCGTGCTCTTCTGCCGCGCTCGGCCCTGGCGGGCGACGTTGCGGCCATCGCTGTAGACTTCGACCTCGGCGAGGCTGAGCGTTTTGTCCCGCCCCGGTAACTCGATGCGGACAAATCGGCCGATAGTCGCCTTCGCCCCTTTGTCCGCCGCGAGCGAGGCCGGCAGCCCGTGCAGAAGAGGTTCCACCTTGGGATACATCCGGGCGCGCAGACCGGGGTCGGAGATCAGGGGAACGGCGTTGAGCAGGTCGATCAGCGACCCCGCCGAACGCATGCCCAAGTCCCAGGCTTTATCGACCGAGCCGTCCACGGTCACCAGGGCGACGAAACCGATCTGCCGGAGCTGCGGCCGCTTCGCCTGGGTCGCCAGCTTCTCCAGGTCGGCTCGGACATGAGCCAGTCCGGCCGGCTCCTGCCCGGCCAGGAGCCGGATCAGATCGAACACCGCGGCCTGATCCTGGCTGGCCGGCTTGTCGTCCAGGCTAGCCAGGGCGTCGAGGATGACGCGCGGCTCGGACTTGCCGTCAGCAGCGGCCAAGCCGCGAACGGCGCCGCGGCGGACGTCGTCGGGAACGTGGGGCCGAAAAAGGAGTTCCAGGTTGACCGCTCGGCTGCGGGGAAGTTTGAGCAGCTGGTCGGTCGGCGTCTTTTGCAACTGATACCGCAACCCGGCATCGGTGACGAAAGCCACTTTCTCGCCCCTGGCGACCGCGGCGCGATACACGGGTTCCAAGACCTTCAGGGTCTCGCCCAGGGTGTAGTCGAGGTAGGGGTCGCGCGGCATCTCGGCAGCGAGGAGCGCCACCTCCAGGGCCTCGGGCTGGCGGAAAAAGCTCGCCGCCCGGATCGCCTCCAGCCGCACTCGCGGGTGCGGGTCGGTCGCCAGCTTGCGGAACAGTTCGAGGGCGTTCGACACCCGGTCCCTTTGATAACAGAGCACCCGCGCCGCGGCGGCCCGGGCCCGGAAATCAGGCGACGCCAGCACGCGCTCCAGCAAGGCGACCTTGACGACGTTGTGGGCCTGATACGTCCACAGCGCCTCCAACAGCTGATGTTCGTGCTCCGGGTCTTTCGGGTCGAGCGCCGCCACCCACTTCTCCAACGCCGTCACCACCTCCTCCGTCGGCCGGGCGTTCAGCTCCAGCCGCGCCCGGTAGCGCACCCGGTTTTCCGGTTCCTTCAGGAGGTCGAGAAGTTTGTCGATCGGTTCGCCGGCAATCGGCAGAGGCTTCAGCAGCGGCCGACCTTCGTAGGTGACCCGATAAATCCGACCATGCTCGCGGTCGCGGCTGGGGTCTCGCAAGTTGTGCTGCATGTGCCCAATGATTGGGTTGTGCCAATCGAGGAAGTAAATCGCCCCGTCCGGGCCGATCTTGATGTCCGAAGGCCGAAAATTCGGGTCGGTCGACGAGACGATTGACTCGACTTCGGTCCCCACGAAGCTGGCGCCGCGGTCCTCGATTCGGTATTGGAGGATGCCCTGGAAGCCGATGACGTTGGCCACGAGCAGGTTCCCTTGCATGTCGGGGGGGAAGTGCCGGCTGGAGAGGATTTCCATGCCGGGGCAAGGGCGCGTCCGCTGCTGGTAGACCTGCGGCGGACGGGCGTGCTTCTGCGGGAACTCGATGTACCCGGAGAACAGGGCTGCGTGGTACGGGTTGGCACCGGTGCCATCGATGACGATGTCCTGGCCCCAGCGATCAAAGACGTGCCCGTGAGGGTTGGCGAAGGCGTAGGCCACGTACACCTCGAACTTGCAGGTCCGTGGCTCGAAGCGGAAGACGGCCGCGTTGGCGCTGCGAACCGGTGGCCCCCAGGGCGTCTCGACCTGGGTGTGATGGAACGTCCCCTCCTGGAAGTAGAGGGCCCCGCCGGGGTCATAGGTGAAGCTATTGGCGGTGTGGTGGGTATCGGCCGAGTCGATGCCGCTGAGCACCCGCTCGCGGAAGTCCGCCTTGCCGTCACCGTCGGTGTCCTTCAGGAAGAGAATGTCCGGGGCCTGGGCCACGAGCACGCCGCCGTTCCAGAACTCGAACCCCGTGGGATTGTGCAGCCGATCGGCGAACACCGTTCGCCGGTCGGCCTTGCCGTCGCCGTCGGTGTCTTCCAGGACGAGGAGCTTGTCGTTCATCTCCTCTTTCGGTTTCCAATGCGGATAGGTGGGCCAGACGGCGACCCAGAGGCGACCCCGCGTGTCCCAGGCCATTTGGACAGGGTTGACCAGGTCGGGGAACTCCTTCTCGGAGGCAAACAGATTGATCCTCAGGTTGCGGCCCAGGGTCATTTTCTTGATGGCCGCCTCGCCATCGAGAAACAGGTGCTTGCCGCCCGGCAGCGGCCCTGGCTTGTTGGTAATCACCGGGATGAACGGCGGCGTCGCGTCCACCAGCCGGAAGCGCTTGCCCTGCGCCGCCGCCCAGATGCCGGGATCGCGGTTGGCCGTCATGGCGTCGAGCACCTCCATCTCGCGCTCCATGACGACGCGGTTGGTTTGGCCGTTGACAAACTTGAGATCGGCCCGACCGCCATAGATCGAATAGCCGTCGGTGGTGCGGTAGCGCTGAAACCAGTGGAAATTCTTGTCGAGCACCGCTTGGCGGATCCTCTCCAGGCGGGCCGGGTCGTAGGCCGGCGCCGGCCCGAACAAGGCCCGATCGATGATTTCCGCTAAACGTCGGTTGCCTTCCTCGGTGAGATGGATACCGTTGATCGTCAGCGGTCGGGAGGCACGTCGGTACAATTCCCGGGTCGGCGTGAACAGGTCCACGAAAACGACCTCATGCGCGCGGGCGACCTCGGCCATCGCTGTGGTGTACAGCTGAATCCGAGCATTGTTCTCGCGGCCGTCCGGGAGATTGGGGTCTTTCAAGTCCTCATGCGCGATGGGCGAAAAGAGCACCAGCCGGGGGGGAGTGCGACCGTTGTACTTCTCCCGTGTCGTGTGCTGAATGAAGTCCGTCAGGTCTTTCTTGAACTTCTCCAGACCTTCGCGTCCGGCAAACGACTCGTTGTAGCCGAAAAATGCCAACACGACGTCGGCCCGCACCCGGCGGAGCCAATCGTCGGGAGTGCCGAAGTCTTGGGAGCGCAACCGTAGCGTCAGCTCATCGCCGGCGTAGCCCAGGTCGCGATAAACGATCCGATGCTCTGGGAAGCGCGCCTGGATGAGCGTTTCCAGCCAGCCGTGGTGCTGCATTCGATCGGCGAGCGTGTTGCCGATGACGCCAATGTGGTCGCCCGGGTGCAGCTCCAAGATGCCAGCGCGGGTCGAGCCGACGAGAAGGAACAAGCCCACAATCGAAACCACGGTACGCATGAACGCAATCCTCGGCACGAGGTCAAAGCACGCAGGGCAGAGCGCCTTGAGAATGATACACAGCCGACGGCCGCGGAGCGAGCTTTTCGCCCTTGCGGGTGCGCCCGTCGTTTACTGCAAGGTTCGGCGCTTCAGACGACGGTTTCTCCGCCGCACCGACTTACCGTTTCGCACTCGCTAGGGCACGCAGCGAGCGCGAAACGACGAATCTCCCTGCCTGCCTGGCATGTGTCTCCCATCCTCGCCCGAGGGCGAACCGATCAATCCCTCTCGGCCGCGGCACCCCCGGCCCGCGGAGCTCCCCAGGGACATCCGCCGTTCCGCCGGGCGCGCCCTGCTCGCCCCTTGCGTGGGAGCGGTCGCGGCGTCTATATCAGCCTCATGCGGGAACTCACGGCCGAGAACGTGATCGACTACTTGCGCGAGCAGGGCTGGATCGGCCCTGAGCCGGCCCGGGCCGAGGCGCTGAGCTGGGGCGTATCCAATGCCGTGCTTCGTGTGGAAACACCGACGCGCAAGCTGGTGGTGAAGCAGTCCCGGCCACAGCTGCGCACCCATGACGCCTGGTTTAGCGACTTGAACCGGGTCTTCCGCGAACAGGAGGTCATGCAGGCGCTCCAGCCGCTCTTGCCCGCGGAGACGGTGCCTGCGGTGTTGCATGCTGATCGTGAGAATTACGTTTTCGCCATGGCCCACGCCCCAGAGCCTCATGAGGTCTGGAAGGCGGCGCTGTTGGCGGGCCGGATCGACCAGGCGATC
This sequence comes from Gemmataceae bacterium, assembly GCA_025055215.1. Taxonomy (GTDB): domain Bacteria; phylum Planctomycetota; class Planctomycetia; order Gemmatales; family Gemmataceae; genus JANWYO01. Next base: position 64,073 of record JANWYO010000142.1, read on the forward strand.
GCGGCCCGGACTGGGGCAGTGCTCGGGCGAATGCACGAGGCCACGGCCCGCGACACCCGCCTGGTTGAACCTTTCCGCGATCATACTGTCTTCGTCCAGCTGCGGGTCGAGCCTTTTTACCAACGCATTCAGGAACGTCTCCCCGACGTTGCTCGGCTGATCGATCCGCTGATCGAGCAACTGCTGACCATCAAGGAAGCACTGTGCCACGGTGATTACAGCCCGAAAAACATCCTCGTGCACGCCGGGGGTTTCACGCTGGTGGATTATGAAACCGCGCATTTCGGCGACCCGACGATGGACCTGGGCTTTTTCCTCAGCCATCTCCTTCTCAAGACCATCAAGCGCTACCGGCAACGGCGGGACTTCTTCGAGCTGACCCGCACCTTCTGGGACCGCTACGCGCAGCAAATCCGCTTCCGGCCGGTGACGGAGCTGATGCATCGCAGCTTCGGACATCTTGGCGTGTGCCTGTTGGCGCGGATCGATGGCACCAGTCCGGTCGATTACCTGCCCGAGGAGCCGAAGCGGGCCGCGGTTCGGCGCCTGGGACGATCGTTGTTACGCGATCGGCCGCGAACCTGGGAGGAGGTGTTGGCCCGTCTGGAAGACGTCTGCCACGAATTGGAAAAGGAGGAGGGGTGTGACTGAGGAAGGGATCGATCGCATCCATGCCCGCGAGGTGCTCGACAGCCGTGGCAACCCGACCGTGGAAGTCGAGGTACGCTGCCGGGGAGGGGCCTGGGGCCGGGCCATCGTCCCTAGCGGGGCCAGCACCGGCCGGTATGAGGCGGTCGAACTGCGAGACGGCGACCCGCGCCGCTACGCCGGCAAGGGCGTTCGCCGAGCGGTGGCCCATGTCACGCAGGAAATCGCGCCGCGGCTGCGGGGCCTCCCCGTTACCGACCAATCGGCCATCGATCGCGCGATGATCGAACTGGACGGCACGCCGAACAAGTCGCGCCTGGGGGCCAATGCCATCCTCGGCGTGTCGCTGGCCTGCGCCCACGCGGCGGCGGCGGTCCGCCGCCTGCCGCTGTGGCGTTATCTCGACACGGCAAGCGCCGCAACCATGCCGCGGCCCATGATCAACCTCATCAGCGGTGGCCTGCACGCCGGCGGCCAGCTCGACTTCCAGGACTTCCTCCTCCTACCCATCAGCGCGCGAAGCTTCGCCGACACCCTGGCCATGACCGTCCACGTCTATCGGGCGCTGTCCGCCGTGCTGATCCGCCACGGCTACGAAGGCGTGCTCGTCGGCGACGAAGGTGGCTTCGGTCCGCGGCTGTCCAGCAACCAGCAGGCAATCGAGCTGGTCCTGGAAGCCATCGAAACCGCCGGTTATCAACCCGGCCGCGACGCCGGCCTGGCCCTCGACGTCGCCAGCAGTCACTTCTTCCGCGACGGCGTCTACCACCTCCGCGCCGAAAAGGCCGCCCTCTCCGCCGAGCAGCTCGTCCGCCGCCTCGAAGACTGGGTCCGTCAATACCCCATCCTCAGCATCGAGGATGGGTTGGCCGAGGACGACTGGGCCGGCTGGCGTCTGCTGACCGACGCGCTCGACCAACGGGTGCAGCTGATCGGCGACGACTTGTTCGTCACGAATCCGCATCGGCTTCGCCGTGGCATCAACGAAAAGATCGCCAACAGCGTTCTCGTGAAAGTGAACCAGATCGGCACCCTCACGGAGACGCTGGAGGTTCTGGCCTTGGCGCGCTCCGCCGGCTACCGCACCGTCATCTCGGCCCGCAGCGGCGAAACCGAAGACTGTACCATCGCCGACCTGGCTGTCGCCACCGGCGCCGGCCAGATCAAGATCGGCTCCGTGGCCCGCGGCGAACGCCTGGCCAAGTACAATCAACTCCTACGCATCGAGGAAGCGTTGCAATCTCTCGGTCATGGCCCCGGGGCGTGAAGATCGCGGCGGGCAATATTTTTTTCCGTCGCACATTCACATTCTCACCGCCCAGCCGATTCGCGGCAGCACGCGGGGGGCGCCATTCAGCCAAGCTCCCAGGGCGCGTCAACGCCCCGAGCGTTGCATGATCTGGAGTGGTCCCCCTGGCGTCGGCCCGGTTACACGGTTACGCTAATCGGCACATGCAAACCTGTTCGCCAACACTGTGAGAGACCCCGCCATGACGAGGCAGCGACTGACAGCGTATTTCCTGGTGCTTACCGGCGTCCTCGGCGTGACGCCCGCGGTGCGGGCCGAGCTGAAGAGCCTGGAGGTCTTGCGCCGCGAGCCGTTTGCCGAGGGACAGGTTTTCGGCACCACTGGGGCGTACGAGAAGATCGTCGGCATCGCTCGTTTTGCCGTCGATCCCAATCATGTTCGCAATCGCCTTATTGTCGATCTGCCGTTGGCGCCGCGCAACGCCGAGGGGCTGGTGGAGTTTGAATCGGACTTCTACATCCTCATGCCTCGGGAACCGAGCAAAGGAAATCGGGCGATCCTTTACGACGTGAACAACCGCGGCAACAAGCTGGCACTTCAGTCGTTCAACCGGGCACCGCGCCGTAACGACCCGAGCACCCCCGCCGACGCGGGGGACGGATTCCTCTTTCGCCGGGGCTACACCATTGTCTGGTGCGGTTGGATCGGTGAGCTTCTGCCGGGTGAGGGGCGCCTGCTGATGCGAGCACCAATCGCCCAGGAGAAGGGGCAGCCGATTCGCGGCATGGTCCGCTACGAAACCAGCACCAACAGCCCGGCGGACAGCGCGCCGTTATCCCGGCGGGAAGGTCACGGAAGCTATCCGCTGAGTCCGCGGGGTGAGAAGGAGGGCGTGTTGACGTGGAGGCTGCGCCCGGACGGCGAGCGGGTGCCGATTCCGCGGAGCCAATGGTCGTTGGAGCGCCGGCCAATTCCGCCTGCGGCGTCCGGCGGCGTGCCCGGCACGCTGCCGGAAATTCGCCTGAAGGTCTCGGGGGGCCTTCGGCCGGGGTATTTGTACGAGCTGATCGCCGAGGCCGAGGGGCCCATCGTCCAGGGGCTTGGTTTCGCGGCGGTCCGCGACCTGGTGTCGTTTCTCCGCTACGATCGCAGCGCGCGGAACCCGCTGCGGACGCCGCAAGGCGAGCCGGTGATCCAACGGGCCCACGCCTTCGGGGTGTCGCAGAGCGGCCGATTCCTTCGGAATTTCCTCTATCTGGGCTTCAACGCCGATGAGGCCAACCGCCGGGTCTTCGACGGCGTCATGCCTCACGTGGCTGGCGGCGGCCTGGGCTTTTTCAACTACCGCTTCGCCCAGCCGACGCGGCACAACGGTCAACACGAGGACCACACCTATCCCACCGACCATTTTCCCTTCACGTACGGAGAAACGGTCGATCCGTTCTTGAAGCGGAAGGAGGGGATCCTCAGCCGGCTGGCACGCGAGCCGGAGTTCCTGCCCAAGATCATGCACACCCAGAGCGCAGCGGAATACTGGCATCGGGGCGGCTCGCTCGTCCACACCGACCCGTTGGGCATTTTTGATGTCGAAATCCCCGACAACGTTCGCATCTATGCTTTCGGTGGCACGCAACATGGCCCGGCCTCCGAGCCACCGGAGCGGGGCATCGCGGACAATCTCAACAATCCGGCGGACTATCGGCCGCTGCTGAAGGCCCTGCTCGACGCCTTGGACCGCTGGGTGCGCGACGGCACGCCACCGCCGCCGAGTGTTTACCCACGCCTCGATCAGGGGACACTGGTCGAATGGGACCAGGTCCACTCGGAGTTTCCCAGCCTGCCGGGGGTCCGGTATCCGGAAGTGATTCACCAACCCTTGGCGCTCGACCACGGGCCGCAGGCGTGGACACATGGGATCCTCACCGAGCACCCGCCGCGGGTGCTCGGTGAATACGTCGTGCTGGTGCCCAAGAGCGGGCCGGACGGCAACGACCTGGGTACCCTGCTGGTCCCGGATGTGGCCGTCCCCTTGGCCACCTATACCGGCTGGAACCTTCGCCGCCGCGATGTCGGGGCCGAGGCCATGCTGGCAAACCTTCTCGGGTCCTACTTCCCGTTCGCCCGCACCCGGCAGGAACGCGAGGCGGCAGGGGACCCTCGACCCTCGGTGGAAGAGCGGTACGGCAGCTTCGAGCACTATCAACGGCAGTACGCGGCGGCTTGCGCCGAGATGGTGAAAAAGGGCTATCTCCTCCAGGAAGATGCGGACCGTCTGATCGCCGAGCGCGTTAAGGTCCGCGACCGGTTCGGCGGACGATGAGCGCCAGCAGCCCCGCGATTCGGGCCGTGCCTTTTGCCGTGGTGCCAGCCGCGGGCAAAAGCGAGCGGATGGGGCGGCCCAAGTTGGCCCTGCCACTGGGGCCGCGCAGCGTCCTGGAACACACGGTGCAAACCTTGCGCGATGCGGGGGTTCCCCATGTGCTAGTGGTCGTGGGGCCGCACCTCCCGGAGTTGGTGCCGTTGGCCGAGCGGGCGGGGGCGCAGGTTCTTCAATTGACGCAGCCGACGCCGGACATGCGCGGCACTGTGGAAGCCGGGCTACGGGTTCTTGAGGAGGTTTTTCATCCGAATGCGGACGACGGCTGGCTCCTGGTACCGGCCGACCATCCAGTCTTGGACGTGACAGCGATCCGCGAGCTTTTGGCAGCTCCGCGGCGCCATCCGGATTGCTCGCTCTTCGTCCCGACGTACGCGGGGCGGCGAGGGCATCCGGCGCTGCTTGCCTGGCGGCACGTCCCTGAAATCCGCGCGCTGCCCGTGCCACAGGGGCTGAACGCCTACCTCCGCCAGCACGCCGCCGTGCTGGCGGAGGTCCCGGTCAGCAGTCCTTCGGTACTCGTTGATCTGGATACGCCCGACGACTACGACCGCCTACTGCGTGGTTTGTGGTGATCCACCTCAGCGACGCTAAGTCCGCGCGGAAGTGCTCGCCGGGTGGCGGGCATCATTTCTTTTCGCCCAGGATGTTCTTGGCGGCGTCCATCGCGGCCTTGGCGAAGCGCTTGTCTTTTTCCTTGTATTCCTTGCTGAGCTTGCGGAGGTCGGCGGCCGCCGATTTCGCGTCGCTGCCCATATAGCTCAAGCCGCGGATCGCTCCCAGGCGAACGCTCTTGTTCTCCTTCTCATCGTTGACGATTTTGATGAGCGTCGGCACGATCTGGTTATCGCCCCCGATTTTGCCCAGCGCCTCGGCCGAGGCTTCACGCAAGGCGGTGTCGCCTTTGGTGTCCGTGACGATTTTCAACAGGAGCGGCACCGCAGGGCGGGCAGCCGCGGCAAACAGCTGACCCAAATGGCCCAGGTCTTTGGCTGCCTGGATTCGGGCCTCGATGCTCTTGCCGTTCTGCAGCGTGTCCATGAGTTTCGGGGCGTCTTCCTTCCTCGGTGATTGGCCGCTGGAATCCGCCCACAGCAGCAACGACACTCCCAGACAGGTCGCAATCAGCCTTCTCATGTGGTGACTCCCGTAAAAGGACGCGAAACCACGAAGCGGCGCCACCGACCACGCCGCGAACCGCAGCCGCGGAGCCAATGCCCGGCGGGCGCGCCGGGTGCACGCCGCGTGCGCCCCCCTACCTTTAAACGCCGCTGGCCGGAGACTCGTTCCGAAAAATCTTCGGCCGCGTCTCCGTTCCTTACTTCTGGATCTGCTTAAGGGCCATTTCAATCTCCTGAAGCAGCCCCATGTCTTTGCCTTTCAGGGCCTTGGCCGCTTTCTGGGCTTCCAGCAAGGCCGGCACGGCGTCTTTGGCCGGCGGCCCGATCTGACGAAGCGCCTGGACGACGGCCACGCGATTGGGCAGGTTCCGTTCCCCCTTCAAAGCCAGAACCAGAAATGGCACCACTTTTTGGGGGTCGGAATCAAGACGGACCACGGTATCCACCAAAAGCCGACGGAAGCTCGCTTGTTCCGCTGGTTCGTTGGCTTTTTGGGCTGCCAAGGCCGACTTGTATACCTCGTGCAAGTTGGGGAGGGCGCTTTTGGCCTCGTTACCCAGCTGCGTCAGGCCATTGATCGCCGCCTGTCGCACGACCGGGGCCTTGTCCGTCTTAAGCGCGTCAACAAGCATCGCGAGGTAGGCCTTCGGTTCAAGCTCGAAGGAGGCAAACGCCTGAAGGGCCGCCGCCCGAACATTCGCGTCGGTATCTTTCAGAGCGGCTCGCAGAGCGGGTTGCACCTGGCGCGCATCCTGGATGCGCACCCTGGCCAGGCGGCCTGCGTCCTCTGCGGCCGCCTGGCGCACACGGGGATTTTTGTCTTTCAGGTCTTGGAGCAACTCTGCAACCTTGCGGGACTGGCCAAAACCTCGCCCGCCGAACACCAAGCCCAATCCGATTGCGAGCAAAATGAATGATCGACCGCACATGGCTTGCACCTCGACCGAAGGCAGAAGCAGCCCCGACAAACCCGCAAGCGATCCCGCGTAGAGCCGATACTCTGCCCGGCACTCCGCAACGGCCGCTGCCGTGGTCACGGCTTAAGCCGGGCCGCGGCATGCTCCGCAACGCGGACGACGTACTGGTTCGGGTCTTTCCGGGCCTTGTCGATGGCCTCGGCGGCGGACCGGGCGCGTTCGCCGAGGCGGTCCAGCACGTTGATCGCCTGGAGCCGAACCCACTCGTTGGCATCGGTCAGCGCCGCGGTTAACACGACAACGGCCGGTTCAAACTCGCCCAGGCGACAGAGTGCGTCGGCAGCGGCGACCCGCACCCAAGGCGCGGAATCCTGGAGCGCCTCTTTCAGACCCTTCGCGTGCGCCTTTCCTCGGTCCCCACAGGCACCTAACCCCGTCGCGGCCCAGTAACGCACCGCAGGGTCACTGTCCCGAAGCAGTTCGTTTAGTCTGGCTGGGTCGCTTTCATGCGGGCGGCTGGCCAGGTCGGCCGCCGCCGCGATCCGAGCGTAGGGATACAGCGACGGCTCGCGGCGCACTTCGGTGTAGGGCGGCTTCGAGCCGAATCGGGTGCGCAGGTCAGCCTCGGGGAGAAATCCCAAGTCGATGATCTCCGCCTGCCAATCCCCCAAGACCTTCCGCAGTCGGTGCAACGTCTCCCGGTGCGTCGGCGAATCGGCGAGGTTGTGGACTTCGTGCGGGTCAGCCAGGATGTCGTACAACTCCTCGGCCGGCTTGGTCGCCGCCATGAAGATAGCCGGCGGGCCAGAGAGTTTGCCCGCGTCTGCCAGCTGCTGCCATACCCGCATGGTGGGCATCTCGTACATGTAGCTGATGTGCTGCTCGCGGAACCAAGGCAGTTCCGGGTGATAGTTGCGAATGTACTTGTATCGCCGGTCCCGCACGGCCCGAATCATGTCGATCCGCTCGTCCATGCGATCGCGAAACCCGAAGACGTAGGTTCGCGGTTCGACCGCCTTGGGACCGAGAAACGGCTGGCCGTGCATGTGCTTGGGGATCGGCACGCCCGCCAGGCTGAGCACCGTGGGAGCGAAATCGACAAAGCTGACCATGCGCTCGGTGGTCGATCCCGGCGGCGCGGGCGCCCAGTGGGCGTATTTCTTCGGAAAGCGTATCAGCAGCGGCACCCGCAGGCTGGAGTCGTACAACCAGCGTTTGCTCCGCGGCATGCCGGCTCCGTGGTCGGAGAAGAAAAACACGATGGTGTCGTCGGTGAGGCCGTCGTCGGCCAACTGGCGAAGGATGCCCCCGACCTGCCGGTCCATGACGCTGATCATGTCGGCGTAGCGGGCCCAATCGCGGCGGACTTCCGGTGCATCCGGGTGATACGGCGGAATCGGTGCCCGGGCCGGGTCGTGGGGCATCAGCTGGAAGTCGGCCAGCCGTCGGCGGTATTGAGCTTCCGGCAGGCGGATCTGGCTCTCATGGCTGGTCGTGAAATTGAATACGGCGAAGAACGGCTGGCCGGCCCGGCGATGGCGCCAATGGGCCTGATTGCTCAATTCGTCCCAAGCGGCCTTGGGCGGCGGGAAATTGTAGTCGGTCTTGACGTTGTTGGTGCAGAAGTAGCCGGCGTCACGGAGGTATTCGCTGAAACAGCGGGCGAAGTCCGGCCGCAGGCCGGTGCAGCGCATGTGGTGCGTACCCACGGCGGGTGGGTACATCCCGAGGATCAGGCACGAGCGGGCCGGGGCACAGACGCCGATTGGCGCGAACGCCTGGGTGAAGCGCACCGCTTCGCGGGCCAGCTGGTCGAGGTGAGGGGTGACGGCGTAGGTGTCGCCGTAGCATCCGAGGTGAGGGCTGATGTCTTCGCAGGTGATCCACAGGATGTTGGGCCGCGGCGACTCGGCCGCCGCGGCAGCGGCCGCCAGTATGCCCAGCAGAACAACCACCAGCCCCGTCCGACTCATGGCTCGTCTCCGTCAACGACGTGTCCCGGCAAGGCCCGACGCCCACCGCGCTGCTCACATTACACCGCCGCGCTGCACCGTGCAACGAGCACTGCAGGCGTCGGCAATCGTGCCAGGGCGTGCAGCTGACACGTTTGCGCGGCCAGCGGTTAGCCGCAAGCGAGTTGGGCAAGCGAGGATGGCGTTGGCGCTCGTGGCCGCGGCGTGTCGGAGTGCGCCGGCGCCTCCCTGCGGCGAACCGAGCAATCCGTCTCCGGCGCTGCCTCCACGGGCTCGCCACGCCAAAATCGAGAGGGACACACGGGTGGGGAAACTGGCATGGATGCCTTCGGGCACTTGGATTAAGCTCAACGCTGGGAACACGCTTCACCGGGGGCCGGGCGCCGCGGTGCGGCTGCCGCCCCCGGTTTTTTCTTGTGTGTGCGAAAAAGTCATGTCACAAGCCGGACGTGAGAGGCCAGGCAGCATCTTTCAGCTCGTCAGCGAAGCTCAGCTGTCAGAGGAAGAATCGCCGCCGCTTAGCGTCGAGCAGATGGTCCAGCAAATCAAGGAGACGGCCGACAAACTCCTCCGCGATGGGGCGAGCCGTGGTGATGTCAAGCTGTTGAACACCGCCCTGAAGGAACTGCGGTACGCCTTCAAGATGTTTTCGGCCTACCGGGGGATCCGCAAAGTCACACTCTTCGGCTCTGCTCGGCTCGAGGCCCATCACCCGGCTTACCAACAGGCGGTCGCCTTCGCTCGCCGCATCGCTCAAGCCGGGTGGATGGTTGTGACTGGGGCCGCCCAAGGAATCATGGAAGCTGGGCACGTCGGCGCGGGCCGGGACAAGAGCATCGGCGTCAACATCCTGCTGCCCTTTGAGCAAAATGCCAATCCGATCATCCAGGGCGACGCCAAGTTGGTTCACCTTAAGTACTTCTTCACCCGGAAACTGGTTTTGGTCAAGGAATCGGACGCCGTGGCCCTCTTCACCGGCGGCTTCGGGACGCTGGACGAGGGCTTCGAGGCCTTGACTCTGGCACAGACCGGAAAGAGCCACCTCTTTCCCATCGTCATGATTGACGAACCGGGCGGCGATTTCTGGCGAACATGGGATGATTTCATCCGCCGGCTCTTGCGCGACCGTGGCTTGATCTCGCCGTCTGACCTGGCCTTGTACAAAGTGACCGACTCGGTGGATGAGGCTGTGGACGAAGTCCTTCAGTTCTACCGAGTCTACCACAGTATGCGTTACGTCAAAAACGACTTGGTTTTACGGCTGCAAAGGCCCCTCCGGCCCGACCTGCTGGAGCGCATCCGACGGGAATTCGCGGATATCGTCGTTTCGGGCACCTTCGAGCAAGGCCCGGCCTTGCCCGCCGAGATGAGCGAGCCTCACCTGCGCGACCTCCCCCGGCTGCGGTTTCGGTTCGAGCGCCGCCGGCTCGGGCGGCTCCGGCTGCTGATCGACCTCATCAACCGCGAAGCCTGACTGGGAGATGGGCTTGAAGCTGGCGAGAGGCGGTGAAGGGACAAAAAAAAAAAATCCGGGCCTCCTTGCGGAGGCCCGGACTACCAGACTTACTTACGGGTCCCGTCCATCCCTTCGGTAGCCTGGCAGCCTTAACCGTCCCCCCCTCAGGACGGATAAGAGCCCATAGCTTTGCGTCCCCGCCTCACGACGGGTTTGCCTTTATCGAGGATAGCGAGCGTCGATCTAATTTTCTCCGAGAACCACCCTTAACGGGTTATTCTCGAGTTCAGCGTGTAGTCTAGAATCTCTTTTTCCCGATTGCAAGGGCTATTTGGAAATTTTTTCCAAATTTCCTGCCAGTTGCGGGTCATTGCTTCGGCATTGGGCCGGTAGCTGAGACGCTGGATCATCGCGGGGCCGAGCCGGGCCTCGGGCTCGGCCCCGGCATTTTTCCGTACCTGTCGCAGGGCGTGGCCAGCCGTGTGGGTGTCGGTTACTCCGATTTGTAGACGACGTCCCCATTGACGATCGTGTACATGACCCGCGTATGGCGAATGGCGTGGATGGGGCAGGTCATAATGTCACGATCGATCACGATCAAGTCGGCCAATTTGCCGACTTCGAGGCTTCCTTTCTCTTTCTCTTCGTGGTTGAGGTAAGCGTTGTTGATGGTGTAGAGGCGGATGGCTTGCTCCCGGGTCAATCGCTCCGACGGCATCAGTTCGGTGCCGCGTTCGGTGACGCGGGTTAGCGTCACCCAGATGGCCAGCCACGGGTTCCAGGGATTGGTGGCTTCGAGCGAATCGAGCTTGATCATATGGTCGCTGCCGCCGCCGATAATGGTGTATTCCAGCCACGTCTTGAACGGCTGGAACCAGCGGATGCGCTCTTCGCCGAGGAGGCGGGCCAAGGTGGCGCCGTCTTTCCAGAACCAGGCTGGCTGAACGTCGGCGCAGACGCCCAGGCGCTTGCACATCTCCAGGTTTCGCTGGGACGGAAAGTTGGCGTGGGTGATGCAGAAGCGGAGGTCTTTAATCGGCACTTGTCGATTGGCCAGGTCGTAGGCGTCTAAGAGGACGTCCATCGCTCCTTCGCCGGCGGTGTGGGCGGTCACCTGCCAGCGACGGCGGGCCGCCTCCTCGGCGATCATCGCCAATTCCTCCAGGGGGATGAAGAGCAGGCCCCGATAGTCGTCTTCGACGATTTGGTAGGTTTCGCCCTTGGGCCAGGGCTGCCGCATGTAGGCAGTGCCGTTGAGCATGCCGCCGTCGAGGAAGAGCTTGATCGGCCCGACGCGAACCCAGGAGTCGCCAACGCCGGTCGGTCCCCCCTTGCCGTCCTTGCCGATCAGTTCCTCGAGCCGGCGAACGACCTCCTCGCGGCTCGGGCTGGGACTGAAGCTGCGCGCCACATTGACGCGGACGGTCAACTCTTTCTGGTCCCGCAAGCTGTAATAAAGGTCGAGCTCGGCCCGGCTCGCGTTGCGGTCGGCGATGCTCGTAATGCCCTGGCTGTTGTACAGGGCGAAGAGTTTCTTGACGGCTTCGCGTCGCTCGGCCGCGGTGACTGGCTTGTCTGTAGTGCGTACCCCTTTCAACACACTGTAGGCGTTGCGTAACATGCCGGTCGGCTCGCCGGTGACGGGATCCTTGACGACGATGCCGTTCTTCGGGTTCGGGGTGTCCTTGGTAATGCCGCAAGCCTTTAGAGCGGCGGTGTTGACCATGCCGGCCGGGCCGGCATGGTACAGGACCGGGTGCTTCGGTGCCACCGCGTCCAGCTCAGCCTTCGTTGGAAAGCGCGCCTCCGCCAGCCGGGTCGGAAAAGCGTACCGCAAGACGATCCATTCTCCTTCCGGGGTCTCGGCCGCCTTCTTGCGAATGTAAGCAAAAGCGTCTTCGAGCGATCGGAGGGCGGGGAGTGGCTCCCGCAGTTCGCTGGTTGCCGCCCCGGTGGGGTGGGTATGGCTGTCGTATAACCCGGGCATGACCGTGTGCCCATGAGCATCGATGACCCTGGTCTTGGGGCCGGCAAGCTTCAGGATGTCCTCGTCTTCGCCAAGCGCCATGATGCGGCCATTTTTGATGGCAATGGCCTCGACAATGCGGAAGCGCTCGTCCACCGTCAGCACCCGGGCGTGGTGGATGATGAGGTCAGCAGTTTCGGCGCCCCCAGCCGACGCCCCGCCGAGGGTGGTGCCCAGCAGGGCCAGGAACAAAAAACGGCGGCACATGCCAGATCCCTCCGCTTAGGGCCATAGGTTCGGTGCGACTGCTACCATATCACAAGCTCGGCCCGCTTTCCCCACAATTCCCAGGCAGCCCGGGATGCGAGCTTGGCGGGGAGCGCGGAGACAATTCTTCGGCCGGGACTTTTCCTCGCTTGCGAGCGTGTGGTACAAAAATGATTGACCAATCGGCAGAGGCAGAGCCAGGGGTCAGGTCATGGGGTTCTACGACCGGGAATACTACCGCGAAGGGCCGAGCCTCCTCGGATCGTGGGTCAGCCGCGCACAAGTGTGCAAGTGGCTGATCGGCCTCAACATCGCGGCCTTTCTCCTTCAGATGATGACCGTGCGTCGCGGCGACTGGTTCACCGAGGCGCTCGCCCTCGACACCGGCCGACTGCTGCATGGGGAAGTCTGGCGGTTACTGACGTATGCCTTTCTGCACGACACCGGCACCTGGACGCATATCGTCTTCAACATGCTGTTCTTGTGGTGGTTCGGCAGCGATGTCGAGGACGTGTACGGCTTTCGGGAGTTTTTGGCGATCTACCTGACTTCCGCCGTCCTCGGGGGGGTGGCCTACGCCGCGGTGGACCTGGTCAGCGGCGGCAGGTGGGTGCCCTGCGTCGGTGCCTCCGGCGCGGTCACCGCTGTCATGGTCCTCTGTGCGCTGCATTTCCCCAACCGGATCATCCTGCTGTTTTTCTTCTTGCCCGTGCCGATCTGGCTCGTCGTGCTTTTCCAAGTGGCCCAAGACTCGTTTATCTTTCTCAGCGGTCAACGCACCAGCGTGGCCGTGGTGGTGCACTTGGGTGGTGCCGCCTTTGCGTATGCGTATTACCGACTCCACTGGAACCTGACCGGCCTCTGGGCACAGCTGCCGCGATGGCCACGGACGAGGGCCCGGCCCCAATTGCGCGTTTACCGCGGGGAAGACGAGGCAGCTCCGGTGGTTCCGGCCAGTCCTCCGTCGGTGCCGGAAACCGACGAACACTTGGAGGCCAAGTTGGACGCTGTGCTGGAAAAGGTTGCCCGCTTTGGTCAGGCCAGTCTGACGGAGAGTGAACGACAAATCCTTTTCCGGGCCAGCGAAATCTTCAAGCGGCGCCGGACGTGACCGAGGAGGATTCCGCGATGCCCTTGTACGAGTACACTTGCCGGGAGTGTGAGCATTCGTTTGAGGCCCTGGTATCCGAGGGCGAGGAGGTGGAATGCCCTGAATGCCACAGCGACCGGTTGGAACGGCACTGGAGCCTGCCGGCCCGACCTCGGACCACCAGCCAGCCCCTGCCGTTGAATTGCCCACCCGACCTGCCGCCCTGCGGTCCAGGCTGTTGCCGATTATGACCCCCGCGGCGACGAGCCCGGGCCGGGACCACGCGACGGCCGCTGGGCCGCAGTGTCGGGGAGGGCCCCGGGGGCCCGTTGCGGCGCCCCCGGGGCGGCGCGTCACCCCCCCCCCCAGAGGGGGCGAGCAGGGGGCCGCAACGGGTTGGAGGCCAGCGCCGCG
>JANWYO010000229.1 GCA_025055215.1 Gemmataceae bacterium
GCCGTAAAACTTCCGCCACGCGGGGTCCTGAAATCGCGCTACTCGCCATGGATCCGGCGGACTAATTGCAAACACGCGATTGTAATCAGCGGCCACCACGTTGACCTCGGGCGCTGCGATGTATGGGTTCCGCAACAGGTATCGTGTCTCAATCGGTGCGGCATAAGCAAACGGCTCACCCCCATGCACCACAATAAAGCGTTCTCCCCAATCGGTCAGGGTCACGCCCACGGTGCCCACGCGGCCATTCACCGATTCAATCGCCGAGCCATCCGCGCGAAAACGAAAGTCCGAATTAGCGAGCGATACAGGCTTGGCCAATTGTGGCCCCGTCACCGTGGCCCCTGTGCCTCCCGAACCTGCATAAATCCAGCCATCCGGTCCCCAACGCGGCGAATTAATCGCCCGTTCCAGCAAATGAAATGGGAAACCTTCGAACAACGTTTCCTGCACCTCGGCTTGGCCATCACCGTCTCGGTCGGCAAGGTAAACAATCTTCGTCGCGGCCAACACAATCACGCCGCCTCGGGCAGGCACCAGACCATAACCAGGTGGTAAACGCTCTGCCCAGACCTGAACGCGATCCATCCGTCCGTCGCCGTCGGTGTCTTCGAGCACCTTGACCGTGCCGTATTGACCTTGCCGCGCTTTCTCTAACGCGGCACCGCTGGCACGAATCCGCCGTACATCGCGGTCAAGCTTCCCCGTTTTGTTCAATTCCACGACGTCATAGTAGCCCTCCAGGTTCCAGCCATGTAACTCACAGACAAACAATCGGCCCCGTTCATCGAAGGCCAAATCCGTCGGACACGTCACCAACGGCTCTGAAGCGACCAGTTCGACGACCAAACCCTGATTGACCACGAACTGCTGAGCACTCTCCTGGGGTGACAGAGGCTTTGGTCGATTGTTAGCTTGGGGTATCTGGCCCCTGACCACATTGGCCACCGAAACAGTAACCCCCAACAGCACCATCGCGCCAAAGCATACACATGGGTTAGCCGCTTGTTTCATGATCTTCCTCTGACCGTAGACAACGATGGTAACATGTGTTCATATTACGCAAGTCTGCCCGAAATGCAAGCTATTAGCTCTCTGACTCATCCCCAGTTGTGAACGGCCTGAAAGAAAGTTGGCGATTCCTTTCAACTCGTTTTCGGGTATAAAGCTTCTGCAAAACGTCCTTCGCTCGACCAAGGAGGAACCGTGATGGATCGCAAGGAGGCGAGCACTTGGGTGATGAGTGTATGTGGCGCCTTGCGTCGCACCCAGGCCAAAACCCCCGGTGAGCGAGTGCGGGCCGCGTTGCAGGTCTGCCGGGTGAGTCTTTCGGCCATCGGCCGCGCGCTGGACCCCGGGACCATGCGCTAAAGCTCACATCCAACGCACCCGGCAGTTCACCTCGAACTAGCGGGTGATCGTCCGTGAGGCGGTGCGGGGAGTCTTGGCTTACCTGTTCAAGAAGAAAACAGCTCCGGAGTAAACCAGTGATGATCGCCTTCGTCCGGACCGAGATTCATCCGTTTCACACGCTGGTGGCGGCGGTGGTCAAAGGTTGAGCAGTGCCGTTGCTGTGGGCGAGTCACCCGGAGTGGGTGCTGTCTAAGAGTCAGAACAATCTGTAGAAAGGTCTGTTATACCTGCTGATGGACATGCTTCCTACCAGCGTGAAGGTGATCCTGCTGGCTGACCGCGGTTTTGGCCGAACGAAATGGGCACGCACGTGTCAGCAGTTGGGTTTCCACGACGTGATTCGCATCAAGCCGGATACGTGGATTTGAGAGCCAGGTGTTTCAAGGCAAGCTGCTGCACCATATTGATTCATCAGTTCGCGCTCACGGGAAGGAGTAAGACGCGCGCCAAGCACTGCGCGCACGCGACATGACAAGATCGACGCCAAGACGCTGCGGTCACCCCGGGAGCGCGAAACAACAGGTAGAGCGCGAAGGCGCGTGAGTGCCCAGTGTTGCGGTTCCCGCGCCGCCGGCGATCCAGTGGGGCAGCCCTAGCGACATCGCGAGTTCGTGAGTCGACCCGTCACGGTTTCAATTCGCTGTCCAAGCTTGTTGGGCGTTTTGCAGACCGGATCAGCCAGTTTCAATCCGCGATTCTTGACACGGCTGGCAACTGTGGGAAACTGGCTCAGACAGCCCCGTAGCGGGTTGGCAGTAAAGCGAAAGAGATGGGCCTGGCTCCGGCGGCCTCTTACACCGGGAACATCTCCCCGCCCGCTAAGGTGGAAAGGGCACTCGACGATCGGACTAAAATGGGGGTGTTGGCCGACTTGGGCCGGCAGGTCCACGGTCAGTCGGCCCGGGCATGGGAACGCCCGCAATCCATTGGGGGCTGTAACGGTGGCCGTAGCCGGCTTCGCCGCCGCGAGCGCGGTGGCGAAGCCATGCCCCACACGTGCGGCGGACCCAACTCGTCGGAGGCCTGCATGACCGACGACTCGCCAGAAACGGGCTTCCGCTTCCGCCGACAGGATCGCTTACGCTCGACGCAGGAATTCCAGCGGGTTTACGATCGCCGGCGATCCGCCAGCGACGCCTGGCTGATCGTTTACGGCTGCGAAAATGGCCGACCTTACAGTCGTCTGGGTGTGTCGGTGTCGCGGAAGTATGGCTCGGGGGTGAGGCGGAATCGGCTGCGTCGGCTGTACCGCGAGGCGTTTCGGCTGATGCGGCCGCAGCTGCCGACGGGCCTGGACCTGATCTTGATCCCGCGTTCGCCGGAGGAACCGACCCTGCGCCAAGTGCAGGAGTCGCTAGTGGTCTTGGCGGGGCGCGTGGCGCGGAAATTGGCCCGGGATGCGACTTCGCCATGATTCGCCGCTTTCTCCAGCACGCCGTCGCTGCCTTGCTGATCGGCATGGTCCGCGTCTACCAGTATTGCCTTCGTCCGCTGCTGCCGCCGGCTTGCCGCTTTACCCCGTCTTGCAGCGAATACTTCATCCTGGCGGTGCGCCAGTACGGCCCGGTGCGCGGTGCTCTCAAGGGGCTGGCCCGCATTGGCCGATGCCATCCCTGGCATCCGGGCGGCTACGATCCGCCGTAGCGGCCTTGTCCCTGGCTGCGTTCTGTGGTAAAGAGTTGGCTCGCCGGCCGGTCGGCCCGGTGTCCCCGATGCCGGTTTGGGCGGCCCAGGAGGGGCATAAAGGAGCAGGGAAGTGAAGGCGTCGGCGCTGGCCGTGTTGCTCGTCTACGGCGTGATCGTCACCTTCTGGAAGGTGCTGCACGTCCTCCTCTTCTTCTACAAACCCAAGCGCTATTTTCTTGGACGGCGAACGACACCTCGGGTGGGAAGCGATGGGCCGCGCATCAGTATCCTGCTGGCGGCCAAAGACGAGGCGGGGAACATCGGCGATTGCATGCGTTCGGTCCTGGCAGCGCGGTACACGAACTTCGAGTTGATCGTCATCGACGACCGCAGCCAGGACGGGACGGCGGCGGAGGCCGAGGCCGCCGCCGCCGGCGATCCGCGAGTCCGCTTCTTGCGCGTGGACGCCATGCCCGTCGGTTGGACCGGCAAGATGAATGCTATCCGGCAGGGCCTAACCCGGGCGACCGGCGAGGTGCTGCTGCTCATCGATGCCGACAGCCGTCACCACCCTGACACGCTTGGCACGGCTGTGGCGTACCTGGAGCGCAAGCGAGTCGCGTTGCTGTCGCTCTTGCCGCGACTGGAGCATCGTTGCCTGTTCAGCAAGCTCGTTCAGCCGATGATCGGCGCGTTGACCATGTTCTGGAAGCCGCTGCCTTGGGTCAATTCCCGCAAGCGAAAGTGGTTGGCCTTTGGTTGGGGCGGCTTTCTGATGGTGCGGCGTGCGGTGCTGGAGCAGGTCGGCGGCCTGGAAGCCGTCCGGGATCGCTTTGCGGCCGACATCGCTTTGGTGCATCGTGTCAAGCAGGCAGGGCACCGGATCCGCATTCTCCACGGCCCGGAGTTGGTGTCGACGTTCTTGTACGCCGACCGGTCGGCGATCATCCAGGGCTGGGCCCGGCTACTGCGGATCACGGCCGACCAGCGGCGCGGGCTGTTGTTGACGACGATCTTGGCGTTATGGCTGTTGTGTTTGACGGCCTATCCGGCGATCGTCATGGGGCTGATCGAGCTATTTCGCTGCCTGGGCCGAGGCTATGGGCTTTCCGAGGTTTTTGCCGGCCAGGCGCGGGAGCTGCCGTTGTTTCTGGGGCTAGGAGGGGTGACGCACTTGATCTGTCAGCTGACGCTCCTGGGTCGCTTCTATCGCATCAGTGGCACGCATCCGGTGTATGTGCTGGGGCATCTGCCGGCCGTGGTCGTGACGTGCTACGTCCTGGCCTTGGCGTATCTGCGGACGTTTTCCGGGCAGATGAGCTGGCGGGGGACGAGCTATCAGTTGACGAGCACCGGCGGGGCGGGCGGAAGCCGATGAGGTCGCGGCGGCGGCCGCTGGCCGCCGCCGCCAAGTGCGAGGGACCGCGGCATGAACCTGATCGTCATCTGCGTCGATAGCTGGCGGGCCGACATCCTCCCGCCGGGCGGCGCTTGCCATTGGATCAAGGCCCCCGTCCTCCGCGATTTCGCCAACCAGTGCGTCGTCTTCGACAACGCCTTTGGCGAGGGGATGCCCACCGTGCAGATGCGACGTGGCTTTTTCACCGGCATGCGCTGCTACCCTTGGCACCACGACCTCGACGGCCTCGGCCTCTCCCCCAACTTCCTCGGCTGGCACCGTGTCCCCCATTGCCAAACCACCCTGGCGGAAATCCTCCTGCACCATGGGTACATCACCGGCCTGATCAGCGATTGCTACCACCTGTTCAAGCCGACCCAGAATTTCCACCGTGGCTTTCTCAGCTGGCAATTCATCCGCGGACAGCAAGGGGACAATTACCGCGTCGGCCCGTTCACTCACATCGACATCCGCAAGTACGTACCCGACGGCGAAGAGCACGACTACGCGACCCATGCCCAGATCATCAATCACCTGATGAGCACCCGGGACCGCGCCGGCGAGGACGACTACTTCGCCCCCCGCGTTTTCCGGGCCGCCAGCGACTGGCTCCGCGACGTTCATGCGCATCCGCCCTTCTTCCTCTGGGTCGATAGCTTCATGCCGCACGAACTCTGGGATCCGCCGCCACGCTACGCCGACGCCTACTTCCCCAACGATGGCACCCTCAAGGACTTCATCCACCCAGGGGCCATGAATCGCGTCGCCGACCCCTCGCCGGCGCAAATCCTCCGCACCAAGGCCCTCTACGCCGGCTGCTGCACCCTCGTCGATACCTGGATCGGCCACTTCCTCCACACCATCGACGAACTCCATCTTTGGGACGAGAGCATCGTGATGTTCGTCACCGATCACGGCCTGGAGCTGTACGACGACGGGGCCTGGACCAAACACGGGGCCAACCACGGCAAGCTCCATCCGTACAACACGCAGCTCAACTGGTTCATCCGACACCCGGACGGGCCGCGCGGCCGGCACATCTCGGCCCTGGTGCAGAACCACGACCTGTTGCCGACGGTCCTCGACCTGTTGGGGCTACCGGGGTGCGAGTTGCTGGATGGCGAAAGTGTCTGGCCGCTGGTCACGGGGGCCAAGACGGAGTTGCGACCACGCATCATCACGGGCTGGGGGCCGTGGGCCGCCGTCCGCGACCAGCGTTGGAACTGCATCCTCAATCCGACGACGCCCGATGGTCAGCCGCGGTTATTCGACTTGAGCGTCGATCCACAGGAGAAGGTCAACGTGGCCGCGGTTTACCCGGAGGTGGTGGCCGACTGCCGTCGTCAGCTCGAAGGGCTGATCGGCTGTCCCTTCCCGGTGCGTTACAAGCACCAACCGGATGCCGGCGATTACATGACGTTGAGCAGCTTTTTCAAGCGGCGGGCGGCGCGGGGTATGCCGCTGTGTCCGCCGCGGCTGTCCGGGCCAGAGCCGAGGATCATCCCTTATGCGCGCCAGCCCCACGCCGCCTGACGCCGGCGCCAGCCGGCGACGGGCGGGATGACAGGGCGGTTGCGGGAAAGGAACCGGGATGTCCCCAGGGAGCGATGCCGCCGAACAGCGTGGGTGCCGGCTCTGCGGCGGGCCGCAGGGCCGCACGGTGGTGCGCTGCAATTTCAATCTCACGGGACGGACGGCGCGGCGCTATCGGGTGTGTGAGTGCGGCCGGTGCGGTTTCCGCTGGGTCGATCCGTGGCCGACTGAAGCCGAGCTGGCGGCCTGTTATGCGGCGGACTACCCGGGTTACGCTGGGGCGAGTCGGCGGCAGGCAGCCGCCGTGCGGTCGGCGGCGCGGCGTAGTCAGCAGGTAGCGCGCTATCGACGGCGACTGCTGCGGACGCTGGGCGTGGGGGAGGTGGCCGGCCGACGGATTTTGGACGTCGGTTACGGCAACGGCGCCTTTCTGCTCGAGTTGGCCCGTCAGCCCTTCACCGAGCCTTGGGGGCTCGACATCACCAGTGACTGCGAAGCGGAACTCCGCCGCCAAGCCCCGCAGGTGCGCTTGGTCAGGGGCACGCTGGCCGATGCGGAGCTGCCTGCCGAGGCGTTTGACGTCGTGACCCTGTGGCACGTGCTGGAGCACACGGCCGATCCCGTGGCGGCGCTGCGGCGGGTGCGCGACCTGCTGCGGCCCGGGGGCTGGGTGGTGGCGGAGGTGCCGAATTCGGCGGGCCTCATCGCTCGGTTGTGCGGTTCGGCGTGGTTAGGTTGGGACCTGCCGCGGCACCTGGTCCATTTTGGGCCGGGGACGCTGCGGGCTGTTGCCCGTCGGGCGGGGTATGAAGCGGTGCGAGTCGTCCGCGCTTATTCGTTGGAGCCGCTTTCGCTTAGCCCGTTGTTAGCGAGCTTGGCGATGGCGGGGCAGCGACTACGGGGTCGGCCGCGGATGAAGCGGGTGGCTTACCATCGCTGGGACGGGCCGGTCCGGTTGGGGCTGGCTGGGGTGAACCTGCTGGAGCGGCTGTTGGGGGGCAATGGGCTGGTGCTGCTGGGCCACAAGCGGCGTCGCGGGGGTTCGGCCGCAGGCCGGCCCCCCGCCGCCTGAGCGGCGGCGCCGCCCCCTCCGCCGCCCGCCCACGAGGGAGCCTGCTATGAACCATCTGCTACGCGTCGTCCGCTATGCCTGGCCTTACCGCGGCCGCTTCCTCCTCTCCGTCGTCGGTGGCCTGCTCGTGGCCATTCTTTGGGCCGCCAACCTCAGTACCGCCTATCCCGTCGTCAGCGTCCTCTACCAGGACAAAAACCTCCAGGAGTGGGTTGCCGAGCGCATCCGAACCGCCGAGGAGAAAATCACCCAGCTGAACCAGGAGGAAGTCTACCTGCAAACCGGTCCCCACCGTGCCGATGCCCGCACGCAACGTTACATCAGCCAGCGCCTCCGGGAAATCGGCCAGGAGCGCCGCCAGTACCAGGCCCGCATTCAGCGCGACCGCGTCTGGCAGTGGATCATCCACCGCTTCGTCCCCGAGGACCGCTTCCAGACGCTGGTCGTCCTGCTGGTGGTCCTGGTGGTGCTGATGGCCCTGCGGGGTGTCTGCTATTTCTTCCAAGAGACCCTGGTCGGCAGCGTCACCAACCGGGCCCTGCTCGACCTCCGCAACCAGATGTTCCGCCGGGCACTGAAGCAGGATCCTGCCCATTTCGACGAGCAGGGCACCAGTGCCGTCATGGCTCGCTTCACCAACGACATGCAGGGCTTGGCCACCGGCCTGGAACTCATCATGGGCCGGCTCGTCCGCGAGCCGTTCCGCATCTTCGCCTGCCTCGGGCTGGCTTGCTGGTTTAATTGGCGGCTGACCCTCTTGACGGTCATCGTGGTTCCCTTGGCGGTCCTGGTCATGAGCCAGGTGGCCCGCCGCCTCCGCCGCGAGGCCCGCCGGTCGATGGAGTCGATCTCGGCCCTTTACAAGATCCTTCAGGAGAGCTTCCAGGGGATCAAAATCATCAAAGCGTTCAACCTGGAACACTTCGAGCAGGGCCGCTTCTTCCGAGAAGGGAAGACCTATTATCGCAAGGTGATGCGCACCGTGGAGCTGGATTCCATCGCCAATCCGCTCACGGAGTTGCTGGGCATGTTCGTCATCGCCGGCACCGTGCTGATCGGCACGTACCTGTTGATGACCGGCGAGACCCACCTCTGGGGCATCCGCTTGGCCGCCGAGCCGATCGACGCCGCCGCGTTGGTGCAGCTGTACATCGCGTTGGCCGGCCTGTCCGATCCGGCACGAAAGCTGTCCAATCTTTACGGCCGACTGCAGCGGACCTGCGCCGCCGCCGAGCGGATTTTCGAGTATCTCGACCGCCGTCCGCAAGTGCAGGAACGGCCGGACGCGGTCCCTTTAGGCCGCTGCACCGAGGCCATCCGCTTCGAAGGCGTCACCTTCCGCTACCCCCGGGGCGGCGAACCCGCCCTGCGCCACCTGGACCTCGTCATCCCGGCCGGCGAGACCGTCGCCCTGGTGGGACCGAACGGCTGCGGCAAGTCAACCGTCGTCAACCTCCTGTGCCGCTTCTATGATCCCCAGGAAGGCACTATCACCATCGACGGCTTGGACATCCGGGCCGTGACCCTCCGCTCGCTGCGGCAGCAGTTCGGCCTCGTCACCCAGGAAACCACCCTCTTCGACGACACCATCTACAACAACATCCGCCACGGCAATCACCGGGCCTCCCGCGAACAGATCCTCGAAGCCGCCCGCCAAGCCTTCGCCCACGATTTCATCGCTCAGCTGCCCCAGGGCTACGATACCCTGATCGGCGAACAAGGGGCCCGGCTGTCGGGCGGGCAACGGCAGCGGATCGCCCTGGCCCGGGCCATGCTCCGAGACCCCAGCATCCTCATCCTCGACGAGGCCACCAGCGCCGTGGACGTCGAAAGCGAAGCCCTGATCCAGCGGGCCCTGGAAAAATTCCGCCGCGGACGCACCACCATCATCATCTCCCACCGCCTGTCGATCCTGTCGATGGTCGACCGCATCATCATGCTCGAGCGCGGCACGGTCGTCGCCCAGGGCACGGACGCCGAACTCCTACGGACCTCCGCCGCGTATCGTCGCCTCCGCGAGATTTATTTCCAGGAGAGTGGCGGCTACCGCCAGACGGCTTGAGGCCGGCCCGGCCGTCTCAGCCGGGCCGGTCGAGCAGCAGTTCCTGCTGCCGCAATTGCTGCATGCGGCGCAGGCCGCCACAGCGGTGCAGGTAGTCGCTGAAGTCTTCCACTCCGTAAATGTGCTGCTCGACCCAGGCTCGGTAAGTCACCAGGTCGCGCTCTGCCTCCAGCCACTGCCGCAGGTGCTCTTCGTCGGAGAAATACTCATACGGCATGTTGCCCGGGTAGCTGCCGAAGGGGACTTCGCAGACGGCATCGACGCAGAAAAATGGGATGACGGTCTGGGTCGGATCGCGGCGGATCTCGTCGTGGGGGATGAGGCGTTCACAGGTGATGATGAGCCGTTTGGCCGCCCGGGCCAGGTCGAGGTCGGCGACGCTGGTGCCGCGTAGCCGACAGTTGCCGTAGCAGTCTGCTTCGTGGACATGGATGGCGGCGACGTCGGGATAAAGGGCCGGCACGGCTGCGAGCCGCTCCCCGGTAAAGGGGCAGTCGATGACGCGGGCGCCGCTGTAGCGGAACGTATCGGTGCCGAGCAGCGAGCGAATGGGGAGGAATGGCACCCCCATGGCCGCCGCCTTGAGGCGGGCGGCCAGGGCGTAGTTGGTCCATTCGGTGAACTCCACTTCGCCCGACTCCATGACCCGGCGGGCATGCGGCGACAAGCCCCGCGCTTCCAGGCCCACGACGTAGGCGATTTCCACCCGGGCGAGAGTCTGGCCCCGACCCAGAAGGTTGCCGGCGCAGAGAATTTGGAAATCGTGCGTGGCCGTGTGCCCCGCGAAGCTGAGGTTTTGCTTTCCCTGGCGGACAATCTCATGGACCACCGCCGTCGGCAGGCGATCGCCGCCGAAGCCGCCAATCGCCAGATAGGCCCCGTCGGAAACCAGGCGCGCCACGGCGTCGCGAACCGTGGTCCGCTTGTCGATTAGGGCTCGAGGTTTATTCGCGAACCAGGCGCGGGCCGCATTGGCCGACGGGTCCGTAAACAGTGGTGCCGCGCCGCGGTCGGGGGACGTCATGGGGACTGGCCCGCCTTGCCTGGGGTGGGCTTCTATTGGCCTTCGTATTCCCGCAGCAGCTGGCGGAAGCCCGGATCATGGCGGATCGACTCCAGGTCGCGATCTTCCTTCATGTAGCGGAAGTCGCGGTATCCCAGTTCGATCGCATGGCGGAGGGTCTTGAGGGCCAGTTCGCTCCGTTGCAGCAGGGCGTAACTGCACGCCAAGTTGTAATGCACCAGCGGATCATTGGGGCGAAGCTGCGCCAGACGCTGATCGACCTGGAGCCCCTCGGCGTATCGGCCTTTCAGCGTCAGGTTGTTGCCGTGGACCCGCAGGACATCGACGTAGTTCGGGTAGCGCGCGAGGATGCCGCCGAAAAAGTCCAGCTCGAAGTCGAGTTGGCTCTGTTGAACAAAGCGGGCCAGCGACTGGCCAGCGGCCTTGGTCTCAACGCGGTCGTCGCTCTGCTTGCTGGGATGGGCCATGACTTCCCCCGTGCGTCCGGACACGATCGGCCGTGGACAGGCAGCGGCGGCAGGTGCTGCTGCCGCCGGGCTTGATTATAGCTGGCGATATTGCCCGCGCGAAGGGCGGACAACACAGGGGCGTTCGGGTCGATTGGTGATGAATGAGTGTCGAAGAGTCTCAAGTGATCGTTCGTTTCCCGCGGAATGTTCTCAACTGATTGATCGGTTGGCGCTCGCATCGAGCGCGGAGTGAGCGCGAACCGATCAATCGCGGCGTGTTCATTCCGAGCGCGAACCGATCAATCGGGGCGTGCTTGCTCCGAGGGCGCAACGACCAATCGCGTGAGGACCGCACCAACGTCACCAGCAACGACCTGCCGGCAAACTCCCACCGACTTCCGCAGTTTCACGACATCCCTCGGCGACTCTGACGACCCACGCGACGTACGCTGTCCCGAGGTTCCCCACCAAGGCGTTTCGGCAGTGCCGGTTTCCCCGGCAAGTCTTTTCAAGACGCTCGCTTTTTCTGGTCGAAAAAAAACTGCCGGAAATAGTGCCGCCGTCCTTTCGGGGCGTGCGGAGCGTCTGGACCCTGTCCCGGGAAGGAGGGCGAAGGTGATCAAGCTCGACTATCACATTTTCAAAGGGATGGTGAACGCGTTCCTTTCTCCGTGGGTGGGGGGCAAGGGGCGGCCGACGTTCTTCAACATCGACCAAACATTCCCGGCCCTCAACGAGGTGACGCGCCAGTACCCGGTCATCCGGGAGGAGTTTGAGGCGATCCTGCGGCGGCAGCCCCGCTTCCAACGCTATCAGGACATCGACCCGGGCGAGGCCAAGATCACCAGCGCCAATCCCGAGAAGAACTGGAACGTCTTCATGCTCTACATCCTTGGCCACAAGCCCGAGGTCAACCGCGTTCACTGCCCCAAGACTTGCGCCATCCTCGACCGAATCCCCAACGTCATCCAGGCATTCTTTTCCATCCTCGACCCCGGTAAGTCGGTCCCGGGACACGAGGGGCCCTACTACGGCTATTTGCGCTATCATCTGGGTTTGCGGGTTCCCAAGCGCAACCCCCCGAAGCTGATCGTCAACGGGCAGGAGTACGTGTGGCGGGAAGGGGAGGGAGTCTTGTTTGACGATTCGCACTGGCACGAGGTCGTCAATCAGAGCGACGAGATGCGGGCAGTGCTGATTGTAGACGTGCTGCGGCCCATGCCCTGGTTGCCGGCCCTGACAAACCGGTTCATCACCAACGTGGTGGCGCGGCACACCTACGGCCGAAGCGTGGCGCGCCGGATTCGCAAAGCGGCCTGACGCAGATCAGCGAGGCTGGGCGCCGTAGACGGTGCCGAAGGGACCATCAGGAATGCCTTGATGGATGTGGATGTAGCGGAGGAAGACTACCGACAGCACGAGTTGCAGCAGCCAGAGGACGGCGAGCAGGCCTCGAGCCCAGCGGCGCATCGCGGGCTGCTCAGCGTGCACCAGCCCGAGCCGCGTCAGCCAGACGTACTGGAGCGGGAAGGTGACGGTCAGGTAATGGGGATGGAGGGTGACGCCGGGAAGCGTCAGCAGCAGGCCGTAGCCCCACAGGGCGGCGTTCTGGGCGAAGGCCGAGGGGGACGAGCGGCCGATGAACGCGGCCATCCACCCGGGCCAGGTGCGCAGCAACCGAAGGCCCGCCGTGGCCGCTAAGGCGGCGGCCACGGCGATGATGCCCAAGTACGCTCCGTACACCAGATACGTCGGCTGGCCTGACCACAGCGGTTCCGCGAGATAGTCCGTAAAGTGGGGTTGGACGTGGTAAGGCATCCCCACGGCAAGCGGCTCGCTGACCCACAGTTGCCAATACGGCAGCGTGGCGACGTATCGCCAGCCGCCGTCACTGACCGGCCGGCTGAGGGTGAAGGGCCAACTGGCGACGAGCCAGGGAAGGAGCGGCACGGCCCCCAGGATGCTGCCCACCAGCCAAAGGCCCCAGCGAGCGGAACGGCGATCGAAAAGGGCCGTCCAAGCCACGAAGGCGAAGGCGTAGAGAAACCCTGTCATGTGCAGCTGACCGATCAACGCGCCAACCAGTCCCCAGGCAAGCGCCGCCGCCGGCCGGCTGCGGTGCCACCACGCCACCAATAGCCCCAGGGAGAAAATCGGCAGCAGCGCCTGCAGCCAGATGCAGCGGTGCATGATGACCGCTTGCGGGTTGACGGCGAGCAAGGCGGCCGCCCACAGCCACGGCTCGCGCTCGTCGGCTGGGACCCACCGCCACGCAAAGGCCATCAAGAGGAGGAGGGCGAGGAAGTTGGTGGCGGCGACGAACCGCGCCAGGCTCGGCGGGCTGCTGATGCGAAAGAGCCGAGCGGGCACAATGAATACCCAGTCGCTGAATCCGGGATTGGGGATGCCGAAGCTCGAAGGCATGCCGACCCACGACCACGGTTCGCTGCGGCCGGTGGTCTGCGTCTTGCGGAAGGTCCACTCCTGATCGGCCTTGTACTCAATATCCTGACTGTAGCCGAAGCGCAAGGCGGCGCCGGCAACCAGGGCGGCCCCGAGACCTAATAACGCCAGAAGGCTGAGGGGCGGGCACTGGCTGGTGTCCGGCGAACCACGCAGGTTGACGGTCGGCTTCATGGCTGACGAGCATACCCCGAAGTGGCCGCCACGTCGAGGCAAGCCGGCGAGCGAGGTGTCCGTCTGGACTTTGGCGCGGCGAGAGGGCCGCAGCGGAGAGGGACCGACCGGTTCGCGCTCACGCCAGGAGGGGAGACTCAGGCTGGGCACGCCGGGCGCGGAAAACGATCAATCGTCAGCGCGAAACGAGGAACCGGCGGGGAGAAGCGCCGCCCAAGACGCTCAACCCCGCCGCGAATGAATGATAGATGCATCCCGACGAGCGGTGGCGGCGGGCCGCGGCCCCCGCCCCCCCCCAGTACCTGTGGCGGGGTGGGGGGGTTGCCCAGGCCCCGGCCCCCTCGCCAAATGTTGCCCAGGGGCCA
>JANWYO010000252.1 GCA_025055215.1 Gemmataceae bacterium
TCTGTCTAGGTTTGTGGAAAATCGGCTTATTCCTTCCCCCCGCCATCGAATACACCGGCCAATTGCATCTAATAGACATAGGTATCCCCAGCCATCTGGTGGAAAAATTGGATGCCACCCCCCCCCCGGGAGTGGCCCCCGCCCGCCCCCGGTGGCCCCCCACCCCCCCCCCCGGGGGGGGGGGGGGGGGGGGTCCCCCGCCCCCCCCCGCCCCCTCCTCCGTCGGCAACTCGCGCAACTGAGCGGCCGAGCCTTCCAGCAATTCCAGACTGTCCAGACAGTGAGCCAGTTGCGCCGCCACCCGCGGGTGCCGCCCCAAAAGCTCGGCCCGGCTTGGCCGCCGCCCCGCCTCGGCTTCGGCCAAATACTCCTCCAGGGCCGCCGTCAGTTCATGCTCCAACGCCTCGGCCTCCGCCGACGGTTCTCCCAGACACCACGGGTCGGAGGAAATCACGACGCGCCTCCCAGTGACACCCGCAACCGCGCCAAACCTCGCGTCCACAGCTTCTTCACGCTGTCCAACGTCCGTCCCATCCGCCGGGCCACCTCCGGTAAGCTCAGCCCCTCCAGGTGACGCAGGATCAACACCTCCCGGTAATCCGGTGGCAGCTGCTCGAGGGCGTTCGCCAGCAACACCGCCTGCTCCCGCCGCGCGGCTTGCTGGCTGGGGGAACTCTGCGGGGCGATGAACCCGGCCTCCAGGCATTGCGACGACTGGTCCAGCTCCTGCACCAGCGGCCGCTCCAGGCGAACATCTCGTCCCCGAGTCCCCAGGTAGCGGCGGACCAAGTTGCCAAGTTGCGCTGCCAGGATCTCCCGCAGCCAGGCAATCAGCTCGCGCTCGCTCGTGCCCCGGAAGCGACCCCAGTGGCAATGAGCGGCCAGGAAGGTTTCCTGGACCAAGTCGCCCGGATCGGCCTTGCCCTGAAGCCGACGGCGGATTTGCAGCCGGGCGAGCAACGTCAGGTAGCTGCGGTATTGCTCCAGCAGGGCACCCAGGGCCGAGCCATCGCCGCCGCGGGCCCGGAGCAACAGCGATTCGGGGTCCGATGCCGCCGCGGTGCTCATGCCTCTGCTTCCCTGAATTGTTAGTCGCGGATCGGGGGCCGATCGGGCCGCGCCGCCGACTCGGGCGAGCAAGGCGACGGCCAAAGGAACCCGACACGTCCGGCGCTGGGAGGGGGGCGGGCTACTCGCCGCAAACCTCGTTGAGGACTTCTTCGGCGACGTAGATCGGCACTTGGGCCGTCACCGCCAAGGCGATGCCGTCGCTCGGCCGGCAGTCAACCTCGATCAATTCGCCGTCACGGCGGATGCGGAGCTTGGCGAAATAGGTGTGCTCGTGCAGCTCGTTGATGAACACGTCTTGCAGCTCGCCGCCCATCTGCTCGATGACATTGGCGACCAGGTCGTGGGTCAGCGGCCTGGGGCTCGGCTCGCGACGCACCCGCCGATAGATGCTCGTCACCTCAAACATGCCGATCAGGATGGGAAAGCTGCGCTCGCCGTCCACTTCGCGCAGCATGATGACTTGGTGGTCGTTGACGTCGTTGATGATGATCCGCTTGAGTTCCATCTGGACCGGCACGGCTGCCTCTCTTTCGCACCGCCGAGCCTTGGATCGGCAGGCCGGCAGGCCTGGCCGCTGCTGCAAACCAAGGGCATTGGCCATTATAAAACCCACGCGCGCGGACGGTCAAGAAACCCGGCGACGACGCAAAAAGGCCGGGTGCCGCGCGGATCGATCACCTGGCGGCGGGCCGAGGGCCCGCCGCCAGCCCCCGTCAAGACTCAGGCGCCGCCGGCCCCTTCCGGCCGAGCGCACCGGGCATACTGCCCTTGGCACGCCCGTGTCGCGGCCATCCTTTAGTCCCCTTCCAACATTTCACCCCGACCGACCGGCGAGGCGATAAGCATTAGCGAGTTTTCCCTTTGCGAGCGCCGCCCGGCGGAGCGGATGGACCTGGCCCCGCTGCCCAGGGCAGTCTCCGACGGCGCGTGAGCAGCTTCGGAGTCGCGGTAGTTTCACCAGGATCGCCGGTCAGTGGGGGTCGCGCATGCACCGCCGCCTCCTGGGATTGAGCATGTTGGTGTTATGCGTCGGATGCCACGCCGTGGGATCGCGATGGCTGCGCGAGGTGAAACCGACAGCGGGGGAACTGTGGGAACGCGGGCAGGCTGCGATGCGGCGGGGGAACGCGGCAGAGGCCATCCGCTGTTATCAGGAGAGCTTGCGAGCCGATCCCGGACTGGACCGCAACCATCTCAGCCTGGCGGCAGCTTACCTGGAGCAGGGCGATGAGGCCGCCGCGTGCCCGCACCTGGCCCAGTATGTGGCCGCCCACCCCGAGCACGTCGTCATCCGGGCGCACCTGGCGGAGTTGCTTTTCCGCCTTGAGCGCTATGCCGAAGCACGGCATCACTTTGAGCAATGCGTGGCCTTGGGTCAGGAGGAAGAGGGGCCGGCGAATCGTCGGCTGATCCTCTGCCACAGCCGGCTGATGGAAATCGCCGAGCTGTCGGGGGATGAGTACGCCATTCACCTGCACCGCGGCATCGGACTGTTTTTATTGGCCCTGGAGCGGTCGGCTTTGCCCGAGGCCGGCGGTCTTCTTCCGACGGAGAGCCTGCTGTGCAAGGCGGCGGGCGAACTTTCCCTGGCCCGGCTGGAGAGGCCGGACGAAGCGCGTCCTTCGTGGTATCTGTACGAGGTTTGGTCGCGGCTGCCCCTTCGCCAGGCCGCCCTGCGTCATTTACGGGCCGCGGCGGCCGCAGCCCCGTTCTCTTATCTGACCCCGGCCGAACACCGCAGCTTGCAACTCGCCTGCCGCTGTCAATCGACCGAGACTTGCGTAAAATAAGCTTTAGGGTCGGCGTCCCCCACCCCGGGACGCCCCCCCACCACGGCCACGCG
>JANWYO010000288.1 GCA_025055215.1 Gemmataceae bacterium
CGGCCCTGGGCCGGCGGCCGCCAGGATTTCGACCCGCGTGATCGTCTCCAGGCTGCGCTGCGACGGCGCGGAGAAGATGCGCAGCGACTCGATCTCGTCGCCAAAAAACTCGAGCCGGCAGGGGTTGTCGGCCTCCAGCGAGAAGATGTCGAAGATGCCGCCGCGGCGGCTGAATTCGCCGGGCAGTTCCACCGCCTCGACGCGGCGGAAGCCGTGGGATACGAGCCAATCGGCCAACTCATCGGGATCCAGGCGATCGCCGACGCCAAGGCAGCGGCGCCGCGCCGCCAGCTGCTGGCGATTGGGCACCGGTTGGATGAGGGCTTGGATGGTGGTCAGCACGCAGGCTGGGGGGGACTCGGATGCCAGCTGTTGCAGCACCCTCAGGCGCTGGCCCGACACCTCATCGTGCAAAGGGGTGTCGGTCAGCCGATTGTCCCACGCTGGGAAGTGCAGCGGGGGAAGTCCGGCAAAGCTCGTCAGGTCGCCGGTCCAGGCATCGACGTCGCGGGGGTGGGCGATGACCACGAGCACCGTCGTCGGCGCCAGCCGCGCCAGGGCCGCGGCCGCCAAGGCCGCGGACGATCCCCACGCCCCGTCGATTGTGCCGCTGCGACCCGCCCGGAGGGCGGCGATCACCTGGTCGAAACCCTCAGCAGCCTGGAGGACTCGGGGAAGTTCGCTCAGCTGGTGGAGATGGGCAAACGTGTGCGGCGATGTCGGCATGCATCTCTCCACGGCTTGTTATACCGCGGCCAGCCCGCCGCCGCAGCGCCGAATCAGCCGGCGCAAGCTCGACGACGCCCCATCGACTGCCAACCCTGCCCGCCGATCACGGCGCCGTGATCGACGCCACCGGGACGGGAGTTCCAAGGGGCCTAGTCATTCGCTTGGAGCTTTCGACGATCGCGTTCAGCTAACGAGGATCCGGTGTTCGGTTCCGACCTGACTTGGTTTGGAGGGGTGCTCGCGCCGTTATCGGCGCGGCACCGGGAGGATGGCGGGCGGATTGACCGGCACCACGCGGATAATCGGCACTTTGACGCCGTTCGGCAGAACCTGCACGTCGGCCCGAATCGATAGGATCAGGTCAACCTGCCCCAAGATAAACGTATCGTCGAGCAGGATACGAGCGGGCTGGCGTGGGTCGTAGATGGTGAGGCGTTTCGGCCCCGGCAGGGCCTGGTCAGCCACAACCTGGCCCGGATTCAGCAAATACGGCCGCCCTTTGCGGACGACATTGTTGACCACCGTGCCTCCCTGCACGTACAGCGGCATGTTGGTGTCGTTCCGGATGGCCAAGCCCACCGCCCAGGCGGGCGAGGCCCACGCCGACAAGGCGATCAGAGCCGCCACGCCGGCCACCATCTCCGTTGAAAACGAAGTGCTTCGTGCGCTGCTCATGCTTGTTCCAGCTCCAGGCGGCTTCTTGGCCGCGCCGCCGGAAGAAAAGCGCTGACGAGGCCAAAACTTGCGCCAGACGCTGTCGTTTCTTCGAGCTTCTCCGGCCAACGTAGCCAGCCGGCCCCGAAGCCGCAAGGCCCGGGGATTCGGCCGCAAACGGCGTGGCGGCAAGTCGTAATGGCCCGAGGCGGACGCCGTGGGCGGACTACCGCCGGATCTCGAAGCCGGTGTAACCAGCCGGGGCCACATCCGAGATGTCCTGGTGTGTGATGTACTGCTTCATCCGGTCGTGCAGGGCCTGGAGGAAGGCTTCGATTCGCTCCGGGTTCCCCTCCGCGACCAATTCGACATCTCCATCCGGAAGGTTGCGGACCCAGCCGACCACGCCGAAGGAATGCGCCAGGGAAGTCGCCGTGTAGCGAAAACCCACACCTTGCACGCGCCCGGAGAAACGGACATGTTTGGCCTGGATAACCATCGTTTGATAGACCTGGGTATCCCTCGCACCACGCGATCCCGCAATGTCCGAAGCAAGTTCCGGAACAACCGTGGAGCGATTCACTTGGTCTTAGCAAAGCGAGCGATCTTGGTTAAGGTTTCGCTTCTGGTTTTTCACTGGACCGTCCGTCCCCCAACACTGGCCGAGCGATTGGCCGAGCTTGCCCAGCCCGCGTGGCCCCGAAGACCGAAACTGTCAGTTGGTCGGACGCAGTCGCTTCATGGTTTGCCGCCCTCCCGGAGGCGCTGCCTCAGCTGTCGGCTTGCCTCCTCGTACAGGGCGAGGACTCGCTCAGCCGCCTGCGGGCTGCTGAACTTGCCCTTGGCCCGGATGACGGCCTGGGCCTCACCGAGGTGTTTTAGTAACGTCTGGGCGGCTTCCGGCTGGAAGACGCGATGCCCGGCCAAATCGAGGTAAACGGGGGCGGTGTGGGCGAACAGCGGCTGGTCGAACTCGTTGCGGGTCGTGGTCTCGATGCGCACGGCGAGCCAGCTGGGTTCATCAATCCGCAGTTCCTGCCGCAAGTGGGCCCGAAAGCCGCCGTCGATCGCTTCGGCCGCCTGAGTACGGATGACTCGACCGTTGTGAATGAGTTGCAACTGCTGGAAGTTGTGTCGGCCGATGCCGCTAGCTTCGATTTTGACGCTGCGGGGCTTGTCGAGATGGATCACTTCGCCGACGGGCTGGCCATCCACGGTCAAGGTTAACAACGGCCCGTTAGTCACCACACAGCGGCCAGCTTTGACGGCGTTCAACCACCGGACGGCGGTTACTGGTTCCCTCAGCTGGGCATAGACACGTGCCAAATCATACATGAACCAATCGGTGCCGGTGCTGAGTGGCAAGCGCAAGCCCACATTGAGGTACAGGTAATAGCGCTCCTCGAATTTGCCGGTGCGGCCGCCGTCAAAGACGTTCAGGGCATCAAGCCTGCCCGCCAGGGCATGAACTGTTGCCTCCCAGCCGAACGTATTGTGGCACCAGATGATGGTGCCCCCTTGCCGACGGGCTTCGGCAATTCCCTCCAGCAGGGCGTCGTCATCAAATCCGCTGCCGGTAATCCCGGGACCAAGGCTTGCCGGTTTAATGAACCGTTGCAAGTTCAGCAGCATGACATGGCCGTACCCTTGACCATATGCCCCGAAATTGTGCCGATACTCTTCGCCATTGTGAATCAGGACACCGGTAGGATCGAACTCTTTCAGATCACCGACCGGATAACGATTGGTAATAAAGGTGGCATCATCCTGGAATCGCTCCAAATAAGAGATGAACAGCACCTTCAAACCGTCGGCTGCCGGGATCTGTTTCAGGTACTCCTCGGCATCTTCCTTCGTCAGTTGCCTCAGGTGGAGATGGGTGTTGCCGGCTATCAGGCCCTGTTTTTCCGGTCGGAACAGGTAGGGCAGGTTGAGGGTGATCCTGGAGGAAGACTGGTTGGTAAGGTCGAGTTCTTGCCGCACCAGGCGCGTTTCCAATCCGGACAAAGCTTCAGAGATCCAGACGCCGCGTGGCAAGGTCAGCGTGGCACCGGATCGACCCACAACGTACCAACCAGTTACTGTCTCGGTTTTTTGAATTCCCTTGAGGCGATCGTACAAACCAGTCAGGACCAAGGGCTTACCGCCGATCTTAGGCCGAAAGCGGACGATGCCGGCTAGCTCCTCCCCCGTGTCCGCGTCCCTCAATCGCAGGTGCAGTTGGACGGTTTCCCCTGGAAATCCGGCATTCAGATAGGCGCACAACACGAGCACGCCCAGACTAAGGCAGCCCGCGACGAGACTTCGCATGGCAGATTTCCTTGTCGAAAGCCGGTAACTCCAATCTCGTTGATCGTACCGGCGCGGCCATACCGCCGCAAGCCGCTGCCGTATATCGTGCACCTATCTTTTGGGGCGGAGTTGGATGCTCTAACGTCGAGGATTCGCAAGCGTCGCCGACGTGTCGGTGACGGTGAGCCGGTTCATTGCCGGGAGTGAGGCGAAGGCCTGTCGGGTTCGCCAACTGTCGCCCAGTCGTTTGGCCGAGAGAAAGGGCATCCGTGCTCCCGGGGCGAGGGGGTCGGATGCGCGTGGAGCACGCAGCAAGCGCGAAACGTTGAATCAGAATTGCGAACCGATAAATCGGGAGCGCGAACCGATAAATCGAAGCGCGATTCCCGATGGAGGTTCGCAGGCAGTGATTTGGCCTTTGCCCCCAGCGGAGCATCAGATAAATTAATGGAATCACCGAGGCGGCATGGTGTTAGGACACGAAATTTTCACACACGGGTCTTGGTGGGGGGAGGGCCGCCGCGCTCCCGTCGTGGTCGGGTTATCCCAACGGAACGTGCCCGACCGCCGGCCAGTGCCGGCGTGTCCGTGAAAAGGCCCCTCGGACGTAGAGACAAGGATTGCGAGTGGTCCCCGTCGAGCGTGGGGCTTCGGGGCGCTCCGACCGAGTTGTGGCAGGAGGAACGCATGGCCAAAGAGGAATGCATTTACGTCCAAGGCAAGGTGACGCAGGCATTGGCGAACACGCAGTTTCGCGTCAAGCTGGAGAATGGGCACGAAATCATCGCGCATATTGCCGGCAAGATTCGTAAGAATTTCATCCGCATCCTGCCGGGCGACATCGTCACGGTGGCCTTGTCTCCGTATGACTTGACGAAAGGCCGGATCACCTACCGCGGCCCGTTGCGCCAGCCAACCCCGAGCGAGCCCTCCTCCTGAGTCGGCCCGTTTCGTCAGGGCAGCAACTCCAGGACGCTCCAGAGACTCGGATCCTCCCAGTACGGAAAATCCGGCCCGACGCTCAGGGTCTGGTCCCCCAACTCGGCGTCGTGGATGACATAAAAGAACCCCAGCCGCGGACTCTGCTCCGGATCAAAGCCGGTCAGGGCCGTGGCCGAGAGAAACGCCTCGACGCGGTATCCCGAGCGCAGTCGGGCGCTGCGGAAGAGGATGCTGGTCGGCGGGGCTTGCGGGGCGTCTTGCAAGGCACGGTGGATCTTCGCTTGCACCCAGGCCGGCTCGTCGCGTTCCGGCCCGCTGCCTGTCGGCAGGAAATGAAACTGGTGGCAGTAGCGGGAAGCGCGATGGCTCCCTCGGGCGTCGCGGGTGTCGATCCACACTGTCACCCCGTCGGACGTCCGCGGGTGCGCGATGTCGCCCTCCGGATCGCGAGTTTTCCCTGTCACCTCCACCTGCACCGCAAGTCCCAGCTCATTCCACGCCAAGCGAACGTCGGCGAAGGTGCGCTGGCCGTCCATGGCCGCAAAGTTATCGATGCGGCAGTCGGCAGGCAGGTCGAGGAGCCGATCGTCGTCCTCCCGCGGCAGACCGGCCAGCCGCCGACACGGGTAGCAGAGACGAAAGAAAAAGCGGTAGGGGAGCAGTGGCATTGGTTGTTCAGTCGGCGGCTTCGCTTACCTGGCGCCGCATCGCTCGGACGGCCTCGGTCGGTCCGGTCGGGGAGCGGAAGATTGCCGTGCCCGCGACCAGGACGTTGGCTCCCGCCTCGACCGCAACCGGGGCCGTGTGCAGGTCGATGCCGCCGTCCACTTCCAGGTCGCATTGGGGATTATACTTATCGAGCAGCTGTCGCAGCCGACGAATCCGCGGCGGACTTTCGGGCAGAAAGGCTTGGCCGCCAAAACCCGGATCGACCGTCATGCACAGGGCCAAGTCCATCTCGGGGAGGAAGGGGGCCAGCCGGTCGATTGGCGTGGCCGGTTTGACGGCCACGCCGGCCCGTCGGCCGTGGCCGCGGATGCGTCGCAGCAGTGGCCGCGGATCGTCCAGCACTTCCAGGTGCACAATGATCGTATCGGACCCCGCCCGAACAAACGGCTCGATAAACCGCTCCGGGTTGTCGATCATCAGGTGGACTTCGAGCGGCAGGGCGGTGATCGGCCGAAGAGCCTGCACCACGTTCGGCCCCATGCTCAGATTGGGGACGAAATGGCCGTCCATGACGTCCACGTGAATACGATTCGCCCCGCCTTGCGCGGCGCGGCGGACCTCCTCCCCGAGTTGGGTGAAGTCCGCCGCCAGGATCGATGGAGCCACGGCAATCATCGCGACGCATCCCGACGAGGAGCAGGGATAGGGCCGTAGGGCCGGTCTTGTGGTGAGTATATGGAATCGCCGGGCGCTCCGCGTGCTCGGGGGCCGACCCCGCGCGCCGTGTGGCGAGCGGGGTCGACGGTGCGCCCGTGGCGCCCAGCCAGCACGCTCGCAAGTCGACGCCAGCCCAGTCGCCATCACGGTGTCCTCGCTCGCCAAGACATCTGCCTTGGCAGTTTTGTCTTTTGACCCCACCTGGCAATGGGTCAAGCGGAGGGTGCACGTGTCGGTTGCCGCGGGGTTGCGCGCTCCAGCCGGCGGCTTTTTCCTCAACCCGCCGATCCCTCGTCTCGCTCGCGATGAATCGTCTTGCGCTCCCTGCGTGGCCAGCACGCTTCTCCCATCTCGGCGCGAACGCGAACCAACCGATCCTTCCTCGCCGCTACCCCCTCGCGCCGCCGACATCCACACCGACACCCCGAGCGGCCGCCGGGCTTGAGCGGCGGCAATCCTTCGCCGTATAGTACCGCCGCGGAAAGGAGGCTGGGCCATGGCGGGTGCGTCGCGTCTGCTTTTGTGTACGCCGGATGTTGCCGCCGCTGCCGACCTGCACCACATCCTCCGCTCGGCGGACATCCATGTCTCGACCCGGACCTTAGACGAAGACCCATCGGAATACTTGAACGAAACCGACGTGCTGCTGGTGGACGCCGGCACGGACACCGATGCTGCCTTGGCCTTCTGCCGACGGGTACGCCGCGGCCCGGCGAGTTTCGCCGGGCCGCTACTGCTGATCGCCGGCGATTCCTCCCCGGTGCGTCGCCTGGCTTATCTCCAATAGGGGGTCGACGCCTATCTCTTGCGGCCATTTATACCCGGAGAAT
>JANWYO010000318.1 GCA_025055215.1 Gemmataceae bacterium
TTGGAGCTTGAGGGCGCCGAGCATGGCCAAGGCGGGAGCGGCCACGGGTGAGTCGGAGTGCAGCGAGAGGTTGGCCAAGACGGCGGCGGCAGCGATCGGCTGGTTCATCTGCACCAACGCCTCGGCTTGGGCCAACTGCAAGCGCTGCCGCAAGGTCGCGTCCGGCGTCATGGCCTCCGCCCGCTTGAAGGCCGTCAGGGCCAATTGACCCTCGTGGCGATACAGGCGACAGCGACCGATGCACGCCCAGACCAGCGACTCGCCGGTGACCCCAGGATGGGCGGCGGCGCCGTCGGCCGGCTCGGCGGCCTCCGCCGCCGAGCCGCATGCCACCAACCGACCCGCAAAGGCACGCGCCTGCCGTTGCACCACCTCCGGCCAATGCCGGTACACCGGGCGCAGGTGGGCCGCCCGTTCCCAAAATTCCGGGTCCGCGATCGCCGGCCGCCGTGCCAACTGGTCGGCGGCCAAGGTGACGGCCTCGTCCCAGGCTTGCGCCGCCCGCTCCTCCTGGCCGCTGCGTCGGCTGGCCTCGGCCATCATCAGGAGGAGGCAGGCGTACTGGTGCGGCAGACCCTGGGCCAACTCCGCCGCCCGAGTGAATGCCTCCAACGCGGCCGCCGGTTGGTCGTCGTGCAACAGCACCAGCCCCCGCAACTGCCAAGCGTCGATCTCCAGCAAGCGCGGCGTCGGCTTCTTGGGCAACGCGGCCACGATGCCCACCGCCGACGCCTCGCCATAGCGCTTCGCTTCCAGATGGCCCGTCAGCTGCCCGCGGGCCTGGTCATAAGACGCAAAGCGTGCCGGCTGAGCACTGCGCTCGTGGAGCAGGGCCTGCCAGCTGCCTGTGGGCGTTTCCGTGCCGCACTGTCGGTCGTAGACCGCCGCCACTTCCCGCAGTACCAGGCTGGCCGCCTGGCCGGAGGACGCCGACCGCAACGCCTCCAAGGCCACGTCGGGATGTTTCTCGATCCAGCGGCGGGCGGCGATCGTGTCGCCCGCCGCCTGCAATTGGTGGATCCGGCCCAGCAACTCACCCACCGATCGTCGGGCAGCTTCCGTCTGTCCGTGGACTAGGCCAGCCCCGCCCAGCTGCACCTTCTTCGACACCACCCCCTTCGCCTTGCCGCTCTCCGAGCGAAGACGCCACGCAGCCGGCGTACATCCGCCCAGCCCGCCTCCCACCAGGCAGCTGCCGACAACTGCAATCAATCCCCAAGGCCACGGCCTCGCCCGTGCTCGCATGGCTTAGTAGTCCTTTGGCGCGAAGAAGTGGATTTTGAAGATGTCATCCACATGGTTTTGCCGCGGGTTGGGCCGCAAGGCGTCCCGCGGGATGAACGAGTTGAGCGCGCCGACGGGGTCTGGGCCGAGCGGATGAATGCTGATCTTGCTCAAGAGGTCCTGGCTGAGCATCGCCGCTTCAACCGGCGTGTAGAAGATGTACGGTCGGATGACGATGACGATCTCGCGGCGATTCCGCGCGCTTTCCTGTTTCCGGAAGAAAAACCCGAGGTACGGGATCTTCGATAAGTAGGGGATTTCGTCGCGGCGGTCGCGGACGTCTTCCTCGATCAAGCCGCCGATGGCGACCGCCAAGCCGTCTTTGGCCACGATCGTGCCGGTGTACAGCCGTTGGCGGACGATGTCCACGGGGACTTCGGTAATCCCGCCGTCGGGATTGGGGAGCGGAATCAAGCCCCCGTCTTCCAGGACGGAGGAAACCTCCTGAAGGATCCGCAACGTGACCGTGCGGTCGGCATTGATGTTGGGCGTGATGAGCAGCGTGGTGCCGACGTTTTGCAGGGTCGTGATGGGTGTTGGCTGCACGGTGGTCGCCGTGCCGACGCCGGTCGGCACGACCTGAGCGGGGGTGAAACCGATGGTGATCGGCTGGTTCTGACCGATGAAGATGCGGCTGACTTCGTTGTTGGCGGTCAGCAGCGTCGGTGTCGCGACCTCGGTCACGCGATTCTGTGATTCGAGAAAGTGCAACCGGGCCCGGAAACTGCCGGTGACGTATTGGAAGAGCATTTCGCGGGGATCGAACCCGGTGCCACCAGGGGTGATCGGCAGGGTGCGCCTGATGGCGCCGCTGGGTTCCAGGTCGGCCACCGGCGCTTGGATGCTGCCGGTGGTGAATTGGCCGCCGACGAACGGATGCGAGAACTGGAGGTCGAAGGCCGAGGTGAAGTCATCGCGCAGGTCGATGCTGAGGATTTTGACCTCGAGCAACACCAAGGGGGTAGGCACGTCGAGATGGTGGATCAGGTCGGAGATCAGCACCATCGTTTTGGGGTCCGCCGTCCGCACGACGACCTGGTTTTGCCGACGGACGACGGTGACATAGATGGTGGTGTTGCGGTCGGCTTGCTGGCCGTCGGCGGGCTGGGCCTGATCGCCGGTGGTGGTTGTGGTGCCGGTGGTTGTCGTGCCGGTGACGGGCGTTTGCCCGATGCCGGCGCCGACTCCGACGCGGCCGAGGCCGCCGATCCCGCCGAGGCCTCCAAGGCCTCCGAGCCCGCCAAACCCCCCGATGCCGCCAAGGCCGCCGATACCCCCAAGCCCGCCGAAACCACCGATGCCGCCAAGCCCTCCAAACGCCCCGAACCCGCCAATGCCACCAAAGTTCGTGGCGCTGAGCACGTTTTGTCCCTGGCTGTAGGCATCAAGCAGCTGAAAGCGGGTGAAGCGATTCTGCAAATCGGTCAGCAAGGTATTGTCGTTGTCGCCAAAATTCAGCCGCACCCGAGAACCGAACAGGTTGCGAATCGCCGTGCCCACGTCGAAGGCGTTCGGATACATCAGGGTGAAGACCTTCACCTGCTCCTCACGAAAATTCACCAGGTCGCTGAGGTATTCATCCGCGGTGTATATGACGTGAACGTTGGCGACCGAGTCGCAGCGGATGATGAGGCCGTAAGCCCGCACGATCGCATCGAGCACGGCCAGCGGAGTAACATCCTTGAGGTGGAGGGTGACGTTCAGTTCCCCGGCCTGGGGCGAGGCGATGACGCGCAGACCGGTCTGGCTGGTCAACAGGCGAAGGGCCTCGTTCAGTTCCACCCCGCGGAACTCGACCAATTGCATCGGCAGGCACTCCGGCGAAGTCGGCACCGGTGTCGCGTCCGCT
This sequence comes from Gemmataceae bacterium, assembly GCA_025055215.1. Lineage (GTDB taxonomy): Bacteria > Planctomycetota > Planctomycetia > Gemmatales > Gemmataceae > JANWYO01. The sequence goes on from JANWYO010000318.1 coordinate 3,134, forward strand.
GGTAACGGCCGAGGCGGCGGCAGGCTGGGCACTTCTTCCTGCGATTGTGGCTGAGAAGCCGGAGCGGCCGGGGGCAACGGCAAGTCCGCACTCCGCGGTTCCGGCGGCAAGGAGGGCGTCGGCCCGACCGGCGCTTGGGCCGATCGCACCCCAGACGAGTCGGACGTCGCCGGTGGCTTCGCCGCCGTTCGGGTGGCTGCGGACGACCGCCCTCTGAACGGCAGGATCCGCTGAGCGTGCAGCGAGGCGGAACCGCTCAGCCAAGCGGCCACCAACGCCCCCGTCAGCACCATGCCTCGGCCCCAAGACCACCGCATTCGGGACTCCTTTCCCTCACAACCTTCGCCGACGCCGATGCCTATTGCAGCGAGAGCGTCTGCTTGTCGCCGTTGATTTCGACGACCAGCGTCACCTCCGTGGCGCTGACCTCGATAACGTGCACCGACGCTCCCCCCGGGACGGGCAGCCGGCTACCCGCCCGGACCAGGCGGATGACGCCGTCCACGTCAAGCAGCGCTGCCGGTGGCGCCGTGGGGCCGATCAGCCGACCCTTTAACGTGATCTTGGGAAATCCCCCCGTGCCGTCAGCACCCGAACGGCTGGTTTCCCCCTTGGGAAGGACCTCCTGGATTTTGGGCGTCGGTTTGGTCGGGTCCTTGCTGGAGTCCTCGACCCATGGTGACGCCTCCGACTTGGGCGTTGTCCTCGGCGGAGGCTGCGACTTGGGGGCTGTCGGCGGCGATTGCGTGACGCCTTGACCTGTCAACACGGCCACCGTCGCCAACAAACCCACCATCGCCGACAGGCGGCGAACCATCGTGCCAGACATGTCGCCTCTCCTCCTCATCGAAGGGGCCTGACCGGACGCGAGGGCCGAAGCCTAAGCGGCTCTCCGACCCTCGCTCCCAAGTCCGGCCATCGGTTCGTTTAGGGTGCGGCCTTGGCCGCATTCAATTGGATGTTGGTCAGGCGTAATTCTCCGACGCTCCGCTTGCCTTTTTCGGTGCGAACCAGCAACCGACGTTGCGGCACGTCGAAGGAGCCGACCCTCCCCCAATCTTCGTGGTAGTCCTCGTTGCGGACCAGTTCGCCGGTCTTACCGTCCCAGTAGCTGACGTTGAAGGCCCTGGGAAGGTATTTCCCTCCCGGGTTGCGGGTCACTTCCGTGACGGTGATCGTGAACCGGGTTGGCCCCATGTCGCGGTGGACCTCGGTAATCAAGTCATCCTTGATGCGGTAGACGCTCTTCGTTCGGCTGCCCAGGAACCGCACCAGGCGCCCCAGCGGATGCTCCACATCCTCCGGCACGAAGGCAACCTGGTACTTGTCCTGAACCGACGCCTGCCGATGGCTGACGATCGATTCCAGCTGCCCCTTAGCCCAGTCGGCCAAGGCGGCATTCGGCAACTGCACCTCGACGCTGCCATCCTTGTGCACTACCACCGCCCCTTGCGATTGCTCGCCATTCAGCCACACGGCCAAGCTTGCCCGGAGTCCCGGGAACGTGCTATCCCAGCTCGACCGAGCCAGGTGTGCATCCCTGATCAGCTTCTCGGCCGCTGGGTCCGACCCGGTGGGCTCGCCACCGCCGGCCACGGTGGCAAGGACGCCTGGTAACACGATTACGGCCAACTTTCGGATACTTGCCACTAGCATGTTCTTGTTCCCTCCGCAAGGTGAAGTTCGGCACCGGACATCCCTCCGACGGGGTCGACGCCCCCCGACTTCGGGGGTTCGTCTTGACGGCCGCCAGTCCGCCCGGCACCCGGGGACACCCGCGTGCCGGGCAGCCGCAAGGGCCCGTTTCGCTTCGCAGGCTCACTCATGGGTCGGACTGGAACGCAGGAAGCGCGTCACATTCGAGTCCACGGTGGAGCCAAACGAATCGACCACGGTTTTCAGCTCTGCCGCCTTGCCGTTGGCATACAGGGCGAAGATGGCCACATACCGACCATAGTATTCCTGACTCTGGGCCGCGTGGCGGGGAGCGGTGGCCATCGTGTCACCGATGGAGCCGGTGTTCGGCCCGACTCCAAAGGCGATGAGCTTGACGCTGCCGTCGGCCGGCAGTGTGCCCGAGGGATAGCCCGCCGCCCGAATCAGGGCCGAGCCGGTTACCGTGGCCACGGCCGCCGTGCTGGCGCTGGTGAACGTCCGCAGCACGGTCGCGCTATTGGTCGGGTCCGTGCTCGATGCCAAATGATCGTAAACATAATAGCCCGAGGACGAGGCAAAGGCATGGCCGAACGATTGTGCATAAGGGCTGCCCACGGTGCCGGCCGTCAGGTCGGCCCTCAGGCCCAACGTGTTCGCTCCCGTAGTGTGGGACCAGAGCCGGCTGTAAAGAGCGGTGGTGTCGGCGCTGTCGAGCAACGAATCCATGCCCAGCGGATACCTTCCGGTGGCCAATCGATAAGTCTCCAGGTTGCTCACCACCTGTGCCGCCCCTGCCCCGGCCGTGGCCGTGTCCGACTGGGTCTTCAGAAATCCCAACCGGGGAATCACCAGCGCCGCGGTCGCAGCCAGAATCACCAGCACCACAACCAGTTCGGTCAGCGTGAACGCTGACCGAACGCGTCGAGAACAATGTTGTCGATCCATGGGGTAACCTCCTGAATTGGTTGGCAGGAATGACCAACGATAGTCCTTTGAAACACTTGATGCTATTGAGACTCGAAATCGCTAAAATCGCCCATACGAAAAAATAGGCCGGAAAGTCAGCCCCTTGACTTTCCGGCCTAGTCCGCCCCGGCTGGAGACCGCGGACGGCTTGATGGCCCGGTTGCCCCACGCACTAACCACAGAGATATGGGCTCTGAGCGAGCCAATCGCCCGGTGGTGTGCCCTAACGTGGGGTCTTGCTCGGTCACGGTTCCCGCTGAGCGGAGATGGCTTACATTCCGCTTTTGTTGAAACCGTGTCTCAACAAGTAACGGTTGTCGAGGTTCTAGCTAACTTGGTCTTCCTTGTCAAGACCCAACGCTCACTTTTTTTTTCGCTGACCGTTCTGAGACTGAAGCGTGGTCACGACGCGCGTCATTTCCTCCGTGTGGGCCGGCGGGCCGGGCCTGGTTCGCGGGTTACGACGTTAGAGAGCCTCCACCCCGGCGCGAGGCGGGCGTTGGCGTGATCCAGGATGAGTGATCTCCCGGCTGAGAAAAAGGCGCGGTTTCGGATACGCTTTGTTGCCGCCTAAGCTGGCGAGCCTATGGTAAACCGGCGGCTGCCCTGTTGCGGCGGTAAACACTTGGGCCGCGAATGCGTGGCGAACAAGGCCGGGTGGCTAGCCGCGGCACCTAGCGAGGTCCGATGTATGAGCCTGTTCCTGCCCCTGGCGGTATCAGGCCTGAACCGTGGGGTGTCCGTCTTTCACCCGGCCTCGCCCGCAACCGAGTCGATCCGTCACCTATTTATTCTGGTGCTGGCCATCAGTGGAGCCATCTTTCTGGTGGTGGAGGGAGTGCTCTGCTACTCGATCTTGCGCTTTCGCTGTCGGTCGTCGGACCCGGGGACGGAACCACCGCAGGTTTACGGCAGCAAGCCGGTCGAGATTGCCTGGACGGCAGCGCCGGCGTTGGTGGTGTTTATTCTGGTGTTGGTGCTGGCCCGGACGGAGTACGAGGTGCGGGTGCGGCCGCCGAAGCCGCAGCCGGGCGACGAAGCGCTGTTCGTGACGGTTGTGGGCCGGCAGTGGTGGTGGGAATACCGCTACGAGTACTTCAACGGTGAAGCGCTGGGGTTTGTGACGGCCAATGAGCTGCACATTCCCGTGGGCGACGCGGAGCGGGCGAGGCCGGTCTATCTGACATTGGTGTCGGCGGACGTCTGCCATAGCTTTTGGGTGCCGCGTCTGGCCGGCAAGACCGACCTGATCCCGGGTCGGCAGAACTCCATGTGGTTGCAAACGACAGAGGCGGGGCTGTACCTGGGGCAATGCGCCGAATATTGCGGCACGCAGCACGCCTACATGCTGCTGCGGGTGTATGCCGAGCAGCCGAGCGATTTTCGCCGCTGGCTGGAGAACCAGCGGAAGCCGGCCGTAAACGATCCGTCGGTGCAAACGGGGCGGCAGACGTTTTTGGGGTTGTCGTGCGTCAACTGTCACCGCATCCGGGGAACGTCCGCGGCTGGCAGCTATGGCCCGGACCTGACGCACCTGATGAGCCGCGCGACGTTGGCCGCCGGCGTGGTGCCCAATGACCGTCTCCAGCTGCGGCGCTGGGTGGCGGACCCGCAGCAGATCAAGGCGGGGTGCCTGATGCCGAGTTTCGGCTTGAGCGAGGGCCAAGTCGGGGCGATCGTTGATTACTTCCTGACGCTGCGCTGACACGGCCCGATGGGCGGCGTCGCCCTGTGGGGCGACGCCGCCTGGGGAACGACTCATGGCCACCATCGAACGCGAATCCCACGTTGAGTCGCCGCCGTGGCCAGCCCGTGTGCACGACTGGTTGACCACCGTCGATCACAAGAAGCTCGGGATCATGTACGTGGCCTTGGCGATGGGCTTTCTCATCATCGGCGGGATCGAAGCCTTGCTGATACGCTGGCAGCTGATGTGGCCCGAGAGCCGGATCTTTGGTCAAGACACGCCGACGCTGTTCAACCAGCTGTTCACCCTTCACGGGACGACGATGGTCTTTTTGGTGGGGATGCCGGTGCTGATCGGCATGGCGAATTACCTGGTGCCGCTGATGATCGGCGCTCGCGACATGGCGTTCCCGCGGCTGAACGCCCTCGGCCTGTGGACGACGCTCTTTGGCGGGCTGGTGCTGTACCTGAGTTTCCTCACTCCCGGCGGGCCCCCCGCCATCGGCTGGTTTGCCTACGCCCCGTTGACCGGGCACACCTTTGCCCGCGATGTCGGCACCGACTTGTGGGCGATGGGCCTTTTGGTCAGCGGCGTCGGCACCATCGGCGCCGGGGTCAACTTCCTGGCCACCATCCTGGCCATGCGTGCCCCGGGAATGACACTCGGCAAGGTGCCTTTTTTCGTCTGGACCATTCTCTGGACGTCGGTGCAGATCCTCTTGGCCATTCCGCCCCTGACCGCGGCCCTCATCATGGTGGTCCTCGATCGCCAGCTGGGGGCCCACTTCTTCGATGCCGCGAATGGCGGCTCCCCTTACCTGTGGCAGCACCTTTTCTGGTTTTTCGGCCATCCGGAGGTGTACATCCTGATCCTGCCGGTCTTCGGGATCATCAGTGAAGTGATTCCGGTCTTCTCGCGCAAGGTGCTCTTCGGCTACGAATTCATGGCGGCGGCCACCATGGGGATCGCCTTCATCGCCATGGGGGTGTGGGCGCATCACATGTATTGCGTCGGCCTGGCGCGGACCGTAGACATTTACTTCGCCGCCGCCAGCCTGCTGGTGTCGATCCCCACTGGGATCAAGATGTTCAACTGGCTGGCGACCATGTATGGCGGGCGGATCCGCTTCACAGCGCCGATGCTGTTTGCCATCGGCTTCTTGGCCATGTTTCTCATCGGCGGCTTGACCGGCATCATGCTCGCCGTCGCCCCGGTCGATTTCCAGGTGTCGGACACCTATTTCGTCGTCGGCCATTTTCATTTCACCCTCATCGGTGGCACGCTCTTCGGCGTCTTCGCCGGCATCTACTACTGGTATCCCAAGGTGACGGGCCGGATGCTGTCCGAGACCCTCGCTCGCTGGCAGTTCTGGTTGCTGCTCGTCGGTTTTCTGTTGACGTTCGGGCCGATGCACGTGTCCGGCGTCCTGGGAATGCCGCGACGGATTTACACCTACCTCCCCGACCGGGGCTGGGACGTGTGGAACCAGATTTCGACGATTGGGGCCCTGATCCAGGCGCCGAGTTACCTGATCTTTGTCTGGAACTTGATGGCCTCGCTGCGGTCTGGCCCCCCTGCCGGCGACGACCCGTGGGACGCTTGGACACTCGAATGGGCGACGACGTCGCCGCCGCCGCCGTACAACTTCGAAGAGGTCCCCACGGTCCGCAGCCGGCGGCCGTTGTGGGACTTCAAGCACCCCGACGATCCGGATTGGAAGTACGAAGGATGACAGGGCCGTTCGCGCAGTCGGTCAAGCGGCCGGTGACTGATTCGAGGAGGGGCGTATGAGCGAGCCGCCATCGGAGGCCCTCGATCCTCGCAAGGTGGGGATGCTGGCGTTTTTAGTGTCGGAAGCGGCTTTTTTCGGCACCCTCATCGCCACCTTCTTGTTTTTTCTGAGGCCGATCCGCAGTGGCGAGCCGAACCCGCGCGACGCCTTCGACATTCCGCTGGTGCTGTTGAGCACGTTCTGCCTGCTGCTCAGCAGCGCCACCATCCACCAGGCGCACAAGTCGCTGTTGCGAGGGTGGCGATGGGCGTTTCTGGGGTGGTGGGCCACGACGATGGTCCTGGGTATCATCTTCCTCGGCGGCACGGCCCTGGAATGGAGTTCGTTGATCCAGGAGAAGCAGCTGACCATCAGTCGCAACCTCCTCGGCAGCTGCTATTTCACGTTGGTGGGGTTTCACGCGGCCCACGTCAGCGTCGGTGTGGTGATGTTGGCCGTGGTGCTGCTGCTGGCGATGCGGGACGTGGTCACACCGCAGCAGTCCCTCGGTGCCGAACTGGTATCGTGGTACTGGCACTTTGTTGACGGCGTCTGGGTGGTGGTGTTTGCGGTGGTGTACGTGGTGGCGCGGTGACACGGGGAGCGTGGGCGGCAGCCGCAGGCTGCCGCCCACGCCCACCCGCACACGGGACCGACGACATGGCGGAACCCTCGAACCCGCAGGGCAACGTCGAACTTCCGGCGGCCACGGTCTGGCCGCTGGTGCTGGCCGCCGGACTGGCCTTGGCCGGACTCGGCTTGGCGACCAGCGCGCTGCTTAGTGTGGTGGGTCTGGCCCTGATGGTAACGGCCGTGGTCGGATGGGTGGCCGAGCTGTTGCCTGGCCGGGGCCATGTGGCGGTGCCGTTGGCCGGGGTAGAACGGCGGCCGGTGCCAGTGAAGCCGCTTCCGGGGCGGGTCGAGCAGCTGCGGCCTGGGATGCCGGGCCACCGCTTCCGCCTCCCCGAAAAGGTCCACCCCATTTCCGCCGGCATTCGCGGCGGCCTCGTCGGCGGGCTCCTGATGCCGATTCCCGCCCTGACCTACGGCATCACCAGCGGGCACGGCCCGTGGCTGCCGATCAACCTCCTCGCCGGCCTGCTGCTGCCGCGCGTCGAAACGCAAACCTTGGCCGAGCTGGAACAGTTTCAGTGGACGCTGTTCCTGGTCGCCTGCGGCATCCATGTCGTCATCTCGCTGACGATCGGCCTGCTGTATGGCGTCCTCTTGCCGACGGTGCCGGCGTTTCCCGGCGCGCAGCTGTTGGCCGGCGGCCTCATCCTCCCCGCGATGTGGACCGGCGCCAGCTACGGCCTGATGGGCGTACTCAACCCCGCGCTGCGCGAGCACGTCCATTGGCCCTGGTACGTCGTCTCGCAACTGGTTTTCGGCGTGGCGGCCGCCATCGTCGTCGTCCGCACCGAGCGGGTCGCCGTCGCCCCCATCGTCGGTCGCGAGTTGCCCCCCGCTCCCCGCGAGGATCGCGCATGAGTCTGCGGCATGTCCCCCTGTTGGCCCTGCTGACCGTCGGCTGCTTCCGGGTCGGCAAACCAGACGAGGGCAGCCGCTTCGTCCCGCCGGACCAGGTCACGGAATTCGCCATCCTCTTCCGCCGGCACTGCGCCGGCTGCCACGGGACCGACGGTCGCCTCGGGCCGGCCCCCCTGCTCAACGATCGGCTCTTCCTCCAGATTGTGCCCCAAGAGGAGCTGCACCGGGTCATCCGCTCCGGGCGGCCCGGTACGCCGATGCCCGCGTTCCAGCAGGATCAGGGCGGGATGCTGACGGCTGAGCAAGTTGCCAGCCTGGCGCGCGGCTTGCCTGAACAGTGGGGCGGGCCGGTCGGGCTCCAGGGAGCGCCGTCGTACTTCCCCAAGCCCGGAGTCGTCGGCGACCGGGACCGGGGAGGGAAAATCTTTGCGCGAGCCTGCGCCATCTGCCACGGCGACCACGGACAAGGAGGCACCTGGGGCGGCTACGAAGGAGGTGCCCTGGTCGGTGCCATCAACGATCCGGCGTTCCTCGTCTTGGTTAGCGATCAGTTCCTTCGTCGGACGATCATCGTCGGCCGGCCTGACCTGGACATGCCCGATTACCAGGACTTTTACGGTCGAGGCGACGATTTTCGGCCGTTGAGCGACCAGGACGTGACCGACTTGGTCGCCCTGTTGGCGTCGTGGCGCGCGAGTGACCGGAATTGAGCCGCTCTGGCGGGAGAGGCGCACGGGAGACGTGAAGATGTCCGAACCTGCCGTTCCCAGCCGGCGCTCATTCTTTGAGCTGGTGACGATGGCCCTCGGGGGCATCGCCTCGGCGGCGCTGGCGGTCCCATTCATCGGCTACCTGTTGGGGGCCATTCGCAAAAACCCGCGGCGGTGGCTGTCGCTGGGGCCGGTGGGACAGTTTCCGCTGGGCGAAACCCGGCTGCATCCGTTCACCAACCCCATCCGCCAGCCCTGGGATGGCATGACCGCCGAGACGGGCGTCTACGTCCGGAACCTGGGCGGAGGAGACTTCCTGGTCTTCGCCATGAACTGTACGCACCTGGGCTGCCCGGTGACGTGGTTTCCGCAGTCTGGGCTGTTCATGTGTCCGTGCCACGGCGGGGTTTATTACGAAAACGGCGAGCGGGCCTCTGGCCCGCCGCCGCGAGGGCTGTTCCGGTGCGTCTGGGAGGTGCGCGATGGGCAACTGTGGATCCAGGCCCCCTTCTACCCAACGCTGCAAAACTCGCCCGAGAACCCTGCCCCACCCTAGGGACCGATTGATCGATTCGCGCGTACCGCACCCGCTCGCTTCATCGCTTCGCGCTCGCTTCCAATGTCTCCGACGCTCCGACACCCCACCGCGTCCGCTCGATTCATCCATTTGCGCTCCGATTTCCGCGTTTCCCAATCCGACCATTCTCGTAAGAGGAATCGTTCATGCAGCGCCTCCTCACCTGGTTGGAAGCCCGCTTGCGCCTCGGCGACAGCCTGTTGCCGCTACTGCGACATCCCATCCCTCGCAGCGCCGCCGGCCCGATGGGGTGGTGGTATGTCTTCGGGAGCGCGTCGATCACGCTGCTGCTAATTCAGATACTCTCCGGTATCAGCTTGGCGCTGGTGTACGTTCCCTCGGCGGACAAGGCCTACGAGAGCCTCGAATATCTCAACTACCAGGCACCCTTCGGCTGGTTTCTGCGCGCGCTCCACTACTGGTCCGGCTCCGGGATGGTGGTCATGGTGCTGGTGCACATGACCCAGGTCTTTCTGCATGGCGCCTCCAAGTACCCCAGGGAACTGACGTGGGTCGTCGGCGTCGGCCTGCTGTTGCTGACCTTGGGCATGGCGTTTTCCGGCCAAGTGCTCCGCTGGGATGCCGACGCTTACTGGGGCGTGAGCGTCGGCGCCTCGATGATGGGCCGGGTGCCGATCATTGGACCAGCGCTGGTCGATCTCCTTTTAGGTGGGCCGGTGATCGGCGGCGACACGCTGAGCCGCTTTTTCGCCCTGCACGTCTTTATCCTTCCGGGGCTGCTGATGTTGCTGCTGGTGCTGCACCTTTGGCTGGTCCTGCGGCTGGGCATCAGTGCCGCGCCGGAGCCGGGGAAGGTCGTCAACCCAGTGACCTACGAGGCTGAGTACCAGCAGGAGCTGCGTCAGGGCGTGCCGTTTCTGGGGGAGCCGCTCTGGAAGGACGGTTTCTTTTCCGCCGTCACGGTCATTGCGGTGTTGCTGATCGCCGTCCTGGTGGGGCCGAAAGGCCCCGGCGCCTGGCCAAAACCGGCGCTGCTGGGGGCCAATCCGCGGCCGGATTGGCCCTTCTTGTGGCTCTTCGGCCTGCTGTCGCTCTGCCCGGCAGGCATGGAAACGTTCGTCATTCTTACACTGCCGCTGCTGCTGGTCGGCGGCCTGTTGGCCGTGCCTTTTGTCTCCAATCGCGGCGAGCGCGCCCCGAGCCGGCGGCCGATGGCTGTCCTGGGGGTGGTGGTGGTTTACACGTTGCTGGCTGCTTTCACCA
>JANWYO010000047.1 GCA_025055215.1 Gemmataceae bacterium
TGGCCCTAATTACGGCCCTTACTTGTCCCTTTATTGCGGTGCCGGGGTTGGGTTGCTGCCGTGCGTTGGGGTGGGGGGGGGGGGCGGGCCGTGGGCCCGCCGCCGTCGATATATCGATTCGCGCTCGCCCTCAACCTCCCGAACGCCCCCAAGACGCCGGCACTCCTTGGCCGGGTCAAGCGCGGCCGGTACAATCCCGGAGAACGGCCGTGCTTGGTCGAGGGGCAGGACTTCTGCCGGTTTTTTTCGTACCCCCAGGGGCGAACCGGAGCCCGCCCTGGCCCTGGACCGGACAAAAATCATCCGGAGGTGGCCCATGACGACGCCTGATCGCGCACCAGACACCGGTGCCGCCACGCGGCCCAAGCGGGAGCAGAAGCGCCGCATCCTGCCGCCTTACAATGTCGTGCTGGAAAATGACGACTATCACTCGTTCAGTTTTGTCGTCGAAGTCTTGTGTAAGGTCCTGGGTTGCTCGCTATCCCGGGCGTATTCCTTGACGTTGCAGGCCCATCTGACCGGTCGCGCCGTCGTCTGGACCGGGCCCAAGGAAGTCGCCGAACTGAAAAAAGAGCAGATCCAGTCCTATCACGAAGTCCGGTCCGGCGATCAGAGAAAGCTCGGCCCCTTGGGCTGCTTCATCGAGCCGGCTCCTTGACCGGCGAACGCCCGGAGGAAACCGCTGGTCGGCCAACGCCCGGAGAAAGCCTCATGAACGTCGAACCGCTCGCCATCGGCGTGTGCAGCTGGTCGTTGCAGGTGAAGAGCATTCCCGAGTTGAAAGGCTTTCTCGACCGCCTCGGCATCGACGTGGTGCAGATCGCCTGCGGCGATCCGCACCACGCCTCCTGGGACGAAGGCGACCGCATGCCCGAGGTCGCCCGAACTGCCGGCTTCCGCATGGTCGGCACCATGCTCGGCTTCCCCGGCGAAGATTACACCACCCCGCAAACCATTCAGAAAACCGGCGGCTTCGGCGATCCGGCCACTCGGCCGGAACGCCTCGAACGCTTCCGTTGGGCCCTCGATCGCACCGTTGCCCTGGGCCTGACCGACATCATGCTGCATGCCGGCTTCCTCCCGGAGCCGGACGATCCCGAGCGGAAACCGTTCCTCGAGACCTTGGCGAAGGTCAGCGACTTGGCCCAGGCGAAAGGGATCACGGTGGCATTCGAGACTGGCCAAGAGACCGCCGAGCTTCTGCGGCGGACATTGGATGACCTCCGATGCCCGAACCTGAAAGTCAATTTCGACCCCGCCAACATGATCCTGTACGACAAAGGCGATCCGATCAAAGCGGTCGAAATCTTGGCACCGGACATCCGCAGCGTCCACGTTAAAGACGCCATCCGCACCAAGGTTCCGGGAACCTGGGGCGACGAAGTCCCGCTCGGGCAGGGTGAGGTCAACATCCGGCTGTGGGTGCAGACACTCATCAAAGTGGGCTATCGCGGACCGCTATTGATCGAGCGCGAAGTCGGCACCCAGGAGCAGCGCCTGGCCGACATCGCTCACGGCATCCGCTACCTCCGCGAGTGCTTGGCCTGATCCCGGGGATGCCGTCTTGGCACGCTATTTCAAGTTCCGCCACGCAGACGAACTCGCCGCCGAATGCCAGGCCCTGGGCCTGGACATTCGGCTGAGCGACGATCTCTCACCACTGTTCCGGCCGGCGACCGTCGGTGGGTTCCGCGTCGGCAACTCGTTGTGCATCCAGCCGATGGAAGGGTGCGACGCCACGCTCGACGGCCGGCCCGGAGAACTCACCCTCCGCCGCTATCGCCGCTTCGGCGCCGGCGGGGCCAAGCTGATTTGGGGAGAGGCGACGGCCGTGGTCGAGGAAGGTCGAGCCAATCCCCGGCAGCTGGTGCTGAACGAGCAAACGGCGGGCGACGTCGAACAGATGCTGCGCGAATGTCGTGTTGCCCATCGACAGGTCTACGGCAGCGACGACGACCTTCTGATCGGCTTGCAGCTGACGCACTCCGGCCGATATTGCCACCGCCGGCCGATGATCGCCTTCCACGATCCCCTGCTCGATCCGCGCACCATCGTTGACCGTGCCACCGGCCAGATGGTCGACGCCAACTATCCCATCGTGGACGACGACTACCTCAAGCGCCTGCCGGACCGATACGTCGCCGCCGCCCGGCTCGCCTGGGCGGTCGGCTGCCAGTTCATCGACATCAAGCAATGCCACCGGTATCTGTTGAACGAGTTGCTGGCAGCCAAGACCCGCCCGGGGCCGTTCGGTGGCAGCCTGGAGAATCGCACCCGGCTGGCACGGGAAATCATCGGCCGCATCCGGGCCGAGGTCCCGGGATTGATGATCGCCACGCGGTTGAACGTGTACGACGGCATCCCGTTCCGGAAGGGGCCGGACGGCCGCGGCGAGCCGTGCCCCTGGTCTTGCCCGATCGTCAGCGCCTGGGGCACGCGAGAGGACGACCCGTTCACCCCGGACCTGTCCGAACCGATTGCCTGGATTCGGGAGATGCTGGATCTGGGGGTGGTGATGGTCAACGTCAGCATGGGGAATCCCTACGCGACCATGCACGTGCTGCGGCCTTTCGAGTATCCACCGCCGGACGCCTATGAGACACCGGAACATCCTCTCGTGGGGGTGGAGCGCCATTTTCGCCTGACCGCGGCGGTGCAGGCGGAGTTTCCACAGCTGCCGGTGGTGGGGAGCGGCTACAGTTACCTTCAGGAGTTCTTACCCGCGGCCGGGGCCGCCAACCTCCGCGACGGCCGCTGCACCTTCGTCGGTGTCGGTCGGGCGTCGTTGTCGCAACCCGACTTTGCCCAGCAGCTGCGGCAGCACGGCCGACTCGACCGCAGGCGCGTCTGCCGGACGTTCAGCTACTGCACCGCCCTGATGCGCTCCAAGCACAATGAACTGGGCCAGTTTGCCACGGGCTGTCCCCCGTTCGATAAAGAAGTCTATGGGCCGATTTGGGACCAAGCCCGACGGACATGAGACGGCGGTCGTCCCGCCCCTCCTTCTTGGCGACGGCCTTCACGCCTCGACGCCATCCAATCTTTCATTGAACCGGAAGAAGTTGTCCCACTGGTGATCCAGTTCTTTCAACGCCTCGGGGAGCGGCAGCGCCCGATACTTTCCCCCCGTTACGACCACCAACCGCAGACGTTCGAGCTTTCTTACGGCGTCTTTGACGTCGAAATCGACTTTGCAGTGAAAGTGCTCGTAGAGGTAGTTTTCGATTTCCTTGTCCAGGTCCTCCACGGTCCATTCCAAGTTCAAGGCGTCTTGCCGCAGCAGGTAGTAGTAGCCCAGGATCACTTCGCAGGCGTCTTGCTCTTCTGCTTCGTCCAGCAGGCGGGTGAAGACGCCGGCATTGCTGTCGAGACTCTGGTGGTACAGGCTTTGCGTAAGGGTGAGATAGTAGCGCTGCTTGGTACCGAGGTAGTTGTACAGCGATCGGGTGCCGTAGCCGATGGCCCCTGTCGCCAAGCCCCAGAGCAAGAGCGAGGGGTTGGCACCCGAACGAAAAAGGGCGCCGAGGATGTCGTCGGCCATCCGCCACATCGCCATTCCCAAGCCCGTGATTAACGGCAGGCCGATCTTGCCCCGATCGAGGTTCGTCATGCGGACGCGGGCCCCGGGCAAGAGCATGTCGAGGTCGGGCTTGGGGATGTCCTTGAACAATTTCAGCAGGACGCTGTTGGTATCCACTTGACTGCCGAGGCGTCGGCTGGGCTTGAGCTTCAGGATGATCGCCAGACGGCGGTAAACCGGAACTTCGACCGCTTCCTCAACGAAAAGCTTCCACGGAGCACGCCGGCGGCGAACCTGCTTTGTGTCGCCCCGGGCGAAGACCGCAAAGCGGTCAAAAACGCTGAAATCAACGTCCATGCGGATGCCCCAGAGCGAAGCCAACTCCAGGGCCTCCTCCAGTTCGTCCCGCGTCAGCTCCCGATAGTTGGCCTGTCGGACAAGCGCCTCGAACTCCCGAAAAAGCGCCTGGAGTCTTTCCCCTCTATCAGCCGGAGTTGTCACGTCGGAAAGGCTGATGTCGCTATCGGGGTCGATGTCGGCGTCGGGGTCGAAAGGGGCATATAGGCGCTTGAGCTTCTCTAAATGATCGTGGTAGTCGTAGTGGATGCGGGCACTGACCAGCTTGCAGAAATTGCGGAAGAGGGGACGCTCTTCCTTAGAGAGGGCGGGGTTTTGCAGGAGTTGGTGGACGAGCTCACGGCAATAGATGGGAATGAAGTGCTCGCGGTCTGGTGAGGGGGACATGGGAGTTCTCCGCTCTGGCGTCGCGACTGAGGTGGCGTGCCCGAGTGCGCCTTCCCTCGCCGCGAAGCCTCAAGACCCGCTGAAGTGAGGGGCGGCCAAGTCGTCGGCCAAGCGATCCAGCGCTCCCTGAATTTCGCTCATCCGCGCTGGGCGACGCTTGGGATCCGCAGCTAGGCAGCGTTCCAGCAGGTCGGCGAGCACCGGCGGCGCGTCGGGCCGGCACTCGGCGACCGGCCGATAGGCGCACTCGTCGGATCGGGCGACCACCGGCAGCCCGCTGGCCGAGGCGTATTGTGGCGGCCAGCGGCCGGTCACAAGCCGGTACATCGTCGCCCCGAAGTTGTACACGTCGGTCTGGGCGTTGAGGATGCCGTGGCGGGCACTCTCCGGGGCCATGAACTGCGGCGTGCCTTGCCGCCGCTTGCGCGGCGGCTCCCCGCGGACGCACGCCAGGCCGTAGTCGATGACTTTCACCTCGCCGGTCCGGGCCACCATGATGTTGTTCGGCTTTAGGTCGCCGTGCCAAATTCCGCGCCGGTGCATGTGCACCATGCCGTCGGCCACCCGGGCGAAGACCCGCACCAGCTGCGGCAGCGTCAAAGGCGGGCAGGTGTCGAGCGTCTTACCCGCCACGTACTCGATCAGCAGCCTCACCTCCTTCACTCGCCGCAGCCAGTCGCGCTCCGTTTCCAGGCAGTAAATCTTGACCAGGTTCGGATGGTCGAGCATCTGCGCCACCCGGAACTCATGCTGCGCCTGGTCGAGAAACTTCTGATCGTCTGCGCCGTCGATGGGCACCACCTTCAGGGCATATGAGTGACCGTCAGCCCGCCGGCGGATGTGAAGAATGGTACTGTGAGCACCTTTGCCCAGGACGCCCAGGATTTGATAGTCCCCAATCCGGTCCATGTGGATTTGCGTTGCGGTCGCTTGTCCGTCAGCCATTCCAGCGACCCGCATCATAGCAGGTCGGCGCCGCGGCCGAAAGGATCGCCGCGTTCCGTGAGTATCGAAGAGGGAGCCGGCTCAAAAGTGAAGACGCGCCTCAAAGCGGAGGAAGTCGCGGTACCAGAATTCGCCGGTCAGGGGATGACCGTAGCCTCCATAGAAATCAATCCGCTGCCCCCAGCCCAGCCGAGCCCCATAGTAGACGTTGACGATGGTGTCGGCCCCGGCCTGTTGGACATAGAAGTCCGTGGCGGAGAAGGCCACGCTCTCCTTACCGTTGAGCACGGTCCAGCCGACGAACTCGGCGACCGGTGTCAGCCAGTAGCGGTCGGCGGCGCGGTGGTGGCTGAGGCTGAGGGCCAAGCCGTAGCGGAGGACGTCGCCGGCGAAGTTCGTGCCACTGATCGGGATCCAGTTGCGCAGCTCCCCTTCCACGTCCAGGAAGTTGCCGACCCGCCAAAAAAGCAGAAACCCCGGTTCCAGGCTCACGTGGTCCGTGCCCAGACCCCGGTCGGCGTCGCCGGTGGGAATGTAGGTTTTGAATTGGAAGGTGGCGACCGCCTGCTCGGTAAACAACCAGGCCCATTTGAAGCCGGTAATCAAGTCGCTGAACCCGGCGGAGTTGGTGTTAATCGTCGGGTCGAGAAAGCGCGTCGGAGCATCGACGAAGACGGAAAAACGCGGGTACGCGGCCCACTCCAGGTAGACGCCCAGTTCCTGGTAATTGACGTTTGATTCGGGCAAGGGCAACCCCGGGCCGAAAGGCGCACCCCGGGCGTAGAAATACTCAGCCCGGCTGGGGCGATTCATGCCGGTGGCGTCATCGTAGCGCAGGCGGACGATGCTCATGGGGAAGGCCGGATCGATGATGCCGACGTGGGTGTCGATGACGACCCAGTCGTAAATCGTTCCGGAGGCGAAGGCCTCGGCCGGGAGCACGAGTGTTTCGTTGGTAAGCGGCGCTATCGTCTCGGTGGCAGCGGGCGAGCCAGTGGACATGGCCGGCTCGGTGGCCAGGGGCGCTCCGGTGGCGGCGAGCGGTTCGGCGGCTGTTGCCGTTGCGGTGGCTGGAGGCACTCGGGTGGCGGCGGGCGGGCCGCCCGCCGCCACCGGCTCCGCGGCTCCTTCCCCCAGACCCGGGAGAGGAACCGCTAACGTGGCGCCTGCACCCGGCTCGACGCCCCTGACGCCGCTCGCCGTCGCGCCGAGCAGGACCGCGCCCACGACCCACGTCCCCAGCAGATACGTCCGCCGCATGCGAACCTCCGATGATTTTGGGGCGCCCGGTTGGGCACCGAGCGCACATGCAAGGAGGTTATCGTCGTGGCGGTTGTCGGGGATTTAGCGGTTGTGCGTCCTCGTCAGGGTATCGGAAAAGCGGGCAGTGAGGGAAACTCCGAACAGGCAGACAAGCCGGACTGGGTAATCTGCCACTACCCGACCACGCTCGCAGCAGCCTTAACGGCTGGGCGCCACTTCCTTCACCAGCTCGTGGACCTTGGCGATGATCTTGTCCTCAATGGCTGGCGCCCACCGGGCGGGCATGCCGTAGTAAATCATCGAGGAGTCGGCTTCGTAGCCCCCTTCCTTCAGGACCCGAGCTGAGGGAATGTAGGCCATCACATCGTTGGCATAGCCGGCGACCCAGAGTCGGCGACCGGCCAGTTCGTTGCGAAGGCGGAGATTGTAGTCGATGACCACCTCACCCCCCAGGGCGATCCAGAGGAGGTCGTCACCCAGTCGCCAGACCTGCACGGGGTAGAAGCGGTAATGGTTGTCGATGGTGCCGCCGTTGTCGAGGATTTTCAAGAATCGGGCGGCCCGCTGGCGCACTGCGGTGTTCTTACTGAGCAGGTCGGCTGCCCACTGCTCCTTGGTGGGGAGCGAGTCGAACGGGAGGTCGAGCAGCGCCCAGCGAGCGGCGAAGGTGCCCGCGACCGGGGTCAGCGGCTTGGCCAGCACGGCATCGACGGCGTCAGCGAGTTCGCGGCCATGCCGTTGGCAGAGTTCCACGCTGCTGCGCGGCAGCGGATTGGCGTCGCCGCCGCAGCCGATATAGAAGAGTGCTTTGACTCCGGGGTGCCGCTCTTCGAGGTAGGCTTGGGCGAAGCCCGCGTAGTCACCGTTCCATTGATAGATGCCCAGCGTGGTGTTGTGGCAGGCGTAGCCGAACAGCACCGCCCGCAGTTTGCCGTCGGGCGTGTCGACGCGGAGCACCGGAACGTTGTGATCGACCGGACCGGCAGGGTTACGGCCGATAACAACGCCTTTGGGCGTCGGCTCGCGGCGGTTGACGGCAAAGCCGGCCGTCCCCCAGCCAGTGGAGAGCTTGGCCGGCTTCAGATCGGCCAAGGCCGCGACAATCGTCTCGACCATCCAGCCTTGTAGCTTTTGGCCATAGGCTTTGATCTTGTCCGCTTCGCCAGCCGGCAGATCGAGCATGTCGATGAGGTTGTCGCGCACCACCGGGCCGCAGTGGGTGTGCGACACGGTGAGCATGAGCCGTTCGCGCGGCAACCCGGTGCGGCGGCGAACTTCCTCCGCCACGGCCTCCGCCAGCGACCGAGGTATACCAACCAAGTCGCTGGTAAGGACCACCAGACGCTCTCCTGCCGGGTCTTCCAACGCAAGAACCTTGACATACAAGTCGTGGAGTTTGCCCTCGGCCGGCTTGTTGCGGAAGGCATAGCCGGCCATCCACATTGGTTCTGTGGGCGTAATGACGGTCGTGGCGATGCCGGCCTTGAAGGCCGGCTCCGCTATGGCCGGGGCCACCAACGCCATGGCGACAAGGCCCGCCAGCGCCAACTTCCCATTCATGTGCCGGTCCTTTCCTTGTAAGCGGCCAACGCTTGCTGGTAGCAAGTCCACGTCCGGTCATCGAAACAGACGACCGTGACCTTGTCCAGGTACGGAAGCCTCTCCAAGCCGACGATGATCTCGCGCAAGGCGATGGATGCGGCTAGGTCAAGGGGAAAGTGATAAGCCCCGGTGCTGATCGAAGGGAACGCCAGCGAACGCAGGCCGTGCTTTTCCGCTAGCGCGAAGCAGCTGCGGTAGCACTGAGCCAACAACTCGTCCTCGTTCTGATCACCACCCTTCCAGATCGGCCCGACGGTATGGATGACGTGTCGAGCCGGTAAATTGTACCCGGCAGTGATTTTGGCCTCACCCGTGGCACAGCCACCGAGCTTGCGGCATTCTTCCAAGAGTTGCGGGCCCGCTCGACGGTGGATCGCCCCGTCCACACCGCCGCCACCTAACAGTGACGGATTGGCAGAGTTGACGATGGCATCGACCTGCTGGCAGGTGATGTCGCCCCGCACAATTTCAAGCCGTTCACTCCACGGCCGCTGCGTCGTCGTCATGGTTGATACCCCTCCCGGGCGCCGGCCTCGGCCCCAGCGAGGCTGCTGCGTCGCTCCCAACCGGTTCCCTCGTGCCCGAAGCGGAACAACGACGGATGGACGATCTCGGCCAGAATCTCCGCCGATTCGACGAGCCGCGGGCCGGGCCGGTTGAAGTATTGATTGCCGTCCGTGAGGTATACCTGGCCGCACCGGACGGCTCGCAGGGCCGACCAGCCGGGCTGGTCGGCCAGTAAGTCGGCCTCGGTCCGCGTCTTGTCGATGCCCCAGCCGCACGGCATCAGGACGAGGAATTCCGGGTCGGCGGCTTGGAGGTCGTTCCAGTCGAGATAAGGCGAGTGTTTCCCGGCCTGGCCGACGACCGGCTCGCCGCCCGCCAAGCGTACCAGTTCCGGCACCCAATTGCCCGCTGCCATGAGGGGGTCGAGCCACTCAAGGCAGGCGACGGTGGGCCGCTGGCCTGCCAGGCGCGACCGCGCTCTCAACGCCGCCAAGCGCCGCTTCAGCTCCGCCACCAGTTCTTCGCCTCGCTCGACCACATCAAGGGCCGAAGCCACCCGCCGAATGTCGTCCCAGACGTCTTCCAGGCAGTTGGGCCGCAAGGTCACAATCCGGGGACGTTGGTCGGGCCATTCGCTGATGATCCGCTCCACGTCGCGCAGGCTGACAGCGCAGACCTCGCATTGCGATTGCGTAACGATGACGTCGGGCCGCAGCTCCCGCAAGAGATCCCCATCCACGCGGTAGACCGCGGCCACCTCCCGGAGAGCGGCCTTCACCCGCGCGTCGATCTCGCGGCTCGAGCCCTCCACCGGGAAATTCGCGGCCGTGCACACCGGCAGCGACTGGACCGACGGCGGGTAGTCGCACTCGTGCGACCGGCCCACCAGGTCGCGTTCGAACCCCAGGGCACTGACGATCTCGGTGGCACTGGCGATGAGTGAAACGATGCGCGGCATGGTCTGGGTCCCCAAGCACCCTCATTCGCCTCCGCCACCACGCCGACACCTCGGCCGGCGCGCTCTGCGACTCAGGCGAGTCCCCACCAGCGACGCAGGCCCCACTCCAGCGTCAGCAGGGCAACGAAGCAAAGGAAATAGGCGGGCAAAAATGGCGTCCAGGTGGTCGTGTTCCAGTCGGGCCACAGCTCCACCTGGGGCCTGACTTGCGGTAACGGTTGACTCGATAGCTCGCGGAGGAACCGAGGCAAGTCCTGCAGGCGGAGGGCCTTTCCAGCCCCTGTGCTGGCCAGTTTTGCCAGGAACTCGTGGTCGGCAGCCGGCCGAACCATCTCGACATCATCCTGATACACCAGGAATCGGACCGAGGCATCGCCGATGACGTCGCTGCCGTCGTGGTCTTTGCCGCGGGCATGGACCGATAGGCGATATTCGCCGGCCAAGTCGGTCTTCCAGAAGGTGCCCCGGTGGTCGTGGCCTTCACGGGCCGTCGGCACCGCGAACTCCAGGGATCGCGGCAGATATTCGACCTTGACCTGGAAGTCGGCGTCTTGAAGCTCCACCCCTCCTTTGCCGCGAAGGCCGACACTGAAGCCCAGCTTGGCACCGGCTGGCAAACGGCGGGCGTCGGGTTGCACCCAGGCGTTTCCCTCCATTTCCTCTTGGCGGGCGAGCCAGATGATGAGTTGTTTCCAGAAGCGTTCGTGGGCGAGCACTCCTTCATTGGATTGCGGGAGCCCGAGCCGCCTCCATTGCCAGGTGGTGTCACCGGCGAAGGCGAGCACCCGTCCCTCGCCGTAGGTTTGCGCGACGAGAAGCGGGGCACCGCGGGGGCTGACAGCCAAGACCGCCGCGCCAGGTTTGCGTTCCCCCAAGCGGCTGGCGCCCTCCAGGGGCGGGAGCCGCCGCCACAGGTTATCGCTGTCGGCTTCGGTGTCGGCGAGTCGCAGGACGTAGTGCTTCAAGCCGTCGGGTGTCGCCCGCAGCGACACCGCCTCGTCGATTTGGCCGCTGACGTTCAGGTACACCGGCAGCAGTTCCTCCATCGGCGTGCCGCGCCAGTCGCTGTTGCCGAACGTCTCGTAGCCGCCCATCATCAGCAGGCCGGTCCCTTTCCTGACGAGGTATTGAATCCGCCGCAGTATTTCCGGCCGGCCACCGGTCAAGCGGCGGGCGGTGACGTCGCCGATGAGGATGACGTCGTAATGCTGTCGATCGAATTGGAACCAATCCCCCTCTTCCGGGCCTGGCTCGTCAGTCCGCCGCCATGCCATGAACAAGCGGATGCGCGGGTCGGGGCGCAAGGCGTCGCAGATCAACTGCGGCTCGGGGAAGCGGGGCTTATCCACGAACAGGACGCTGATCCCTTCCTTGGTGACCGTCAGAAAGGTGCTGATTTCGTTGTTGCTTGTGCGCACTTCCCCAGGCAGCGGATCGACGGCCAGCGTCAATTTGATCTCGCCCGGAGTTTGGGGAGCGTCGATGTCGATCTTCACTTCGTTACCGGTGGTCTTTCGCAAGATGGCGTCTTGAGAAGCCACTTCTTTGTCGTCCACCTTGAGTCGCAGCCGGACCTTGGCATTCTCAAACCCCGGAGCGTTGATCAGACCACGGACCGAAAGTTTTCCCTTGACGGGCACCGGCGACGGCTCGGGGATGATGGCGGTAAAGGCGATGTCCTGCTGCTGGCTGGTCGTCGTGGTCTGTCCCAGGGCAAACGTGCTGATCGGACACCGCAGACTGCGCCAACGGGCTGCTTCGGCCAAGGCGGGATAGCGCGTGCCATTGTCGGCCCCGTCGCCGACAATGAGCAGACCGCGCAGGTATTTTTCACTGCTGTGCCGCTGATAAAGGGCCTGCAATGCCTGGCCGTGGTCTGTCCGCTTGCCGTCCGGCTGGACCTCCGCCGTCCACTCGCTGAGGTCCTCGGCGAAGCAATACAGCAGCACACTGACGTTGTGCTCGTCCCGCAAAGCCTCGAACAATGGTTGACTCTGCCGCAGGACTGCCTGAACTGCTTCCCATCGCGACTGGCCATTAAACTCATCGCGAATCGTCATGCTCTCCGACCGATCCATAAGGACCAGCAGGACGGACGGAAGGTTCATGTCCCCTTGCCAGGCCAACGACGGACGCACCAGCGCGGCCACGGCCAAGAGCAGGGCCAAAAGTCTCAGGGAGACGATCAGAACCAGCCAGCCCAGGCTGACGCCTGGGACGCCCAGGTACGTCCATACCGTCAGCCCGACCAGCACGACGACTACCAGGGCCAGACCCCACGGGCCGTAGCCGGGAATCGACCAGGGCCAGACGGGATCGTGGGTCCAGGTGAGCCAAGCGACGGGGATCATGGGGTGGGTCTTTTCGCGTCAAGCCGCGACTGGCGACGGCGCCTCGGCGCGGTCGTCACGCCCATAAAACTTGTTAGCCAGCAGGTTTTCCAGGGCGAGCACCAGCAACACCAGGACCATCAAGGCTGGGAGCAGTTCCAGCGGCTGGCCTTGGTGCTCTCGCAGGGCGTCGCTCCAGCGAACCATGTGTCCGAGCGACACCACGGAGTTCGGACCAAAAAGGGCCTCGATCTGCTCGACGGGAACCTTCTCGAGCAGCGACTCGCCGGCGGGCGTGTTCAGGCTGAAGGCGGCCCACCACTTACGCTCGCCACCGATGAGTTGGTAATTGCCCGGCATCGCCACCTGCGTCAAGTGGATTTCGCTCTGCTTGTCCACGGTGGACACCACGGCGTCAGACTGACTGACACCCGGCCCCTGTAGCAGGTAAGTTGGGAAGCGCGGGGCCACGGGAAGCGGCACGGAGGCCACTTGGCCGCACTGCCAATTCAAGGTCGGCTCCTCGCTGTCCCCAGCCAGGTAGCCGACGCTCTTTTTCACGAGGGCCACGTAAAAGGGAACGGGCGGCGCGAGGTAATCGTGCCAGCGGTCATCGCCGGCGCTGGCGCGGTCGTCCAGCGGCACGGTGAACAGGACGACACGACCCCGAACCTCCCGGCGGTCGAAGAGGGTTTCCAGCAAGGCCGGCGGATTGCCGTCGGCCTGATAAGCCGCCCATACGGAAGCCTTGCCAACCAACGGTTGCACCTCCCAATAGCGGAAGGCCACGGGCGGGAACTTCAGAAAACCGACGTTGGGGTTGCGGCTCCACTCCTGAAACCAGGTGCGCAGGGGAGGCTGGAAGCGGGCGTCGTTCCAGCGCGCGCCGTCGGCACCGGCCGCCACCACCTTGACAAAGTCGCCGGGGATCACTTTGTCGAGCAAGCCGCGGAATGTCTGCGGGTCGAGGTCGGCGGCTGGCACGATGGCCAGGCCGCCGCCTCCCGCCACGTAGGGGTACACACTTTGCCACAACGTCGCCCACTCCAGGCGGCGCACGTTGACGATGGCCACGACGGCGTAAGCCGACAAGTCGCCGGGTGACAGGTTGGCCGCCGCCTGCGGGGCGCGGACCTCATTGCGGAAAGCCGGTTCGCCACTTTGCAGCGTCAGGGTCCAGATTTGCACGTCGTCCGGCGTGTCCGTGACGGTCAGAACTCGACGGGTGCCGCGCACCACCACGGTGGCGAAGCCGACGTTGTTGAAGCCCAGGTTGTCGGGAGTGGCCAAGGCGATCTCCGCCTGGTGGTAGCCGGGCGGCAGCGCGGGACGGGTGAAGGAAATGACCTGACTCTGGCCCGCTTTCAGCTGCACCGCCTTCCGCTCGACGGTCTTCTCGCCATCGAAGCGGCACGTCACCTCTGAATCGCAATCGTTCCCCGTGGCTCGAACCGTCACCCGCACCACCACTGGGGCGTTGCTCGGCACGGCAGTGCGCGCCGGCTCGACGGCCGTGATGGCCAAGTCGACCGGCTGGTCGACCCCGACGTCGGCGAACATGCTGACGATTCGCAGCGGCGCCAGGCGATCGCGCTGCTGCCGGAGTGTCGGCACGCGGGCCGCGTCCCAACAGTCTTGGGCCCGATCGGAAAAGACGTACAGTAACCTCGGCCCCACTTGGGCCGGGTCGGAGGTCGCTTCGTCCACGCTAGCGAGCAATCGGTAGGCTTCACCCAAGCGCGTGGTGATCGGGGCGTTGCTCGGCCGGACCTTCAAATTGCGGACACGCTCCAGGGCCTCCACCCGGGGCAACCACGGGTCGCTGCCGGAGTCGGCCGTGTCAAGGACCACGAACCGGCTTCCCTCGGGGAGAGTCTCGAGCAACTCTTCCGCCCGCCGCTTCGCCTCCTCAAGCCGCGTTCGGTCTCCGACGACATAATCCATGCTGGGGCTGGTGTCAAAAACCAGGGCGGCCCACACGGGTTGGTTGGCGGTGAGGTGCAGCTCCTCGCTGAAAACGGTCGGCCGGGCCAACGCCAGGCAGAAGGCCGCGATCAGCAGCATCCGCAGCAGCAGCAGCACCAGATGCCGCAGGCGGAGCTTTCGTCGGTTGGTCCGATGTCGAGCCAAAAGGAAGCGAAAAGCGGGAAAAAGCAGGTGTTTCGGCTTCTGCCGCATGATGAGATGCAGCAGCACCGGAAGGCCGACGAGGACCAACCCTCCCAGAAGCAGCGGATGGATGACCGACATGATGACCGCCGTTGGTCCTTTTGCCGGTATGGGCGTCGTTGCCGGAATCCGGAATCATTATACACGGCCGACGACGCTGCCCGCGAGCGGCCTTGGCACCTATCATCCCCGTATGCTGCTGACGGTGCGCCGCTTTTTGGAGATGATTCGCTTCAGCCACACGGTTTTCGCGCTCCCCTTTGCTCTGCTGAGTGCGCTGCTGGCGTGGCAGCGGGAGCCGTTCCGCTGGCTGGACCTGTTGGGAATCGTGCTGGGAATGGTGTTTGCACGGAGTGCGGCGATGGCGTTCAACCGCTTGGTAGACCGGCGGTTCGACGCAGCCAACCCGCGGACGGCCGGTCGGCATTTGCCGACCGGCCAGCTGAGCGTGGCCGCCGTCGCGGCCTTCACCGCCGCCTGCGCCCTCGTTTTCGTCGCCTCGACCCTCCTGTTTCTCCCCGCTGGCAATCCCTGGCCGCTGGTTTTCTCGGTCCCCGTCCTGCTGTTCATCGGCGGCTATTCCCTGGCCAAACGCTTCACCGCCCTGTCGCATTTCTGGCTGGGGGCCGCACTGATGTTGGCGCCCGTGGCCAGTTGGATCGCCATCGCTCAGCTCAACGGCCTGCTGGTGCCGACCCTCCTCGGATTGGCCGTCCTTTTCTGGGTTGCGGGCTTCGACATCCTTTACGCCTGTCAAGATGCCGACTTCGATCGGCGAAGCGGCCTGCACAGCCTTCCCGCCCGTCTGGGCGTGGCTCTCAGCCTTCGATTGGCCCTGGGGTGCCATGTGGTGATGGTGGCGATGCTGCTGCTGCTCTATGCCGTTGCCTCGCCGCCGCTCGGAAGGGTTTTCCTGGTTGGCGTCGCCGGTGTGTCTGCCCTGCTCGCCTATGAACACTGGCTGGTCCGACCCGACGACCTCAGCCGGGTCAACCAGGCCTTTTTCCAAGTCAACGCGGTGGTCAGCATCGGCCTGCTGGTCGTGGTTGCCGCGCAGCTGGCAATCAATGCGTGGCTGTTCCCGGCTCCCTGAATCGGCCGCTGACAGCGTCCTCGGCCCAGGCGGGTGCGCAAAAAGTCCCGTCGCCAGCTCCCCTCGGTGTCGCCCATCACCGTGAGTCGCCCAACGACGGGACAATGAAATTAAATATCACAAATCCCGCTGACCCCGTTTCCCAAGAATCGCAGGCAAAATTGCAGTGTCTGGTGTCTTAGGGCCTCGGGTCTCAACACGTCGAACCCCGTTTTTTCGTGCAGGCAACTTGGATGCCAAGGTAACGTGTCTCCGTGCCTCTTCTACCGATCGCTCTCAACTCCTTCACGGATTGTCAGTAACGCAACGACACGCTCCTCCGGCGCCGCCCGGGCCCCTCGCCCGGGCTGCTTCCCATGATGGCAGCGTGGTCAGAATTGGCGCATGCCCCTGCTCACCTACGCTGGCACATCTGCACTTGGACCCGCTCGCCGAGCCTCCTCCGGAGTTGCCACGATGTCGAAAAACGTTAAAAGCGCCAGCGGCAGCAGCTGGACGACAAGCCGGTAGAGGGAGCTTTGCAGGTGCCATGCGAGGTCTGCGGCGGAGAGGAAAAGATAGACCCCGCCGTAGCCAGCCAACATCAGGACCAGCAAAAGGACCAGCCCACTTCGCTCGGGACTTGATCCAGGACCGGAGGCGATCCCCAGCAGCAGGGCGTAGACCGCCAGCACGAGAAATAATTCCGGGTTCACCCGAGCGAGATCGTGCACCAGCTGGCCAGCAATCGCGGCGTAGCGCCCAGCGTCGAGAAGTCGCTCATGCCAATGCTTCACTCCCGCCGCTAAGAGGTCGTTTGCAGGCGCCAGCATCCATTTAAATTGGACGAGAACCAGCAGGACCGGCCCCAGGCCGAGGAAAAAGGCCCCCAAGTCGCGCCCCATCGCCCGCCAGGACCCGCGACCCACGGCTACCAGCACCCGGACCGTTGCCAAGGCGACGATGCTGAGCCAGCCTTCGTTCTTCGTCCAGGCGGACAGTCCAGCGAAGACGCCCGCCACGACCACCAGCCGAAGGCTGGTCAACGGGTGCCGGTCGTGCAGGGCCAGGAGGGCCGCCGCCGCCGTCAAGGAAAGAGCGAACGGCACGTCGGCATATTGGGCGGCGCCCACCTCCAGGAACAGCGGCGAACTCAATAACACCGCCCCGGCCAGCAGCCCGACGGTCGCGGACCGCAGCAGGGTCAGGGCAGCGATCAACACCCCAGTCGTGCCCAAGGTAAAGAGGCCGGCGAGCAGCTGCGGCACGGCCAGGGTCTCGGAGCCGGCCCAAAGCCAGCCTCGAACCACATTGGCGGGCAAGAGCAAGGGGTAATCGGGGTGCGACCAGGCCAGACGGTCGCTGAAAGCGAGGCCCCAGTCGTCGCCGGCACGGTACAGGAAGCGGGCCCGCAGGTTCCAGATGGCCCAGGCGTCCCAGCCGCCGTGGGGGCCACCCCGGCAGATGAGCCAGAACGACACCGCTGCCATCAAGAT
>JANWYO010000189.1 GCA_025055215.1 Gemmataceae bacterium
GAAGTCGCCTACCCGATTGCGGGGCAACACCGTTTCCGCTATTTGCCACACCCAGGCTTTGCCGGCACCTTTCCGGGGATCGCCGAGGTAACCAAAGAGCCGGGTCAGCACTCGCTGGCTATTGGCCTCGACGATGGGCAAGCGGCGGTCGAACGCTTGGGACAGCACCGCTCCGACGATGTACCGGCCGACACCGGGTAGGGATTCCCACACCGCCGGATCGTTGGGCAACTCCCCGGCATGGTCCGCGACGAGCAGACGAGCGGCAGCGTGCAGGTGCCGAGCCCGTCGGTAATAGCCGAGGCCTTCCCACAGCCGTAACACCTGCTGTTCGTCGGCTGCCGCCAGAGCGGCGAGGGTCGGGAAGGCGGCCAGGAATCGCTCGAAGGCGGGGACCACGGCCGCCACCGTGGTTTGCTGGAGCATGACCTCGCTGACCCAGATGCGGTAGGGATCGCGCGTCTCCCGCCACGGCAGCGGCCGGCGATGTCGGTCGTACCATGCCAATAAGCGGCGGCGCAGGGTCGCCTTAACGGTTGCGTCGGGTGTACAGCTCCAGGATGGCCCGAGCGGCCTGGGAGGTCGCATTGTCGTGTTTCACCAGTCCTTTTTTCGGGGCTGAAGAAGGAGCCGACTTCTGGTCCGCCGGCTTGGACTCCGCTCCCTCCCCGGTAGCCACGGCGGGCATCTCCACCGTGGCGTCCGACGAAGCGGCTGCCGGCTCCGCAGCGTCCTCGACGGCCGGTCCTTCTGTCTCTTCCAGCAACAGGTTGCCGATCTCCTCCTCCAACGACTCCGGCGTTGTCGGCTTCGCCGGCCGGGCCGTCGGCACCGGCCGGGCTCGCTCCCCAGCCTCGAGACGCACCTCGACGACGAGCGGGCCGATCCGCAGCCGATCGCCGTGGTGGACCTCCACTTCTTCGGTCACCGCCTGGTCGTTGACAAAGGTGCCGTTTCGGCTGCCGAGGTCCTTAACATAGACCTTGCCGTTGCGAACCCCCACGGCGCAATGCCGCTTGCTCACCGCCAAACTCGAGAGGCGAAGCTGCGCCTCCGAGTCACGGCCGATGACAAACGGCGATCGTTTTACAGGAATGACCTTCCCCTGGTGCGCGCCTTCCGCCACGACTAGGGACAATTTCATGGACTAAACCTCGCGACTGAACCCTTGGCCGATCTGTTGGATTATTGTAAAAGCCCGTCCAAAGCCGCAGCAACCAGATTCCTCGCCCGCCCCGACAAAGGTTGGGGCGACCAGGCGTCGGCGACGCGTCCAGGCGGGCACCCCGTCGCCGTCAAGCGAGCGCGTCCAGATTTCGATGACTGCCCTTGGGACGACGCGATCGGCTTCGATTTCGGGCTGCAGCCAAACGACATATTCGCCACTGCCGCCGCGACGATCCCCGTTGGCCTGAAAGAATGGAGGCACCCGGCTGTGGAGGCGTCGGGCCAGCTCCTCGGGATGACCGAGGAGGCGAGGAGCTTGCCCGGCGGTGGGTATCTCGTAGGCGGCCTCGACCACGATGCGGAGCAACTCCGCATTCAGTAGTTCGTCGTCGGTGGCGCTGGCGTCCGGGGACGGCGCCTGCGAGTTTGGCCACGCCACTGGATCGGCGTGACAAAAAAAGACGAGGCTCATCGGCAGGTCCAGGACGTTCCAGGCGATGTCTCGGTCGCGGTAAATGACGTTGAAAGCGAGGGAGTCGCCGGTAACGGCGACGCTCCGGCGCATCTCGACGGGGGCGATGGTCGCCAGGGTGCGGAGAAAGCGGCGGAGCGTCTTGACGTCGGCCGGTAGCACCAGGAGCGGGCGGTGCAGAGGAAGGCGTTGCAGGTTGGCGGCCACCAGCTGGGCTTCAGTGGCCTCGGGGGGATTGGGAGCCAGGAGTCCGCCGACACTGTATGGCAACTGGCTGAGGAGGACGCTGTTGGGCTTGCGCTCCGAGCGGGCGAACACCTCCATGAACCGTTCGGCCAGGTCGATGGAGTAAGGGTCGTCGAGCCATTGCGCGGAGACAATCAGGGCGTGGGCGCCGGTGACGAGCCAGCCGGCGACGCCCCAGGCGTCGCCGGCCGCCTGGCCCACCGCCCCCAGCGAGGCGCTGAGGCAGCCGTGGGGTCGCAGCTCCGGCCGGCCCCAGAGAAAGTCGCTCACCGCCTCGGCCATCTGGCTGTTGGTGAAACAGAAGCGAAAAGTCCGGCCAGGGTAGATGTCCATGAGGTTGTGCCATGGCTCCCGCGTGGGGTCGATCGGCGCGGGCGTCAAGCCGAGGGTTTGGTCGTCGTCCAGCCGGACGCGGTCGGCCGAGGCGGTGGTCAACAACAGCAGCGGGGCGCCGGTCTGCCAAGCGATCGGTTCACGCAGGGCCTTAGCCAAGTCGCGGGCCCGGTCGCTGCTGCTGCCTCCGATAATGGCCAACGGCGACGGATCACGCCGGGCCAACTCCCGGACCCAATGGCCCACCCCGGCCTCGCTGGTGAGCTTGTACCACCGTATCCAGAGCTTCTCCGAACTGCCCCCCAGCCAAAGGGCAACCTCGGGCACGGCGGCCGTCTGTTCGGGGAAGGCGCCACGGTCATCGACTTGGAGTTCGGGCCAAGCGTGCTGCAAGCGCTGGAGGCCGGCCATCAACCGCTCCCACGTCGAGGTGCTCGTCGCGGGTTGCAGCCAAGCGAGTTCCTGATGCCCGTGGGGAAGAGGTCGTGGTAGCACCGTTGGCCCGCCACGCCACCACCCCAACCCCCAAGGGGCGAGCAGCGCGGCCAGGAAGGTTCCCGCCAAAGCGATCTTCAGGACCAGCCGAAAACGACGCATGGTTTTCCCCAAGTCGGTGCGTGGTTCGGGTCTTATACTGGGCCGAGGTCCGTTGCGGAGAACCGACGTCGCGAGTCCCTGACCTCCATGCCCTCTTCCTCTTCCGACTCCGCTCCCCGAATCCTGGCTTTGGACGTCGGTACGTCGTTGGTCAAGGCGGCCGTGCTTAACGTGGCGGATGGTCGGCCGATGGGCCCGGTGGCTCAGGTGCCCTATCAACTGGACCAGCCAACCCCGGAGGCAGCCGAGGTGCCCGCGGAGAGGATTTGGGGCGCGGTGGTGGCGGCCGCTCGCCATGTCACCGCCTCGGGCGGCGATCTCGCCGGTATCGGTCTGGCCTGTATGACGCCGGCGTTGGTCCTGCTCGATGCCGCCGACCGGCCGCTCGGCCCCATCTGGACTCATCTCGACCGCCGCAGCCGACCGGCGGCCCGACAGGTGTGGGCCGCCGTCGGGCCCGAGTTCCTGGCCACGGTGGGCAATCGCCCGTTACCCGGCGGCATCTCCGTCATCGCTTATCGGCAGCAGTTGACCCTCAACCCGTATCTCGTTCGCCGTGTTCGCCGGTATCTGCATCTTAACAGCTGGCTCGGCCTCAAAATGACCGGCGAGTGCGGATTTGATCCGGCCAACGCCAGCTTCAGTGGACTGTATCACACCGTGACCGACCATGTTTGGTCGGCCCGATGGTGTGACTATTTCCAGGTCGATCCTGACTGGCTTCCGCGGGTGGTTGCAGGGGATGAGACCTTGGGGAAGCTTCGACCGGCCGCGGCGGCGGAGTTCGGCCTGCCGGCCGGGCTTCCCGTCAAGCTGGGCACGGCCGACATCAGCAGCGCCATGTTGGCCGTCGGCATGAGGCCGGGGGACCTCCTCCACGTTGTCGGCACCACCCAAGTCTTGGCCGGACTCACCGCCACGCCGCGTCCCGATCCGCAGCGGCTGACGCGGTTGCACGGTGTGGGGTCGCTGTACGTGGAGGTCACGCACAATCCTGTGGGCGGTGCCGCCCTCAACTGGCTGCATCGTCTTTGTTTCCAGGACCAATCCGAGGACGAGTTTTTCGGCCGCACGATGGCGGCGGCCCTGGAACGCACTACACGGGTGGTCCTTGATCCTCCTTACCTGGGGGGCGACCGTCTGGAAATAGAGGCACACCGGGCCGCGTTCCGGGACTTAACCTTGGCCACCGACCGGCTCGACCTGTTGGCCGCCGTCCTGGAAGCCATGCGGCGGTGCCATCGCCGCTGCCTCGCCCAGCTCGGCCTGGGCCGACAGGTTGGCCGGGTCTTCCTCACGGGCGGTGCCGCATCCGTGGTTCGCCGGCTTTTGCCGGAGTATCACGGCGGGCGGGTCGATTGCGTCGAAGAGGGATCGCTGCGTGGTGTGGCTCGGCTGTTCGCCTCACCTGCTGGGGGGTCGGGACCGTGACAGGCTGCCGCCCCCGGGCCTCATGGCCCGGGGGCGGCCCAGCGTCGGACGCCACCGGCCTCGCCCGGCCTTCCGTCGGGGCGTTGGCCGCTCACTTCTTCTCCAATTCTCGGAGCCGTTTCTCCAACTCCTCCACGCGCCGTTCCAGCTCCCGGATCCGGCGCCACGGATCGAAGACCGATTCGACGTCAACGGAGGGAAATCGATCCTCCCCGGGCGTCAGGAAGAAGCCGAAGCTGCCCGGTCGGAGTCGCGCTTTGACCGCAAGCTTTTCTGAGCCGCGAACGACTTGGAGGGTGACTTCCTTGCCGGCGCCGGCCTTCTGGACCAGTTCGCGGAGGTCTTCAGGAGACTTCACGGGCTGACCATCCACCGCCGTGATGACGTCATCCCGCTTCAGGTCCGCGCGAGCAGCGGGGGAGTTGGGCACCACTTCGGTCACCACAGCCCCGGCGTCGACGGCCACCTTCAGTCGTTCCTTCAACTCGGCGGTCAAGGGTTGGGTTTGCACGCCGAGATAGGCCGGCCGTCGCAGTCCCGGCAGGCGGGGGAATGGCGGAAAATCCGGCGGAAACTCGCGGTCAGGCCATTCCCCCAGGGTGGCGGCCAGCGTCTGCTCGGCCCCGCCGCGAGCAATGGTGAGTTGGAGCTGGTCGCCCGGCTTTCGCGCCGCTACCGCGCGGAGGAATCGGTCCACGTCGGTGACTTCCTGGTCGCCGACCTTCACGATGCGGTCACCCACCTTCAGTCCGGCCTTGTCCGCCGGTCCACCCGGTGTGACCTCCTTGACCTCGATCCCCGATTTCCCTTCCGGCGCGGGTGCCACCAAGACACCCAAGTAACCCCGTGAGGTTTCCGCCGCCCATGCCACCGACGCCGACGCCGTCAGCATGAGAGCGAAAGCCAGTAACGGCACAAGCGTAAGAGACACGGATCGGATCATGGCTTCGTACCTCCTACCACACACGATCGAAACCATCGGTTTTAATGCGATCGAGCTGCTGATTCCCGCTAAAGGCCGTGACTGGGAGGTCCCCAATCACGGCTGCCGACCGTTACCGCCGCAGCACCCAGAGGACGAGCGTCAACAGGATGCTGAGCACAAGGGAAGTCGCCAGGGGGAAGTACAAGGTCCAACGTTCGCCGCGAAGCACGATGTCGCCCGGTAACCGTCCCAAGCCCAGCCACTCCCCCGCCTGCCAGAGGAGGCCGGCGGCCACCAAGGTCAGTCCGAGAATCACCAGGATTTTGCCGACGTTCATGGGTCGTCTCGCCGCGCGCCCCCGGGGCAATCGCGGACGGCGTCGCCCCGCGGCCGGGACAACTGCCGGAAATCTTCGTCTGCGGCAAGGCTCGCCACCGGGCGAGGGCCACCTCAATCGCCAGCACCGATGTCCGTAAACCAGCTTTCGAAAATGAGGTCCGCCTCGGTCGCCTGGTGGTGGCGTAGGGCGTTCAGCAGCCAGGAAGCGCGTTGGCGAATGTCTTGAAAGTCCGGTTCCTCACCGTCGCCGTACTGCTCGATCTGCCGTTGCAAAGCCTCCACTTGGTGGATCAGGTCGGCATGTTCGCGACGGAGGCGCCCCACGCGGTGCAACAGCGTGGGGCGCGTGGCGTCGATTTCGGCCAACAAGCCGTCGGGACCGTCAGCCGACCGGACGTGGTCCCGGAGGCGATCGCCGACGGCCTGGAGCTTGTCGATGACGCGCCGGTGCCAGGCTCGCTGACGGCCGGGGGCCGCCGCGGCCAGTGCCGCCTCCAGGTCGCGCATGGCTGCCACCAGAGCGTCGTGTTCCTCCCGGGTTTGCCGAGCGACTTCCTGCTGCCGGGCCGTGGCCACCAGTGGGGTCTCCGACGGCATCCTTATCCCCCTTTCACGTCAGCCGCATTCGGGGAACCAGCGACCAGCGGCTGGCTCTGGGCCGCCAGCCGCTCCGCCAGCGTTCGGCGTGCCGCGTCGATGTCGGCGCGCACCTGCGTCTCCGGCCGATCCTGTAACATAGCGATTTCCCCGGGGTCATAGTCTTCTAAAGCATGGAGGACAAAGGCCTGCCGCGTGGCCGGCGGCAGTTCCGCCAGGAGCGTTAGCAAGTGCCGACGCTGTTCCTCCCGCGTCAAGGCATCCCACACCTCGGTGCCTTGCGAGCCAGGGATGAGGTCTTCGAGCGAGAAACTGTCCTCCTCGCCGAGCAAGGCCGCCCACCACTCGCGCTCGCCGGCCGCGACGGTCGCCTCGTCGGAGCGCTCTGCCAGGGAGCGGACAGGCCGTGGTTGTTGCCGCACCCAGGTCCGCAGCACCTCGTGCAGCAGTTCGGTCAACCACAAGTCCAAGCGCAGGCCCTTGGGCCGGTCGGCAAAGCGCTCCCAGGCGCGGGTGAGGACTTCGTCGAGCACGTCGGCGGGCTGGAGTTCATTCACCTGCAAAACGCCTTCCAGTTCCAGGATGCGCAGCTCTCGGCGGGCATGATCGCGGAGGAAGCCGAGCAGCGGTCGCAGCAGTTGGAAAAATTCCTCACGCCGTCCGACGGCCCGATCTCGCTCCAGAAGCGGCCCCGCGGCACTCAAGTCGGCCCGCGCCCGCTCCTTCCGCTTGAACACATAATCGCGACGGACCCGCTCCTTGTGCCGCTTGATCTCCGACGCCAGCGTATCAACCAACTGGTCGATCACGGCCCGGGCATCAATGGCCTCCGCCTCGGCGGCCAGCGTCCCGGTCGGCAAATGAAGGACGCCACGCCCCTCGAACCGCCCGGCGGTGGCGTTGCCCTCATGCCGACGCACGTGGATCGACAGGTGCCTGAGTTCCGGCCGATAGCTGCTCAACAGCCGCTCCAACCGCGGCTTTTTCTTCTCCCAATACTCCTCCAGGTGGGCCTTCATGGCGCCATCGCAGCCGTGCAGAGCCCAATGCGTCTTCATGATCGCTTACATACTCCCTTGACGTGAGGCATCCCGGGTTTAGGGTCTTATCAGCACGGCACTGCAAGCGACGTGCCGAGCCAGCGGCCGAAGTAAAGGAATCAGCCCAAGACTATCTAGGAACGGATGTTGCGCCGCGCGGCCCCTCGAAGTGTCCGCCTTGAGCGTCGCGGGTCGAGTGCCAAACTGTCACTCCCGGCTGAGCGGGTCGGGCGATGCCCTCAAACCAAGGGAGCATCGGCTGATGACGTCAGCTCGTGAGAATCGATGCGCAACCAGAACCCCGGGGAACCAGCCTGGAGCCGCCGGCCCCGCGCGACCTGCGTCAGAGGTGCTTACTTGACGCCACCCCGAGGCTGATGCGAGCCACCGCGGCCACGTCCAGAAGAACGGCCGCCCAAGCCAAGCTCGAAGTGGCGGCCACGCCTCCGGGCGTGGCCGCCAGCGCTGGCCGAGGTAGAAGACGACGAACCTCAGCGATCCGACACCAGTGCCTGACCAGAAATGTCGTACTCGGCCATCGCCCGCTGCAAGGCGACATAGGCGGCTTCGTCCCCAGGAACCGCCGGGGCGAAGATCAGCCCGTTTTTCGTCATGTATTGGACCAACTCCTTGACGGTGCGGCCTTGGGCCGAGTACCGCCCATTGAAGAAGTTCCCGACATCGGGTTGCTGGAGGACCTTGTACGCACTCTCCAGGTCGCCGAGGAAGCGCTTCGCCTCCATGTAGGCCGAAGGAGATAGCTCGCGGACATTTTTGCGCAGCAGGTCGTTCATCTTCCGCAGTGCCTCCGACAGCCCACGAAGGACGCCGGGGTCAACACGGCCCCCCTTCGCCTGGCGGTATGCCTCCTGAAGCAGCGAATCGATGTCGATCCGAACGTCGGCCATGCTCTCATCGCGGAGCGCCAAAGGCCAATTAAGACGGGCCTCGTTCTTCAGCAGGCCGAAATTGGAACCGTTCCGGGCGGCGGTGACGTTCACATGACGCATGAGTTCCTCGTCGAGGGGCACGTCCTGGCCCTCGATCCGGCGGGCGTGCATCTGCTGGATGCTGGCCAGCAAGTCGTTCAGCGATTTGCTGGAGAGGATTTCCGAGATCGGCGGATCGTTGCGGGCCCGGCGGCGTTCAAGGGCTTGCGTGCGTTCGCGCTCGTCTTCGTACGTCGGGGTGTTGGCACGCTCGTAGAGCCATTGGTCGAAGACCCGACGGCGATTTTCGAGCTTGGCACGCTGCACCGCCTGGTCGATGAGGCGAGCCTGTTGGTTGTTGATGAGGAACTGCCCCTGGGCGCTGATGACGGAGGCGCCACCACCGAGGTAGCCCCCGAACCCATAGGGATCCATGCTGAAGTTTCCCCACCCGAAGTAGCCGCCGCCGTAGCCGTAAGACGGCATGGAACTGCTCATCTGGGCGGTGACGTTGAACGGGTTGAACCCTTGCCCGTAGGCAGCCGCCGCGGCGAATGCCTGGGCCGAGATCGCGCCCTCGCGTGCCGCCTGCGTCACGTTGTTGGCCGTATTGACGCGGAAAAACTGATTGGCCGGCGGGTTGGGACTCGGTTGCTGCCCGCCGACAGGACCGGAAAGCCAGCAGGCCAACCCCCATGCTGCCATCACCGCGCCCCAGTTCCCCTTGTGACTTACCATAGCACCGCCCTCTGACCTCGTAGGGGCATCGTCCGGGCCATTTCCTCCATCCAATGACGCATCCTCATTAGTCCATGCTACCCCTCTGAAACCCAGGTTGCAAGTCAACCGGATGCTTTCGGCAGATGCGCCCGGCGTAAGGTGAGTCGCACCCACAAGAGGGGCCGGGCAGTTGCCCCGCCCGGGCCGCCCCGCCGATGCCCTTGTTTTGTCGAGGCATAAAATAAAAGCGGAGTGCGAAACAGCGACCCGTCGGAGGGGATTTCCAGGGTGAATTCTCGAGATGGACGGTCCGCTTGGCGGTTAGCTGCGTATAATGAAGTGGTTGATGCGAGCCTACCTTAGCGGCGAGGCGCCCAATCCCAGCGGTTCGCTCACGCGGTGAGTGGACGACTTCTCGGCCGGGTCAGACCGGCCTCAGGCAGGGAATTTCCGATCCTCGTGCCTCGCCCAGGGAACGAAGCCTTCATGAGATTGGTTATGGAACGTAAGCGCAAACCGGCCCCCATCTTTGAGCGCCCGGACGACGACCAGACCTGGCTCCGAGTGCGGCCGCAGCCTTTGGATGACGCCGAACTGCCGCTCGACGAGGGGCCCGCGGCGGACGAGTCGGCCACGGCGAGCGACGTGGGCGATGGTGACTCCCACCAGGGGGCGGATGATTCGCTGGGGCTTTATCTCCGCCAGATGGGCGCCATCCCGCTCTTGACGCGGGAGCAGGAGTTGGCCTTGGCGCAAAAACTCGAAACCGCCCGCCGGCGTTTCCGTCGGGCGGTGCTCTTCAGCTGGCGCGTCCTCGGCCAGGTGTTGGAGACCTTCGAGCGCGTGATGGCCGGTAAGCTGGCGGTCGATCCCACGATCGACGTCGTCACCAGCCTGGGACTGAGCCGGAAGGAAATCCTGGCGCGGATGCCGCACAACGTCCGCACGCTGCGTCGTCTGTTGGGAGAAGCGGCCAAGGAATTCAAGAGCCTGTTGCGAACGGTCACGCGGGAGAGCCGAAGTCGCCTACAGCGCAGCCTGTGGCGGAAAGCGCGCAAGGCGGTCAAGCTGACGGAAGAGTTGTCGCCCCGGATTGACTTGCTGGAACAGTGGGCGGATCAGCTGCGACAGCAGTCAGCCGCGATGAGTCAGTTGGCCTGTCTGATCGACACGGGCGGGCGGTCGGCGGCGGCCCGAGCCGCCCGGGCGAAACAGGTGAAGGAGCTGCGTGACCTGATGCTCCAGCTCCAGGCCACGCCCGAGGAGTTGGAGCGGCTGGTCCAGGTGATTGAACGCCGCCGGGCCAGTTACCACCAGGTTCGTCGGGAGTTGGCGGAGGCCAACTTGCGGCTGGTCGTGTCGATTGCCAAGCGCTATCGCGGGCGGGGCCTGTCGTTTGCCGACCTTATCCAGGAAGGCAACCGCGGCCTGATGCGTGCCGTGGACAAGTACGAGCACCGCCTCGGCTTCAAGTTCGGCACCTACGCGACTTGGTGGATCCGCCAAGGAATCACCCGTTCGTTAGCGGATCATGCCCGCACGGTCCGCGTCCCGTGCCATCAGGTCAGCACCCTTGCGGCCATCGAGCGCGTCCGGGGAGAGCTGTCGGTGGCCCAAGGGCGCGAGCCCACCGTCGAGGAGATCTCCGAGGCCCTGGGCGTGACCCCGGAGGAGACACGCTCACTGCGCGTCGTTGGCCGACATCCCATCAGCCTGCACGACACTTTTGGCGGCGACGGCGATCGGGCGTTGGAAGAATTCATCGGCGACCCGGACGCCGACAACCCCGGCCAGCTGGTGGACCGGAACCTGTTGCGGGAGCGGATCACCGAGGTGCTTCGCTCCCTCACGCCGCGGGAACGCGAGGTCATCGAACTTCGGTTCGGCCTGCGTGATGGCCATCCGCGAACCCTCGACGAGGTGGCCAAGATGTACGGCATCACCCGGGAACGCATCCGGCAGATCGAGGCCCGGGGACTGATCAAGCTCCGTCAGCCTGTTCGCAGCCAGCGCCTGGCCGAATTCGCGCAAACCGAGTGACCTCGGTTCCACCGGCCGGCTTCCCGCTCAGGGCGCGGAGCTGGCCGGTTTGACGCGCACGCGCCGCCCTTCGATCTGCAACCGCCCCGCCCCGAAAAGGCGGATCGCCTCCGGATAAGCCTCGCATTCCTCCGCGAAGACCCGGGCCGCCAAGGTCTCCGGCGTGTCATCGTCGAGCACCGGCACCGGCCGTTGTAGAATAATCGGCCCGTGGTCGTACTCGTTGTCCGCAAAGTGGACCGTGCAGCCCGTGATCTTCGCTCCATAGGCCAACACCGCCTCGTGCACGTGGTGACCGTAGTATCCCTTGCCGCAGAACGCCGGGATCAGGGAGGGGTGAATGTTCATGACCCGGCCGGCGAAGTCGCCGGGAATGTGCACCAGCTGCAAAAAGCCCGCCATGCAGACGAGGTCGGCCCGGGCCTCGCGGCACAGGTCAAAAATACGCCGGCTGAATTCCTCGGTCGTTCCGCCGCGGCGTCGTTCGACCACCGCGGTTGGCACTCCCGCTGTTTCCGCCCGCACTAGGCCGTAGGCGTCGGCGCGGCTGGAGATGACGCGGACGATGCGGGCGGGCAATCGGCCGTCGGCGATGCGGTCGAGCAGGTTTTGGAGCGTCGTCCCGCCGGCGCTGATCAAGACGGCGAGGCGGAGGGTCGTCATCGCGTGCCTCCGAGGTCGTCGCGGGGCGGGTGAGGCGGCGGCGGGCCG
>JANWYO010000225.1 GCA_025055215.1 Gemmataceae bacterium
CGTCCGGGTCCACGTCCTTGGGGGCCTTGGCAATCTGGCTGATTTCCGCGACCGTGGGCGTGATGTTGGCCTTTTCCAGCGCCTCCTTCACCTTGGTGAAGACCGCCGGGTCGCAAGTGATCTCGAAGGTGCTGCCGGAGCGCTTCATGTCGTCGGCACCGGCTTCCAGCGCGATGGCCAGCAAGTTGTCTTCGTCCACGTTGGCGGCGTCGACGCTGAAGACCCCTTTGCGTTCGAAGAGGAAGGCCACGTTCCCGGCGGAACCGAGCTTGCCGCCGGCGCGGTCGAAGATTTTGCGGATTTCGCCGGCGGTGCGGTTGCGGTTGTCGGTCATGACCTCGACGAGGATGGCGATCCCGCCGGGGCCGTAGCCTTCGTAAGTGATCTCCTCGATCTGCTGACCTTCGACTTCGCCGAGGCCGCGTTTGATGGCCCGTTCGATGTTTTCCTTGGGCATCGAAACTTCGCGGGCCTTGTCGATGGCATAGCGGAGCTTGAGGTTGGTGACGGGGTCGCCGCCCCCGTGGCGGGCGGCGATGATGATGGCCCGGCTCAGCTTGCTCCACAGTTTGCCGCGCTTGGCGTCGATGGCCCCCTTCTTGTGCTTGATGGTCGCCCAGTGTGAATGCCCAGACATGGTTCCTCCTTCGCCGGATCCCAGAACCCCGGGTGCCGAATCTCCGCCGACCGTGCCCTGGCGGCCGCACGGTCGCGCTCTCTGCCGGCCTCGAATCTAGCGGCGCGGTGTCTCGAGTTCCAGGAGTTTCTGCTTCACCTCTTTGTAATGCTCGTCCGACCGGCGGCGCTTGTCCCGCTCATACAATTCTAGGGCCTTTTGCCAGGCGGCGCGGGCACCGTCGATCTCTTGCAGGCGGTAGCGGACGTCGCCCAGGTGGTCCCAGATGATCGGATCGTCGCCGCCGTCCAGGCGAACCGCTTTCTCCAGCCAGGAGCGTGCTTCACGCAGTTGGCCCCGCCGGAATAATACCCATCCCAGGCTGTCCAGGTAGGCCGCATGAGCGCTCTCGGGGTCTGCCTCGGGCCGCAGTTCCTTGGCGAGTTTTTTCTGCTGCACGTCCAGCTCGATGGCCTTGCGGATGAGGCGCTCGGCCTCGTCGAGGTTCTTGTTCTGGTCGGCGAGGATGTAGCCCAAGTCGTTGTTGGCCGAGATGTCGTTAGGCTCCACCTCAAGGATGCGCCGCAGCTGTTGCTCGGCCCGGGCGTAGTCCTTGGCGCTGGAGTAAACGCTGGCCAGGGAGTAACGGATGTCACGGACCTCGCCAGGTTGCTGGTACTCCTTGAGGAGAGCGAAACATTCGGCGACGGCCTGCTCGAAGCGACCCGCCTGGCGCAAGACATCGACTTTCAGGCGGCGAATCCGCAGACGGTTGCGGTCATCGGCCAGGTTCACCGCCTTGTCCGCCTCGGCCACGGCCTCGTCGGGCCGGTCCAGGTGGAGCAGCGCCTGCGCCAGGTTGACCTGGAACAGGGCCCGGTTCGTGGCTTGGGCGTGGGCCAGGCCGTCGCGGCACAGCTTCTCAATCTCGGCGTACTTCCGTGCTTCCCACAGGACGTCGAGCAGGGTGCCGTAAACCTCCGCTTCGGTCGCAGGGGTCACTTGAGCCAGGCAGGAGCGGAGAAGGGCCTCGGCGGCATCCAACTGGTGGGCGCGGCGGGCGAGCACCGCCAACAGTCGCCGGGTTTCCGGGGCACGGGGCCGGGGCTGCTCGCGGCGCAGCTCGGCGATCACCTCCGGCAGCAAGGCTTGGACCAGCGCGGGCTCATCGCGCAGGACGAGCACCATGCCGCGCGCCCGGACGGCGGCAGGCTCTGCCGCCGCCGGCTGCTCCCCGGGGCGGGCCGCCGCCAGCGCACCGTCCAGCATGTCGAGCACTCGATCCATGCGCCGTTGGGCGTGGTAGAGGCGGAACAAGCCACGATAGACTTCCGGCGTGGGACGATCCGCCAGCAGCTTCTGGTACCGTGCCTCGGCCGCGGCATAGTGCCGCTCCCGGGTCAACTCCTCCGCCAACAGCAGTTGCAGGGCCACGTTGAAGACATCGCGGTCGGCCCAATGCTGCAACGAGGGGATGACTTCCAACGCGCGCCCCAGCCGCCGCAACAGCTGGCAGCGCAGTTGATACGCTTCAGCGCCCGGGGGCTGGGTCTTGAGGTACTCGTCGAGGTAGGCTAGGGCCTCGGCGTGTTTTCCCTGGGCTTGGCACGTTTCGGCCAAGTTATAAAAAAGTCGCCCCGCCCGACCCGGGTCGATGGTTTGTGCCTTGCGGAACGCCGCCTCGGCCCGATCGTAGGCCCGCGCCTGGAGACAGACCCGGCCGATGCGCTCCCACGTCTTGGCGGTTTCCGCGGTGATCTGCTCCCGGCTGTAGGGGCCGCTTTCCAACAGGGCCTCCGGTCGTTCCAGAATGGCGACGACCCGACGGAAGGCCCCCTCGGCAGCGGTCCAGTTCCCCGCTTCTTCCTCCGCCACGCCCAGCTCGAAGAGCATCTGAGCGTGCTGTTCGGGCTTTTCCGCCAACGCCGGACAGGCGACCGCCCGGTTCAGAGCCTCCCGGGCTTCGCGCGGCCGGGACAGCTCTTGCAGTTGCCGTGCGTAGAGGTACCACGTTTCGTAATCATCCGGATCGGCGGCCACCACCTTTTGACACGCGGCGAGGAAGTCGTCGGTTCGGCCGACGGCGAGATAAAGCGGAACCAGGGCGCGGTGGATGGGGACGGCTTCCGGGTCGAGCTGGCGCGCTTCTTCCAACGAGCGGATCGCTTCGAGGATGCGATCGTCGTGCTGCTGGAGGAGGGCCTGGGCATACAGTTGGCGCGCTTGCCGGCGATTCTGTTGCGGCGGCGCGAGGGGATGAGCAGGCCGCAGCGGGGCGGGAGGCTCTTCCAAAGGGTGCTGGGCACGAAGGGCAGCGGCTTCCAGCCCCAGGAGGACGAACGACACCCAGGCGAGGCGCGGAGGCAGGGGCATCGGCGATCACCTCCCAATCCTGGAGGGTGCGGAGCGACAGGACCACCGCCGACCGGCCTCTTGCCGGCCGGCGTCGGCGGCGCGGATTCTACGCACTTGCGGCCTTGGTTGCAACCCGGGGCACCGGCCTGGCGCAGCTATCGTCCAACCGCGGGCTTGAATCCCCCTGGCAGCGGTTTTTCCCCGCCCCGCGCCGATTCCTCGTTTCGCGCCCCGGATTCCTCGTTTCGCGCTCGCTGCGTCCCTGGAAAACGTCTCCCATCTTCGCGCGAGCGCGAACCAATCAATGGCTCTGCACCGCCGGGCCCTTGCCTTGGCAAAGTCCTGAAGACACCCCACCCGGCCCGCGATCAACGCGGCTTGGGGCGATTGACTCGCCCGAGGGCGGCAGGGGAACGGAGAGCCTCTTGGCCTGTCGGGCATTCGGCACAAAGGGGGCAGCTGCCGCACCGCGGCTCGTCCTCGACGCACAGTTCGTCGGCCAAGGCGCTGAGCAGTTCGGCCAACAGCGGCGCCTTGGCCTTGGGCACGACATGCTCCAGGCTGCTGCGGATCGCTTCCAGGTTGTTGTCGTCGCCCTCCACGAGCCCGACCCGCCGCAAGACCCGCAGGCTGGGAGAATCCAGGGGGACGGCGTGCCCGTCCAGGCTTCGCTGCACCACCCACGACACCACGAAGTCATTGGTCGCCTGATAGCGGGCCAATTGCTTCGCCGCCTGTTTCACCCCTTTCTTGCGCAAACCGTCCAGGTCGAAGGAGAAGGTCGTCTCGAAGACCTCTTGCAAGAGACTGATGAGCCGCTGGGCGCGTTCCCCCGCCTGCGGCACTTCTCCCAGGGCCTCGGCAATTTCCCGGGGCGAACTGACCCGCACCTCATTCCAGTCGAAGAACCGCTCCTTGAGGTTGTGGAAGGCGCGATCCGCCAAGGCCCGGGTGGTCCCTTCGCGGCAGATGGCATATAAGAGCTGTTCCAGGACGGGTCGCGACTCCGGTTCCAGCGGCTCATA
Source organism: Gemmataceae bacterium (assembly GCA_025055215.1). Taxonomy (GTDB): domain Bacteria; phylum Planctomycetota; class Planctomycetia; order Gemmatales; family Gemmataceae; genus JANWYO01. The sequence continues at coordinate 3,997 of JANWYO010000225.1, forward strand.
CCGCTTCTTGAGGATCGTGAGGAGCTGGGTCAACAGGCGCTGCTTGTTGACGGTCGAGGGCATGGTTGTCGTCACCCCTTGAACGTTGGCGAAGGAGGATGTCAGCCGGCCAAGGCGGCGAAGCGCCTTGGCCGGCTGCGTCACGAATCCGATGCTTCCTCTTCCACCGTTCCGTCGGTGGAACCCTGGTCGGCCGGGGTTGGCGACCGGGCCAGGGCCTCCTTGATCAGCCGCGTCATTTCGATGCTCTTTTTCACCCCTTGGTCCAGGACGAAGCGGATCACGGGGGTGAAACGGGTCTGGAGTCGGCTGGCCACCTTGGCCTGGATGAAGCCGGCGGCATGGCGCAGGCCGTGCAGGCACAGCTTCTGCTCCTTTTCCGTCCCCATCACCGACACGTACACCTTGGCGTGTTGCAGGTCGCCGGATACCTCTGCCCGAGTGACGGTCACGCCCTTGACCCGGGGGTCGCGCAGGCCGAAGAGGATCGTTTCGCTGGCGACTTCACGGATGACTTCAGCCACTCGAGCCAGGCGGTGGGGTTTCATGGGGCTGATCCTGGGAACCGGGCGGCGAGGCCGATGCCGGCCTCGCCGCGTTTACACGTCGATTTCGTGTCCCAGCAATTCGGCGACCGGGTGCCGCCGCAGGGCTTCGACGATCCGTTGCAGGGCAGTGCGGACTTCGCGGCCGTCGGTGCCGACCAGGGCCATGCCTAAGACGGCCAGCTGCCATTTGTCATGGGCGTCCACCTCCGTAACTGAGACGCCGAAGCCGGTTCGCAGCCGGTCGGTGATACTGCGGACCACTTGCCGCTTGTCCTTCAGGCTGCGGGCCTCCCGCAGCAGCAGGCGAACCTGAAGAGTCCCGACAATCATGCTCTGGCTGCCGAGGGGGCTTCTGGTCCGTGGCGGCGGGGCCCCGCGGGGCCCAACCCCCAGGGGCATCACAAGGTGCGCTGGATCTGCTTGACCCGGTACGCCTCGATCACATCATCCACCTTGATGTCGTCGTAACCGGCAATCTTCATCCCGCATTCAAACCCCTCCCGGACCTCGCGCACGTCCTCTTTGAAGCGCTTCAACGACTCCAGGGTCGCCGTCCGGTCGGGAGGCGGATAGACGACGACTCCTTGCCGGATCACCCGCACCTTCGCCGACCGCTCGATGACGCCCTGGGTGACGTAGCAGCCGGCCACGGTGCCGACCCGGCTGATTTTGAAGATTTCGCGGACCACCGCCCGGCCGAGGTGGATGACTTCCTCGCGGGGCTTGAGCTTGCCTTCGAGGGCGGCGCGAATGTCTTCCGTGAGCTTGTAGATAATGTCGTACTCGCGGATCGGGATGCCTTTTTCCTCGGCCAAGGCCTGGGCCCGGTCGTCGGGCACGACATTAAAGCCGACGATGATGGTGTCTTCCGGGGAGGCCAGGGCCAATTGGACGTCGCTCTCGGTGATGGCCCCGATGCCGGCGTGGAGCACGCGGACGCGGACTTCTTCGTGGTGCAGCTTCTCCAGCTCTTTGCGGATGGCCTCGATCGAGCCGCGGAAGTCCGCCTTGAGGATGATCTTCAACTCGGCGATCTTGGCCTGGCTCAACTGATCGAGCGTTAGCGGCACGCGCTTGACCTGGGTCGATTCATGCAGGCGCGCCCGCCGTTCCTCGGCGATCTCTCGCGCCAAGGCCAGGTCGGGAACGACCAGGAACGGGTCATCGGCCTCGGGGATGCTGTCCAGTCCCGTGACCCGCACCGGCCAGCTGGGGCCGGCCTCCTCGATCGGCCGGCCAAGATCGTCGTACATCGCCCGGACCCGGCCGTAGGTGGCCCCGCAGAGGATGACGTCGCCCCGCCGCAGCGTCCCATCGCGGACCAGCAGGGTGGCCAAGACCCCCTCTCCCTCGCTGAGCATCGCTTCCAGACAGGTCCCTTGGGCCGGTTTGTTGGGATTGGCCTTCAATTCCTTCAGCTCGGCCACCACCGAGATCTGGTCGAGCAGTTCGTCGATCCCTTTGCCGGTCACGGCGCTCGTTTCCACGAAGGGCGTGTCGCCTCCCATGTTGTCCGGCAGGACGTGCAGGCCGTAGAGCATCTGGCGGGTGCGATTGACGTTGGCGTTGGGGAGGTCAACCTTGTTGATGGCGACCACCAGGGAGACCCCGGCTGCCCGGGCGTGGTTGATGGCCTCTTCGGTCTGCGGCATGACGCCGTCATCGGCGGCGACGACGATGACGGCGATGTCGGTGACCTGGGCCCCGCGCGCCCGCATCTTGGTGAAGGCTTCGTGGCCGGGAGTGTCCAGGAAAGTGATCGGCCGTCCGCCGTGCTCGACCCGCCAGGCCCGAATGACCTGGGTGATACCGCCCGCTTCGGTGGCGGCGATATTGCTTTTGCGGATGCGGTCGAGCAACGAGGTTTTGCCGTGGTCAACGTGGCCCATGATGGTGACAATCGGGGCCCGCGGCTTCAAGTCTTCCGGTTTGTCCGGCTTGCGAAGCTCGGCCAGGAGCTGCGCCTCACGGTCGAGCGGCTTTTTCACCTCCAGCTCGCAGCCGTAGTCCAGGGCGATCGTTTCCGCCAAGGTGGTATCGAGGGGGGAGTTGATCGTCGTGGTCGGCGGGGCGCCATGACTCAACAGGCGCAGGAGCAGGTCGCTGACCTTGACGCCAATCGCTTCGGAGAGCGAGCGAACGGTGATCGGCAACTCGATCGGGACCTTCCCCTTGCGGCGTTCGGTGGGGAGCTGGCGGCGTTCCTTTTGCTTTTTCTTGAGGATGCGCGTCGGCAAGTCGTCGTCGGCTTCGAGGATGCGGCCGGTGCGGATTTCGGTTTCGAGCCGGCTTTTGCGGGCTTCCTGGCTCAGCTGGCGTTTTCGGTGGCGCTGGTCGCGGCCGATGACGCCGCCCGGCTTGACCTTGCCCCTCCTGCCGGTTTCTTCCTCGTCCTCGTCAACCGGCGGGACGAATGGCGGCGTCAGGGTCGTCAGTTTGGAGACGATCTCCTGGGGGCTGACCCCCTGAATTGCCTCCTTCGGCCGCGCGATGGGCTTTTGAGCGGGCGGCTCCTTGGGGCCTTTGTCTTCCGCCGGCTTGCCGACCAGCCCGGGCTTCAGGGGCGGCGGGGTCGCAATCCGGGCGACGACCGGTCGCAGGACGGGGCGCGGACGCGGCGGCCGAGGTGCCGTTCCCTCGCGGGTGGGTGCACTGAGGTCGCGAACGCGGCCGCCGTCGAGGACAGCGGGCCGGCTGGGGATGTCCAACGGGCGCGGACCGACTTCGGGCCGGCGTGGCCCCTCGGCGGGTAGCGTCGGTGGGGGCGTGGCCGGGGGCGGGGGTTGGACCTGTGGCGCCGCCGAAGCGGCGGGAGCTGGCTGAGGAAGGTCACTGCGCGGCGGCGCCGGCGGGGTTGGGGGGGCAGGCGGCGGCGTTATGCTCCCTGGCGAAGGCGTAACGCTGGCCGGCGCGGACGGCGGCATCACGGCTGCGGGCGCAGGCGCCACGCTGGCCGGCGCGGGCGGCGGCGCCTGGGCAGCCGCC
>JANWYO010000027.1 GCA_025055215.1 Gemmataceae bacterium
CCTCCCGCAGCAGCGGGGTTGAGTCCACCGGTGCCGCGGGCGGCCGGGCGGCCGATGTGTCCCGCGCGGCACGCAACAGTTCGTTGATCCAGCGCCCCGGGACGAGCGTGCCCGAAGGGTACTGCTCCAATCGCAGCAACAGACCGACGCCTCGCGCCGTCAGTTTGTAGGCGACGGCCCGACCTACACGCGTGCGCTCCAGATAGCCCTCGACCGCCAAGGCGTCCCGGAGACGATTCGCCGTCGTCGGGTCGAGTGCCAGGAGTTTACGAGCCGGACCTTTGAGTGCCTGGTTGGCGGCTCCCTGAGAAAGCTGCCGCTGGTCGGCGGCAAGCAGTTGCAGCAGCAGAAACGCTTTCTGATATTCGACGAGCTTGTCGCTCACCGTCCCTCCCGCCTCCCGGCCGGTGCCATCTGGCTTGCTCCCGTGCTCTACACGCTTCACCCCTTCGGCGACCCGCCCCGCAGACCGAAACGGCAGTCTTTTGCCGCCGCGGTCGTCGCCGTCAAGCCGACGGCCCCAGCCTGACCGCGCTCCGAATCATCGGGAGGAACTATTCCGCCGGGAACGGCTCAGTCTTCAGATTCACGAACGCGCTGCGACTGCCGTTCGACCCGCTCCGCCCCCTGGCATGTTCTGGGCGGCGACGCCGGTCATCGCTTGGTGGTTTTTTTCTGGTCCTCCTGCCAAGCCTTTTGATCAAACCGACCATAGCCGCTGCTCGTCTTGCCGCCGACGCCCCACTGGAAGAGGGCCTCGCGCAGACAGGTCATCGCCACGTCGCGCCATTGACGGGCCGCGGGAACAGCTGGCCCGTGCCACGACACCGCGATAAGAAACCGACCCGAAACCGATAGAAAGGGGACCGGTGTTGGGCTGTCGAAATCCGTCGGTGGCACCGTTCCATCGAGCCATTCCAAGTGGTGCGGCGTCATGACGTCCAGCTTCAAGGGATGCTGGTCCGAGCCCGGGACATACCAAGCGTCGTGAAAAATGATGCAGCCGCTGTCATCCGTGGTGCCGAAGAGCAACCGATGGAAGTTGTCCCTGGGCTTCAGTCCCCTCCCCTCCAACCATTGGCGATACGCCTTGTCTTCCTCGGCGGTCGGTTTCTTGAAATGGGGGTCGATAGCTCCCCACACTTGGTCGCAGTAGTGGGCCGCCAACCCCTTGAGTCCCGAGCCGGGCACGATAGGCATCCCGTAGGTGTGATGCAAGGTAATGCCTGCTTCGATCACGTTCTCGGAGCCAAGGCCGACAATCAGCCGACCCAGGGTCTTCAATTCTTCCACCTGTGCCGAAGCCGCCAATGAGTCCCGCCAGCGCTGGTAGGCCTCTTTGTACAGCTGCTGAAGGCCGGCCTGGCTGGCTGTTTTGATCGTGGCTTGAAGAAGGACGCGCTTCTCCTCGGGATCGCCATCCGTTCCCGCCGCGGAGGCTTTCAGGTAGCGTTGCAACACCAGACCGGGATGGCTGTCGCAATTCCCGCGGGCCTCCATGACCGGGATTAAGGCCTTGCGTGCCGCCGGAAGGCTGCTCATGGCTCCGCTCCCTTCTCGCTCAAGGCTTCGACGTAGCGCTTCAACCACCCTGCGGCGAGCAGCGCATGCTTGCTCAATCGCAAATAGCCGCTCAACGCCTGTTCCCGACTTTGTTTGGCCAGTTCGGTAGGGTTGGTGATTCCGGTGGTCTGCGTCCCCTTCAACACCTCGGCCAAGTCGTTCAGGTAATCGGTCTCCTTCTTGGCTTCGGCGAAGGCGACGGCCTGAGCCAGCCCGCAGGTGTGGATCAGCGACGGGAACTTTTTGGCGAACGAGGCATATTCCTTGAATTCTTTCTCGCCAAACTCGCTCTTGCGTTTCTGCACCGCCGGAAACGCCGCCCGGGCCATTCGTTGACTGAGCGTATCCATCGTTAGACCTCCACAAAGATGCAGCGCACCTGCCCACGGCCGACCGTCGCCTTGCCGCCGATCTGCAACGTTAGTGGCTCCTTGGCGAACTTGTCCAACAGCCCCGCCGGCGTCACGTCCGCGCCATTCTTGCCGAAGACGCGGTCACACTGGAGGACACCCATCAGGATTGTCTCAGCAGGCAGCGACTCTTCGGTCCACAACGCACCTTGAGCGACCGTCTTGGTCTCGTCGTCGATACGCACCCGCGTGTGCACTTCGGTGCCCGTTTCGCACAAGAAGTCAAAGGGAAGATTGGGCACCACGACGAAGCGCTTCCGGAATTCGCCGTACCAATGGTTGTTGGTGCCAAACACCCAACTGCCGATCCGTTCGGCCCAAGCCGCGGCCACGCTGCAATCCATCGCATTGAAGTCGAGGTCTTCCAGGTAGATTTTCTGAGTTATCTTGGTTGCACCACCGGCGGACGTTCGCGTCTCTTCAACCAGCGCAGACCCTGACGGAACGTGGGCCGATTGCTCATCGAGCGGCTTCTCGGGCGGGGCCGGCAGCTCGGGGACCCCGGCCAGTGTCAGCGTCCGGTGCAACAGCTGAAGGCACAGCGGCGACGTGGCCCAGGCGAAAGTCCCGCGAAAGCTCCGCACCGGCAGGCAGACGAGCTTGGCGTCGCTCGGGATCAGCGCCCCGGAATTTGACTCGTCCTCCGCCCCCGTCAGGCCGAAGGCGGCGCGCAGCAGCGGGTCCGTCTTGCGGTTGGTCTCGGAGGCTTTGAAGTAATCGGCCCACACCCCTTTGAAGCCGGAGGCGCGGATGATCGGCCAGTTGGTGACCGTGTCCCGGTCGATGGGCAGGTCGATGTAGCCGAGTCCTCGACCGATGCCGGCGTGCGTGGGGCTGAGGCAGTGCAGCCAATAGAGGCGGGTATTGGACATGGCGCTTGGTCCTTTCGAGTTACCAGATTCCCCAAAGGGCGAGGCCGAAGCCATCGCGTTGCTCTTGTTCGTCGTCGCTGATTGGTTGGAGCCAGCTGTCGGCGAGGGCGGCCGCGGCTCCTTGGTCGCAGCGGAAAAAATACACGCTTCCGGCGGGCACCAGGCGGCGGATCGGCTTGGGGCCGATCGGCATTGCCAGCGACCAGCCGGAGACGGCCCGCCAGCGCCCTGTGCAGGCGCCGACGAGCTTCAGTCCGAAACCGCGGAGCGGGCCGTTGTCGAGGTCGGGCCGCCAACCGTGCCGGAAAATCGCCGGGGTGGCCAGGATCAGGCGCACTTGCGTGGCGTTGGCCAGGGCGGCCCGGACCTCGGCCGGGCAGGCCCAACCGTTAACATCCCGGGGACACCGCTGCCAGTGAACCAGGCGGCGTTCTCCCCCCAGCGGATGCCAAATCCGGAACGGGTTCGGCAGGGCCAAGCCCGAACTGGCTGGGACTGTCACCCGAGCCGACAGCTGCACGGCAGCGAAGCGGTTGGAGATGTTGGTCGCTTGTTGGTCGGTCTCCTTCGCCACGTGCCGTGGCAGGTAATCGACGTTCAGGTTGGCTGTGGCGTAGATCAGGCTCTCGGCGGCTGCTCCGCGTCCGGGGTCGAGGGCGACATGGTCCCGCATGACCGGCTGCGGCGCCCGCAGAAACTCCGCAGTGAACCAATCGGAATCGCGGACGTCGAGCGTGGTGGTCAGCCAGTCGACGAATTTGGTCTTCGGCCACCAGGCAGGCGGCGTTGCCGGCTTGAAGTCTTCCGCGGCTTGAGCGCGGCTCAGCATCACGGGCTGAAGACCTGCCGGCAGGTCGGTGCCGCTGTCGCCGTCTAACGGTTGCGGGGCGGCCCGGAGGATTTGGCCTCTCTCCTGTTCACCCTTCGGGTCATCCTTCTGTTTCCAGACGCAATCCAGTGGTGCAGGCAGGTAGAGCTCACCGTCGTGGCTGGGGAAGACGCCCGCGACTGCCACTTGCTGAAGGCGTCGCGGCATGTCGCCGGTAAAGTCCAGGCCGGGGGTGGCCGTAACCAGCGCGGTCCGGAACGAGCCGGCCACGACCGAAGGCAGCAGCCACGAAAGGCCACGCATCCGGTTCCCCTGGCCGATGCCGAAAGGTCGGCCATCTCGGGCGATGACAGGATCGGGGGCGGTCAATTCGAGAATCACACTCATCCCGCTTTCTCCTAAAGGAGGGGCTGCGTCGCGGGGAGCCCAGCCTGCTGGCGTGCGACCGCCAACTGCCGAGCAACGAGCAACTCTTCGCAAAACCGCTGCAACTCGCTCGCACTCGCAATACCGCCGATGACGCGACGCACGGTCGGCATGTGTTGCCGACCAGCCCGAGGTTGCTTGTCGGCGATGACCCGCAGGGCATCTTTTTGCAGGGCGTCACGGCGAGTGTTGTCATTGTCCCATCCCGGCGCCCGGTAAATCTCCACGAGCTTGTGCAGGTCGTACGGCAGCTTGCTCGGCAACGCTTCTGTTCTGATGAGGTCGGCGTAAAGGGTGAGGCTTTCGTCGGGCCTGTCCACCCAGCGGGCCGCGACCTCGATCGGAGCACCGCTGCGCTTGTGCAGATGCACCGCTAGAGCGTCCTTGTTCTTGACTCTTTTGGCGTGCTTCTCCGCCGCTCGGGCATAGTCCAGGAGATCTTCCAGGTTCTCGATGAAATGGCCGATGGCAATGCCGACGGACAGGGTCGGTTGACCGAACTCCCGCAGCCGGGAGCCGAAGTCATCGTGGAGCTTTCGGGCGCATGGCAGGCATTGATCCAAGGGCAGGAAAGCCAACACGTCGTCGCCACCAGCGTACACGAGCACCCCCCGGTGATCGGCCACGATCTTTCGAGCCTCGTCGGCAAAACCCGAGAGCATCCGGGAAAAATGGCGGTTGGCCGCTGCATCAGGCAAGTTCGAGATAGCCTTGCCCATGCTGTCGCCGTCGGCGACCAGCACGGCCAGGTACGGCTGTGCTTCCGGGAGCCGGGCCAGCGCCCTGCGAAGCGGTTGTAGCTCTTGAAGAGTGCTTTCCGTCTCGTCGATCAGCTCGTGGTGCCGGAAGGGGTAGACGGCCGTGCCTTCGTAGGGGAATGTCTGAAAGTGGGGCCACAAGCCGGTGTCGAGCCGGCGAAGGAGGCCGCGGTGTGCCAAGTCCTCGCAGTGGCGTTTCAGATCAGCGAGTCGATCGGCATTGCCTCGCAACCAGGGGTCGGCGGCAATGCGCGACACGGACGGGTAGGGGCGATTCCCCTCGGCCACCCGCTTCACCAGACCGACCGCGTCGAGCTGTTCCCCCTCGCGGATGCGCCACCGGGCACGGAACCGTGCCGGCCACTTTTGCCTTTTCGGATCGATCAGCACCGACTCACGCTGCCCGTCGAGCGACGACTTCGGCACGCCGGTATGTCCTTTAGCGGCAACGAAATCCCGGCAGTTTTTCCTCCCGGCCAACAGTCGCATCAACTTCTGCCGGTCGTCGGCGTAATGGCCTGTCTGACGTGTCCAGGCCGCGTAGAACTCAATGACGTCGTCCACCTGCTCGTCCCAAATCTCTTTGCGGATGACACGGCATGCCTCCTGATAGGTCTCGTCCGCAAATTGGCGCCAGCGGCCCCGGGCCGCCTGTTTCGCCCGGTCGGCCACGGCCGCCGGGTCACCGCCAGGTAACTCCGCGAGCACAATGTTGGCTACGTTGACCTCTTCCTTGCTAGGAGTCAGGTCCGTCTCCGGATGGGGGAAGATCAACGTCCCTCCCTGTTCGCTCACGCTCTGAGCGACGGCCTTGCTGATTTCGGACAGGAGGTACGATCCAAACCACAGGTCGCGAGTCCGCCTTGCGGCTGCGATGAACTCTTGCACGGGGCCAACGGAGAGAGCAAGAAGGTGACTCATGTTATACACTCGTGAAGCCCTTTCCTCGCGCAAAGGCAAGAAACGCCTCCAGGGCGGAACCCCGGGCGGATCGCTTA
>JANWYO010000282.1 GCA_025055215.1 Gemmataceae bacterium
CGGCCCGAAACGCTGCCAGCCGCGTCGCTCCGCTGCACTTGGGCCGAGCGAATGCGGCAACTGCGCGAGCAAACGCTGACGCACGCTCAGGCGGACCTCGTCGCGACCGAGCAGGAGCTGGAACGGCGGCAGCAGGAGGCGAGCCACTGGACTGGGCTCCGGGAACTCGCCGAGGCGTGGCGGCAGCTGCAAGCCGAGATGCAGCAGCTGGCATGCAACCAGGCCCATCTCGCCGAGCAGGTCGAAAATCAGGCAGAATCCCCGGATGTCGGCTCGGACGATCCTTTGGCGGTGGCCCTACGGAACTGTCGGGCCGCCCGCGACGCCCAGCAGCAGCGCCTGGCCGCCCAGCGGGCCGAGTTGAGCCGTCGCTTCGCGGACTACGACGCCCGCCGTCACGAACTGACCCAGCAGATCGAGGCCCTGCGGCCGCTTGTGGCGAGCAAGCGGGCGAGGCAATGGTGGACCGCCACCTGGTGGCGGGCCACTTGGGCAGGTAACGTCGTCGGCCGACTCAGCGACCTGGAGGCGCGCCTGCGACAGTGCGATGACCAGCAGGCGGAGTTGCAAAACTCGCTCAAAGACCTCGAGGACCAGGGCGAACTCCTCGAGCAGACGTATCAAGCTGAGCGGCGGCGCTGCATCCAGGCCGAAGTCGAGCGGCGCCAAGCGGAACTGCGCGACCGCGAGGCTGCCTTGAGGCGGGAGCAGGAAATCCTGGAAGACAAGTGGCGACAGCGGAGACAAGAGATCACGGCCGACTGCGGCCTGCCTTCGTTCCCGGACACGAGCGCGCTCGAGGGGGGGGAACGCCGCTGGCAGGCCCTGGTAGACGGTCTGAAACAGCGGCGGGGCTTCCTCCGCGACTGGGTTCATTACTTGGAGCAGACGAGCGACCAATGGGCCGAGCGCCTGGCAGGCTGGGTCAATGTGGTGGCGGCTCCGATCCATGCCTTGCCCCAGGACGCACATTTCGGCGACCGGTGGGCCTCGATCCGAAGCTTCGATCGCCTGGTGGTGGAAGACGCTCACCTCCTGTCTGAAGCGGACTTCGTCTCGCTGGCCCGGCGGGCACGGCGTTGGGTGTTGATCGGCCCGACCGAAACCGAGGTGCTCGGCCTCGGAGACGGACTGCCGGCTGGCATCGCCCGGCGCGGCGCGCCACCGCGAGTGGCCTTGTTTCATCGCCTCTGGAATGCCTTGCATTGCGATCCCCGCCGCTGGCCCACGGCCTGGGTGCGGGAACACGACCGACTTTGCTGCCGGCTGCACGTCGTCCCGCCGGAGCAGCGCCGCTGGCTGGAGAGTGAGCGGGTGGTGGACTTTCCGGACATCGAATTGCGCATCCTGGCCGTGCCGCGCACCCCGCCGACTATTGCCGAGATTGTCTTTCCGCCGACGATGTCGATCGCGGAAGCCAAGGCCTACCTGTTTCGCGAACTGCAAGCGGTGGCGATCCAGGGGATCGGGCCGAGTTTGCGCTGGGATGATGAGGGCGATCGGCTGGTGCTTCGGGTGTCGGAGGGTGCCTGCGCCGAAACCATGACGGTGCCGTTGGCCGCTGGGGTGCGGGAACTGCTCGGCTCGCCCCTGGCCAGTGGCGGGAGAGGCGAAGCCGGATCGGTCCCTTGGCGGACGTGTCGGCTGGAATTTGACCGGGGTGCTGGCTGGCGGCGGGAAGACGCCGAGGCCTGGGTGGCCCAACATCTCGGCATTCGGGATTCCCGCCGGACCGCCTTGCTGCGCTACCCCCATCGCCTCAGTCCCTCTTTGGCCGCCTTCGTGGCCGAGGTAGTCCTGCCCGGGTCGTATGGGCGATCGGTCGAAGGCCAGGCCGCTTCTGGGCTTGGCGGCGCGGTCGAGTGGCTCCCGGTGCCGCGCGAATCGCCGCCGCGCCGCGACGACAAGCGCCCCGGCGGCGCTGGGCTGGAAGTGGACTTGAGCGATCCCCGGCAGCGGGAACGGCTCAGCCCGGAGCTGCGGTCCGGCTTGTCGGACCGCGGCTGGGTGAATCCCACGGAAGCACACGCCGTCGTGCGCCGGCTGGAGGCCCTGGCCCACACCGACCGCCGCGCTGCTCCGGGGAGCGTGGCCGTCATCGCGCTGTCCTCGCCCCAGGCGGAAATCCTGCGACGCTTGATCGCCAGCTCGGCGGCCGCTTCCGCCTTGAAGCCCGTGGTGGACGTTCCTGGGGCGTTGCGTCACCACGAGTACCCTGTGGTGCTCGTAAGTCTCACCCGCAGCCCGACCCACCGGGCCGCGACCTTCGGCGAGACGCCGCGGGATTTGGTCGTGGCGTTGACACGGGCCCAGGAACGGTTGATCATCCTGGGTGATCCCGGGGCCGTGGCCCGACGGGTCCATTGGCAAGGAGCACTGGACCCATGGGACGAGGTGGCGTCGGCTCAGGAACGTGAGCTGCTGGCGCGGCTGCTGCGATGGGTGCAAGGGGCCGGCCGAAGGCCGGCGCGTGAAGGTAGCCGCGCATGACCGCCTCCCCCGCCCCGACCCTTCCCAGCGGCCGGGCCTTGGCCGGGTGGTGGCGCCTCCTTGCCCCGCGGTGCCCCACCGGCCTGTGGTTGGGACACCTCTGCTACTGGCGCATCGAGGCCTTGGCCTGCCTGAGCCAGCCCCGCCCGCTCGATCCGCTCCAGGGTTTCATCCTCCGGGCCTTGCTGCTCCCCGGCGACCACACCCTTCGGGGCCTCGAATCCCGTGTGCATCTCGCAGGCCAGCTTCTTCGCCGCATCCTGGATGCACTCCGCCGGCAGGGACTGGCGGTTCCCGACCCGACGGAAAGTTGGCAGCCCACGCCATTGGGCCGGCAGGCACTCCGCGACGGGGCGTACCCGCAACACGAGCATCAACGCCGTACTTTCACCTTCGTGGACTCCGGCACCGAGTCGCCGCACTTTCTTCAGTTGCACGCGTCCCACGCCGCGCCGCAGTTGGCCCCGGCCGACCGACCGTTTGATCCCGCTTGGCTCCGCCGCTGCCTGGCTCAGCCGGCGGAGTGGAAGGCCCGGTTTGGCTTTCCCCTCGAGGTCCACGACATCCTGACGATGGAGGCGCCGGTCGGTTTCGCCAACGGCAGCCGGGCCGAGGTCGATCCCTGGCAACGGGTAATGGTGGCGGAGCGGGAGCGACTCCTGGTCGTCGTGGTGCGGGGAGGGACGGACATCCAGGGCTTGGCGGTCCGTTCCGATGCATGGCAGCTTCAGGCAGCACCGCCGGTCTTTTCCGTGGATGCGATCGGGGCGGCCGAACTGGCGGCCCTGACGGTCGAGCCGAGCCTAGCGCAATGGCAACAGGCTTGGCGCGAGTGGTGCCAGTCACGGCATGTGCCGCTGGAAGAGATTGATGCCTGCCGGGTCGAGGCGACGCCACCGTCGGTTCGCGTCGCGGTGCCAGCCGCTGTCTTCAAGCGCCTCCGCAGCGCTCGGCAAGAGGCGGAGAGGGGAGAGCTGTGGCTCGCCGTGGAGACCGGGGCTTGGCATCGTCTGGCGCCGGTGGCCCTGGCAGAACTGCCTGGTTAAAGGTCAGTCGTCGGCGGGCGGCCGACGCTGCTCCTTACGCTTCGACCGCCACCTCTTTTCCCTTAAGCGGGCCTCACGGGAGCCTGCCGTTGGCCGAGTCGGCTTCCGTGGCTTGGGGGGCACCGCAGCGCGCTGAATCAGGGTCCGCAGCTTTTCCAGGCAGTCGGCCACGTTCCGCCCCTGATCGCGGAAGCGTTGCGAACTGAGGATCAGCTCGCCGAATTGGTTGATCCGCCGCCGTTGCGACGACACCAATCGGGCTTTGACCTCGTCGGGCAAGCTGGGGCTGCCGGCGACGTTCCAGCGCAGCACGGCACGGGATGCAACCTTGTTGACATTTTGTCCCCCTGGTCCTCCGGCGCGGACGAAGGTCCAGTGCAGCTCGCTTTCCGGGATGCAGATCGTTTCCGCGATTTCCACCATGTAACTCTTGCGCCGCGGGTGAAACCTGTCGGCCTGCCCTGGAGTATAACAGAAGTCACGCATGCTTGGCACGATGCATCGGCGAGGAAAAACCATGCCCACGACAAACCAGCCGCGGAGGCGATTCCTGCGCCGGGCCGCGGCGCTGGTGGGAGCCTGCTCCCTCGGCTGGGGGGCCGGCTGCGACGACGCGGGGGAGCGTTCTTCGGCCACCATGGCCGACGACGGCCCCGCGACGCCGCGTCTGCCTTATCGCGGCCCGAACGTGGTCGTCGTCCGGTTTGGCGGCGGCGTCCGCCGCCGCGAAACCATCCTCCATTCCGAGCGGACCTTCTGCCCGTTCATCTACCACGAGTTGTACCGCAAGCGCGGCATCCTCTTCTCCAACGTCGAAATTGAGTCGGCGCCGGGCATCGAAACCAGTCATGGCCAGGGGACGCTTTACCTCCTCACCGGCAAGTACGACCAGTACGAGGACATCTCCCACAAACCCTTCGCCGACCGGTTTGAGCCGAAGGTCCCGACCATCTTCGAGTACCTGCGCAAGCACTACGACATTCCCGAACACCAGGCCCTCATCATCAACGGTGAGGACCGGATTAATGAGGAGTTCTACACCTTCAGCAACCACCACCTCTACGGCGTGCACTATCGCTCGACGGTGCTTAGCCTCTATCGCTTCAAGACCTACCTCCTCCGCGAGGAGCTGAAAAACCCTGACCTCGACGATCAGGCACGCCGCGAGCTACAGGCGCGGCTAAGGGAGATGGAAGCCAAGGACTACCGCACGGCCGACCGCAAGGTTGTCAGCCCGGAGCTGGACCGGTTCTGGGCCAGCTGGCGGGACTACTACGGCGCCAGCGGGCTGGTCCATCCGCGTGGGGACCGGGTGTTGACGACGCTGGCCCTGCGGGCGTTGCGCGAGCTGCGGCCCAGGCTGTTAATGATCAATTACCAGGATCCGGACTACGTTCACTGGGGCAACCCGCAATTCTACACCCGGGCGATTTCGATCATCGACGAGGGGGTCCGCGAGTTGTTTCACGCCGTTCAGGCCGACGAGGGCGACGGCCAGGGGCACACCTATCGAGACAATACGGTGTTTCTGGTGGTGCCCGATTGCGGGCGGGACAACAATCCGTGCATGCCGGTGCCCTTCCAACACCACTTCAACACCCGGTCGGCACACGAGGTCTTCGTGGTGGCGGCGGGGCCGGGCGTGGCGCGCTCCGCGGTGCCGGTGGACAAGAAGCGGCAACAGGCGAGCGTGGCGGCGACAGTCGGTCGGCTGATGAGCTTTCCGACGCCGCACGTCGAGGCGGGGCCTTTGGAGGAGTTGCTGGCATGACCACGGCGTGGCCCGAAGCGACGACGGTGACATCGGTCCGGCAGCGGGCCGGGCCGCCCGTGGGGGCCCCGCCCCGCCCGCGCCCCCCCGGCCACGCGGCCGTCCACGGCGGGGCCAGGGGCCGCCCCGCCCGCGC
>JANWYO010000067.1 GCA_025055215.1 Gemmataceae bacterium
TGGCCCAATTGGATGCACAGCCGCGCCCGCCGGTGGCCAAGCGCTGAGGCGGCCGGGCCGCCCCAAGGGGCGGCCCGCCGCCGCCCGTCCTCTTTCCCGCGGAGGAACTCCATGGCGAGTGCCGTCGAACTAGCCCGCGTCTACCGCGCCACGATTCGACTCGGAAGGCGATATCGGCCCACGGTCGCCGGCCTGCTGGTGGCCGGCCTGATCCTGGCCGCGGCCTTAGCTCGGGTCGCGTATCTCGCCTCCGAAGCCGCCCTCGACCTGTCTCCCGACGAAGCTCATTACTGGGATTGGTCCCGGCACGTCGACTGGAGCTATTACAGCAAAGGGCCGCTGGTCGCTTGGCTGATTCGGGCCAGCACCACCTGGGCCGGGCCGTGGTCGGAGCGCTGGACCGGCCATATCATGCTGGCGGTCCGCCTGCCGGCGGTCGTGTGTGGCTCGCTGCTGTTGGCGAGCGTTTACCTGTTGACTGTACGGGTCTTTCGCCGGCCGATGCTGGCGGCGGCCGCCGTGGCCGCCGCCCTGACCATGCCGGTAGTCTCGGCTGGTGCCACCCTCATGACCATCGATGCCCCTTACACCTGTTGCTGGGGCTGGGCGCTGGTCTTGGGCCACCAGGCCGTTTTTCGTCGTTCCGCCTGGGCGTGGCCCGTGCTTGGATTGGTTGTTGGCCTCGGCATTCTGGCCAAGTACACGATGGTCCTCTTCATTCCTTCGTTGGCCCTGTTCCTCCTCGCCGTACCTCGCTATCGGCCTCTGGTGCTCAACGGGGGCTTCTGGCTCATGATCGGCGTGGCAGGGCTTTGCTCGTTGCCGATCGTCATTTGGAATGCCCAAAACGACTGGGTCACATTTCGCCATGTCTCGGCCTTGGCCGGGGTCAGTGACGGGAGTCCTGTCCGCTGGCTCGGCCCGCTCGCCTTTCTTGGGGGACAGGTCGGGATGTTGCTAGGCTTCTGGTTCGCGGTGTGGCTGGCAGCAATGACGGCCCACCGACCGTGGGTGGACCAGTCCGAGGAGGAGTGCTATCTCTGGTGGCTGTCGGCGCCGATGTTTGTGGTTTTTGCCGTGTTCAGCTTCAAGACTGGTGGCGGCGAACCCAACTGGCCCGTGACTGCCTACATCTCCGGCTTGGTCTTGGCGGCCGGCTGGCTCGCCCGCCGGTTGCCTCGGCTACGCCCCGGTTGCCGCCGCTGCCTCTTGGGCACCTTGGGGCTGTTCGCCGGGTTGGGCCTTGTCTTAACGGTGGTTGGCCATCGGCCTCAATTACTTCGGCCGATGCTGGCGCGCTGGGTCGGTCCGCCAAGCGCCACCGATCCCTTCCCACTTCGCCGCGTCGATCCCACGTGCCGGCTCAGTGGCTGGCGAACCCTGGCTGCTGAGGTCGACCACCTCCGGGACCAACTCCGCCACCAGGGTACCGAGCCGATCCTCGCCGTGACCCACTGGAGCCTGGCCGGCGAACTGGGGTTTTACTGCGCTGGCCAGCCGACGGTCTATTCCGTCGGCCGGCTCGCCGCTGACCGCCATAGCCAGTACGACTTGTGGCGGCCCAATCCCCTCCTCGATGCCGAGGACTTTCGCGGACGCACGTTCGTCATCGTGGGCCATCTGACACCATCCCTGATCGCTGCCTTTGAGCGCATCGAGAGGGCGCGTTTTGTTTGCCATGAGGAGCACGGCCAGCCCTTGGCAGCCTGGCACGTCATTGTGTGCCACGGCTTCCGCGGAATCGTGCCGCCGGTCGGGTCGAGCGGTCTGGAGCGTTATTGACGGACTGGCTCAAAGGGAGCGGACGTATTCGAGCAGATCGTTCATCTCGACGTCGGTCAATTCGCCGCGATTGGTCACTTTGGCCGGGTTGTGCGGTCCCTTGAGGCATTCTTCCAACGAGCGGCATCGGCCGTCGTGCAGGTAGCGGACG
>JANWYO010000103.1 GCA_025055215.1 Gemmataceae bacterium
GGTGTCCCCGCCCGCGCCCCCCCCCCCCCCCCCCCGCTCCGTCCGGCCCCCCCCCCCCCTCGCCGGCCCGCCCCGGCGGGGTTGTTTTGGGGCGGGGGGGGGGGGGGGGGGGGGGGGGGCGGGCGCGGGCCCCCCCCCCGCCCCGCTGCTGTCAATGCCCCCCGAATTTCCGCCGCATCGCCTGCGCCACCCGCCACTCAAACTCCTCTTCTCGCCGCGAGGCAAACCGCGCCGACAACGCCGCGCTGAGCACCGTGCACGGCACCCCCTCGTCGATCGCCGCCCATAGCGTCCAGCGCCCCTCCCCGGAATCGGGCACCCCCCGCTGAGTCACCGTCTCCCGCTCGATCGGCAGCTCCGGGTGTTCCAGGAACGCCTCGGCGGTCAGGTCGAGCAGCCACGAGGCGATGACGCTGCCGCGCCGCCATAGTTCGGTGATCGCCGCCAGGTTGAAATCGTATTGGTAATGCTCCGGGTGCCGCAGCGGCGTCACCTCGGCGCTTCCCGCTTCCTGGCCACGCTTGCCGACGTTGGCGTGCTTGAGGATGTTGAGCCCTTCGGCGTAAGCGGCCATCAGCCCGTACTCGATGCCGTTGTGGACCATCTTGACGAAGTGGCCCGCCCCCGATGGGCCGCAATGCAGATAGCCGAGCGGCGCCGTGCCTCCCGCGGTGCGAACCTCGCCGGTCGGCTGGCCCCGATCGTCGAGGGCCTTGGCGGTGGTCGGCGGCACGTGGCCGGTGCCGGGGGCCAGGGCGCGGAAGATCGGATCGAGCCGCCGGATCGGTGCCTCGGGACCGCCGATCATCAGGCAATAGCCCCGTTCCAGGCCCCAGACGCCGCCACTGGTACCGACATCCACGTAATGGATGCCCCGCCCCTGAAGCTCCCGGGCACGCCGGATGTCGTCGATGTAATACGAGTTGCCGCCGTCGATGAGGGTATCATCGGCTTGCAAAAGCGGCGCGTATTGGTGAATGATCTCCTCGGTGATCCCGGCGGGTACCATCAACCACAGGTTTCGCGGCGGCGTCAGGCGAGCGACCAGGTCGGACGGAGAGGCAGCGGCCACTGCCCGGCCGCCGCTCTGCCTCACCACCTCTGCCACGACCTCCGCCCGCGGATCGAACACGACGCACTCGTGCCCCGCCCGCGACAGCCGCACCACCATGTTCCCGCCCATGCGGCCCAAGCCGACCATTCCCAGTTGCATGCGCCTCTCCCTTGGCCGGCATCGGCCCGTGTCAGCGGGTCATGACCCGCACCCCACCATTCTCCGCCACCAGCACGGCCGACGCCGTGCCCAGGAAAAACCCCGTCTGCACCACTCCGGGAATGTCCCGCAAGGCCCGCTCCAGCGCCGCCGGATCTTCCGGCGGCTGCAAGCGACAGTCGAGGATCCAGTGACCGTTGTCCGTCACCAGTGGTCGGCCATCGTTGGCCAGCCGCAGGCTCGGTTGCAAGCCCCCGGGAACGTCGAGCCGTTCGATTTTCCACCGGCAGAAAGGCGCCGCGAACGGGACGACCTCGACCGGCAGACGCCCTCGGCTGCCGAGGCGATCGACCAGTTTTTCCGCCGTGACGATGATGATCTGCCGTTTCGACGCCGCTGCCACCACCCGCTCGCGCACCAGGGCGGCGCCCCAGCCTTTGATGAGGTTCAACGTGCCGCGCTCCACCTCATCCGCGCCGTCGATGGTAACTTCCAGCGGCTGGCCGCCGTCCAGGGTATCGACCGGAATCCCCAGCTCCGTCGCCAATTGGCGAATGCGTTCCGACGTCGGCACCCCGCGGACACGCAGCCCCTGGCGGATGCGCTCCGCCAGGACGCGCAAGAATGCCTCGGCTGTGTGCCCCGAGCCGAGACCAATCCGACTCCCGTCGGGGACAAATTCCAGGGCCTTGGTCGCCAAGACCACTTGTTCGGGGGTCACGGGCCACTCCCGCGGCGATGCGACACCGTGAGGTAGACAGGCATCCGATGGACAACACGCCGCCGACAATCTATGCCTCACGCCCCCCATCCGCAAGTGATCGCTGCGTACCTCCGCCCCCGGCAAGCGGGGCCGCGGGGGCCCCCGTGGGGCCCCCGCGGCGCTGACGCCGCGGCGCTCGCCGACCCCCGCACCGCCCCGCGCAGCGGTTGGATGCGCTGCGTCTTCCCACGCCACCGACCCCTCACTTCGGGGAGCGTTCCCGCGCCACTTCCGGTTGGTCCTTGCTCGGCAGCCACCGCGCCAATTCCGCCTTGACCGCCGCGTACTCCGGCTTCGACGCCAAGTTCGTCCACTCGTAGGGGTCTTTGCTTTCGTCGTACAACTCCTCGTCGCCGTTGGCATAGCGGATGTAGCGCCAACGCTCCGTCCGGACGGTGTGGTTCTTGAACCCGTAGGTGGTGACCGCCGGCAAGGTCCACGTCGCCTGCGGATCGGCCAGCAAGGGCCGAATGCTCGTTCCCTCGACATGGGCCGGCTTCGGGATGCCGCAAAGGTCCAGCAGCGTCGGGTAGATCGACATGAAATCGACAGTGCGCTCACAGAGGCCGTTCGGCTTCGTCAGTCCGGGCACGACCCAGATCAGCGGCGCTCGGGTGGCTTCCTCCCAGAGGGCGAATTTCCGCCAGTGCTCCTTTTCCCCCAGGTGCCAGCCGTGGTCGCTCCAGAGGACGATGATGGTGTTGTCGCGGTAGGCGCTCTGGTCGAGGGCGTCGATCAGCCGGCCAATGTTCATGTCGGTGTAGCTGATGGCGGCGAGGTAGCCTTGGATCGCGTCCTTCCAGCGATTCGCCTTGAGGATGGCGGCATGGTCGCCTTGGGGCTGGGCCATCCTCACGCCCGCAGGGGGAACGTCGGCCAGATCGTCCTTGGTGTGTGGCGGCAACTCGATCTTGTCGAGGGGATGCAGGTCGAAGTATTTCCGCGGGATGAACCACGGCAGGTGCGGTTTGTGCAGCCCACAGGCAAGGAAAAAGGGCTTGTCGTGCTTTTTCCGCAGCTGCTCAATGGCATAGTTGACGATGTGGTAATCCTCCAGGTCGTCGTCGGCGGCATCGACCGGGCCGAACTGAATGGCGCCGACCCCCTGGTCACCTTTGGGAACCGGGTTCTTGCGCGCCTTGGTAAGGTAGTCGTCCCATTCGCTGCGGCGCGGGAAGCGGCCATGATAGATCTTGCCCGCTCCAGCGACGTAGTAGCCGGCCTTGCGGAACGCGGTGGTCAGGGTTTTGTCTTCAGCGATGACTGGCCGCCAATCGTTGGCGTTGACGTACACGCCGGTGGTGGACGGCCTCAAGCCGGACATCAGGGCGACACGCGAAGGATTGCACAGCGGGGCGACGCAATAGCTCCGGGTGAAGGCGACCCCGCGGGCGGCCAGCTTGTCGATGTTTGGCGTCCGCGTCTGCCGGTTACGCCCCAGGTAGCCGACCCAGTGGTTCAAATCATCCACGGCAATGAACAACACATTCGGGCGGGCCGGGGGCTCCGCCCGAACGACGGACGACACCCCGAAGGCCAGAACGAGCACCGCGCTGGCGGACAACACATGTTTCATGACGATTCCCCGCAATCGATGAGGATGAGTTGCACTATCATATCAAACCGTAGCGCGGCCCCAGAGTTCCGCTCACTGGCACTCGAACGGCACGGCTGGCGACGCCGCTTTACAGGGAACTCTCGAAAATGGCACGCTACGCCATCCTCGAGCATGACCACCCCTGGCGGCACTGGGACTTGTTCCTGGAGGCGGGGGAGGTGCTCCGCAGCTGGCGGCTGGCCGAGCCACCGGCCCTCGGTCGGGTCATCGCCGCCGAGGCCATCGGCGACCATCGCCGGCTCTATTTGGATTACGAAGGCCCGGTCAGCGGCGGGCGGGGCGTCGTGGTCCGTTGGGACGCCGGCCAACTCCGCTGGCTGCGGGACAGTGCCGATGAAGTCCTCGTCGAGCTAAGCGGTACCCGATTGTGCGGCCATGCCCGCCTCCGCCGCACGGCCGAGGGGTGGCAATGGGAATTTGACGGGACGATCAGTTGAGCCGAATCACGGGCCGGGCATCGACGGTGTCGCGGGTCGGCCGGGGCAGGGCAGCCCCGGCGACCAGCAACCGACCATGATGGAGTTCCAGCTGCCGCAGCTGGACGGTCGGCCGCTTCTGGTCGGCCTCAAACCGCAACAAGGCGACCGGCTGCCCCTGATGGCGATACCAGGTCACGTCCACGTCACGCCGTCGCGCCACTTCCGAAATCCGTTCCAAGAGTGACTGCGTGGTCACCGGCAAGGCCCCCAGGTGGACCGATTGGATCTTCAAGGCCACCACGTTCGGTTCGTTGGTCGGTAGCCAAGGGCAGATGTCGATGGCGACCACCGTCGAGAAGCCCGCCAAGAGTTCCCAGCGAAACGCCAGGCGGATGCGATCCGGCTCGATGGCGACTCGCGGCTCGCTGATGCCCTCGGGCAGGGTTTCCACCGTCTTGCCATTGCGGGCAAAGTCCTCGTCGAGGTAGCTGTTGATCTGGTCGGCCGTCAGCTCCACCTGCCACTGCCGCTCCTGGTTGATGACGTAATCCATCAGCTGAACGCACGCGGCCTGGAATTCCCGGGAACGCTGTTTGCGCAGCTCGCCGGGCGGGATGGTGGCCTGACGATAGAAGTGAGGCTCGTGCCGCAGCAAGGCCCCAACGCTGACCCCGGCCGCGAGCACCACCAGCCCGACAAGGGCGAAGGCAATCAGGTTATGCTTCATGCGATCATCCTCCCGCGGCGGCTGCCGCGGGACGATAACGTGGCGCGCCTGACAGGTCAATCCCGAACCCTATCCCCGATCCATCACAGCCCGATTCGTCGTTTCGCGCTCCGTCCACCCCTCCCGCGACCCGATTCATTGGTTGGCACTCGCTCCATCCCTCCCGCGACTTCACTGCCCGCGCGAACCGATGAATCGTCCGTCGCCCCCCACTTGCGGCGGGCGCTTCCTCATTGACAGCGCCCTCACGGCCTCTTCATAATGCCGTTCCGAGGTTCCCCTCCCCGCAACGGCGAGATCCCATGAACAAGATGAAAGTCTTCAGCGGCCGAGCCAACGTCCCCTTGGCGGAAAAGATCGCCCTGCACCTGGGCGATCCGCTGGGCCGGATCACCATCACGAATTTCCCAGACGGCGAAACCTCGGTGCGGATCGAGGAGGACGTGCGGGGGCGAGACGTTTTTGTCGTGCAGCCGACCTGTCCGCCGGTCAACGAAAACCTGATGGAGCTGCTGGTCATGCTGGACAGCTTCAAGCGGGCCAGCGCGGGCCGCATCACGGCGGTGCTCCCTTACTACGGCTACGCCCGTCAGGACCGCAAGGACCAGGGACGGGTGCCGATCACGGCCAAATTGGTGGCCAACCTGCTGACGATTGCCGGGGCCAACCGTGTGCTCACCCTCGACCTGCACGCCGCTCAGATCCAGGGGTTTTTCGACATCCCGGTCGATCATCTCCATGCGGGGCCGGTCATCAACGAGTACGTCCGCAGCCTGAATGTGCCGCAGTCGGAACTGGTCGTCCTCAGCCCGGATGAGGGGAGCATCAAGCGGGCCCTGCTGCATCAGAAAAAAGTCGGCGGGGCCATCGCCATCGTCGATAAGCGGCGGGCCAGTGCCACCGAAACCAGTCAGGCAAACCTGATCGGCGCCTCGCTGAAAGGTCGCACGGCGGTGATTTTCGACGACATGATCTCCACGGCCGGCAGTGTCGTCGGGGCTGCCCATGTCGCCCGGTGCAACGGTGCCCGCGAGGTCTACGCCTGCGCCACCCACGCCGTCCTCTGCGGCCCGGCCATCGAACGGTTGCGCGACGCCCCCCTGAAACAGATCATCGTCACCGACAGCATCCCGCTGCCGCCAGCCAAGCAGCTGCCCAACATCAAGGTCTTGAGCGTGGCCCCGCTCCTGGCCGACGCCATCAAGCGCATCCACCTCAACGAATCGGTCAGTCGATTGTTTGAGTAGACGCCTCACGCGCGATCGTGCGCCACGACGGCCACGACGACGCGGGCAGCCCCGGCGGCCTTTAGGGCGCCGGCGGCCTCGCTGGCGGTGCTCCCTGTCGTCAGCACGTCATCCACCAGGAGGACCGTGCGCCCCTCCAGACGAGGCGATGGCTTGGCGCGGAACGCCCCGCGGACGTTCTCCAGCCGCTGCGCCGCGGGCTGGGCCGTCTGCTGCGGCGTCGGTCGGATCCGCCGCACGGCCGCGGACCAACACGGCAGGCACACGGCCCGCGCCAGTGCCTCGGCCAACACCTCGCTTTGGTTGAAGCCGCGCCACCACCGCCGCCGCCAATGCAACGGCACCGGCACGACCAGATCGGCGTGCATCGCCGCCAGTCGGGGGCCGGCGTGAGCGGCCCACAGCTCTCCCAGCCTCGCCGCCAGCCCTTCGCCACCCGGTTGCTTGCAGCGCAGCACCAGCTCCCGCAACAGCCCGGTGTAAGGCCCCCGGCGATCGACCCGCTCAAAATGAAACGACTGCGCGCGGCAACGCCCGCATCCCGCTTCGCTGCGAACCACAAACGGCCCCAGCGTGCTGGCGCATCGGGGACAGGTGTCGAACGGGTCGCTGGTCAGTGCCTGGACGCAAGAGGGGCAAAACGCGTCCTCGGTCGGGGGCAGCAGCGCTCCGCAGCCGCCGCAGGTCGCGGGATACAGCAGGTGGCGGAAGCCCCGCCAGAGGTCGCGGCCGACTTGGTGCCCCGTCGGCTGGGGAGGCTCGGCGCTCATGGGGCCGATTGTAGCATCGGCGCGCCAGCCGCGCTGCAAGGCGCCTCGGCGGGTGGCCGCCGCCGCCCGCCGAAGCCGGACCTCAGGCCGCTCGGCGGCCCGCCGACGGCCAACGCTCGACCAACGCCGCCGGCGATTTCTCCGGCCACCGCAACACGTCTCGGCTGACAAAAAACGAATGTTCCAAGGCGAACCGCCCGCGGAGCACGGCATGGCTCAGTTGATCGGCGAACAGCAACCACGCGGAGCCTGGGGGGAAACTCCAGTAGCGCTTGGGACACCGCTCCTGGAATTCGTCGTCGGCCTTCATGAGGTTGTGCAGCTGAAGCATGATCCGGTCATACGATCCGCGACTCTGCCCCACGCCCACAAGCTGTCGGATCCGCTCCCGCCAACGCCACGACCAGGGCCGGGCAGGCTCGGCCAGGCCGAGCGGGCCCGCGTAGCGCTCCAGGAGTTGGTCCACCAGCAGGGACGTCGCCCACACCCGCGGGTCGGTCGGGTGGATGTTGACGTACAACCGCAGCAGCCGGCGACCGTGGCTGGGACGAGTCGGGAAGGCATCGATGTGGATCAGGTCATTGCGGGCCCGGAGCCGAAGTTGCCGCAGGGCCTCCTCGGCAGGTCGCAGGGTGGCGCGATCGACGTCGCAGCCTTGGGCGTAACGCGGCAGGGCCTGGTGCAGCCAGGTGGTGACGCTTCGGGAGAACGACGCCATGAGGTCGGCCAACCGCCGGTTGGCTGCCGCCGATTGATACCGATGCCCCTTGAGGACATCCGTCACCGGATCGTAGCTGATGTTCTTGTGGAAGCCGGACCCCAGCCGTTGCCTCAGCAGAAACTCCCGGTCGGAACCCTCGGGCAACGGGAATGGACACGACGGGAACAGCACCAGCTCACCGCGCTCCAGGTGCTCCTCGAGATCGACCGGCGCGGCCCCTGGATCACCAAACGTCAGACTGAGCAACGATTCGCGGGGCATGGCCTCGTCTCCGTCGGAAAGGGGCGAATGCGGCCGGTCGCGCGTCGGGGCGCCAGACGCCGAGCCAGGCACGCCATGTGTACCGACAACCGCCGCCAACCGCAACCCAGCTTTCGACTCCGTTGGTACACCTGGCGTTTCGACGGGGTTACTCGTTCCAAGCGGTGGTTTTTCGCCCTCCGGCCGATTCCGCGCTTCGCGCTCACGATTGATCGTTTCGCGCTGGCGGTGTACCTGGCACGCGTCTCCCCCGTTGGCCCGGGCGCCAACCGATGAAATTCGCTCCGCCGCCGCACCCGCGCCTCGGCGGCATCCCGAAGAAGGAGACCCGCGGCGAATTTCGCCTTGACCCTTAGCGAGTCGCTCGCTATGGTCCCGCCGCTTTTCTGTCCCAAACTTGAGCGAAATGGTTCAACTACAGATTGCTCGGCTCCACCGAGTCGGCAATTTCAGGGGGAGACGTGTCCGGTGCCGGAAGGATCGCCGCCACACACGGGGAACCCAGCACCGGGCCGAACGGCTCGGGGGGACATGCGAGCCACAGGGGTCGGGAAAGGAGGCCAGGCGTGGCAAGGGGATTGATTCGGGGGAGTGGGCTGCGAGGGCTGCGGCTGGTGTTGGCGCCCGTGCTGGCGGGATCGCTGGCCCTGGCGGGTTGGGCGCAGGGACGCCCCACCCGCGCCCATCTGGCCTTGAATAGCGCCATCGACTGCGAGCGCCGCGGCGACTATGAATTGGCCGCCACCCTCTACCAGCAGGCCCAGGATGCCCAAGACGACCTGACACCCGCCGAACGCCAAGAGTTGGCGAACGGCCTGAAACGCAACGCCTCCGCCCTGAAAGCCCGCCAGGACGGGGCCGCCAAGCTCCTCAAAGCGGACGAAGCCGTCCGCAACCGTCGCATCCAGGAGGCGGAAACTCTCCTGAAGGAGATCACACCCCTGGAGCAATACCTGACCCCGGCCGACAAAAAACGGGCGCAGGCGCTGAGGGAAACGATTCGGCCGGCCACCCCGGCAGTGGCCGGGCCGGCGGCGCCCGCTGGCCCGAGCTCCCCCGCCGTCCAGGCGCGGGCCAAACTCCGCCAAGCCCGGGCCTTACTCGCCAAGGGGAACTACGATGCCGCCGAAGCCCTGGCCCGCGAAGCTGACAGCCTCAACGCCAGCTTCCTCCCCGGCGAAGACACCCCCCGACTCCTGCTCGCCGACATCCACCAGGCGCGGACGGCCTCGCAGCCGCCGAACCCAGCGGGCAAGTCCACCCCGGTTGCGGAGACGCTCGCCAAGACCGAGCCGAAGGCCCCGGTCGGTCCCAGCCCCACCGCCAAGAGCGAGCCGAAGACGCCCGTGCTCCCGTCGTTGAAAGCCGACAAGAATCCGTCGCCGCCGGCCAAGCCCGATGCCAAGGCCCTGCTCGTCGAGGCGCGCAAGGCCCTGGAGCAGGGCGACTTCGACCGGGCGGAGCGCCTCGCCCACGAAGCCGACAAGGCCAGCTCGTTTTTTGCCCTTCACCTGTTCGGCGACAGCCCCCACAAGGTGCTCCGAGACGTCCAGGCTGCCCGCAGCAAGCGGGCGGCCGAATTGGCCAAGCAGCAGCCGAAACCCACCTCCCCGGCCGAGGGCCCGGTCCTCACCCAGGTGAATCGGCCCGGGAGCGGCGGCTCGTCCACGTCTCCCGCCGGGTCAGCGAAAGGCGATCCCAGCGCTTCAGCCTCGGCACCCAAGACCGCCTCCTCTCCAACCCTCGTGCAAGCCAGCGGCAGCGGCGGCCCGGCCGGGCAGGTGGTGCCGGCCGGCGGGTCGGCCTCGGCCAAGGGGAACGCGCCGGCCGCTTCGTCCGAGGTCAAGCCGCCACTCAGCACCGCTCCCACGGCGACGGCCCAGGCGCAGGACACCGAAGCAGCGCGGCAACTGCTGAAACAGGGTCGGCAGGCCCTGCTGGCCAAGGACTACGCGAAAGCGCGCGAACTCGCCCAACGGGCCCAGAAGCTCAAGCCGCAGCTCGAGTGGCGCGAAGACACCCCCGAGAAGCTCCTCGCCGACATCCAACGGGCCAGCGGCGGCAAGGAAACCGCGTCGGCCGACAAGACCGATCCTCGCTTCCTCCTCCGAAAAGGCCGCGAGCTGTTCGCCGCGGGCAAGCTGGATGAAGCTCGGGAAACCGCCCAGCGTGCCCGTCTGGCGTCGCAGCCCTCGGATTGGGGACTGTTCGAAGACTCGCCCGACAAGCTGCTGAACGACATCCGCAAGGCCCAGGCCAAGCACGACCAGGAAGAATCGGCCCGGCTCTTGGCGGAAGCGCGCCGGGACCTCGAAAAGGGCAACCTCGACGAGGCGGAGAAAAAGGCCCTCCGAGCCAAGCGGCTGCACGGCGAATACAGCATTTGGCATTTCGGCGATCGGCCGGACAAGGTTCTGGCCGAGGTCGAGGCGATTCGGGCACGAAACCGCAAGACGAAGCTTCCGCCTCCGCCGGGGTCGGTGGTCGCCAAGGCGGACCGCAAACCGGCGCCGACCAGCCCGCCAACCGACGGGTCGAATCCGGGGTTGCCGACGATTACCCAAGTGGTCGGGACGCTGCCGCCGGCGCGGCCGGCGCCCGGGGCGCCGGCCAGCTCGGGCCCCTCGCCGACGTCTTTGCCGCCGCCCACGCCGTCGGCGTCGCCGACGCCGGTAGCCTCGTCGCCGTCGCCCACGGAGCGTCCCGTCATGGGGCCGACCGACGATGCTCGGGCCGCCGAAGCCCGGAAGCTCCTCGCCCAGGCGCGCGCCCATCTGCGCAACGGAGAACATGACAAGGCCCTGGAGTTGGCGGAACAGGTGGAGCGCATGGGCGCGGTGCTGAACCGGCCCAGCGACGACACTCCGGCCGCGATTCGCCAGCTGGTGCAGCAGGCGCGCGGCATGCCGGCCCTGCCGCCGGTCGCCGCCGTGACCCCCGCGGCGAGCCTGCCGCCGACGGCACCGCTGCCGGCGAGTGCCTCGGCCCCCTGGCCGCCGACGCCCAGCACACCCCCGCCTGATCCGAACAAGGAACGGGCGGTCCGACTCCTGGCCGAGGCCCGCGCCCGGCAGCGAGACGGTCAGCTGATCGAGGCCCGGGCGTTGGTCCTGGAAGCCCAGAAGCTGAACGCCTTCTTCGGACCGGACGAAGACCACCCGGAGCGGAAGCTGTTGGAATTGGCGTCGCTCTGTCAGCGGCGAATCGAGAGCCTGGTCGAGCAGGCCACCACGATCGCCGCCGGCAGCGACAGCGACCCTGGTCGCTTCCAGCGGGCGGAAGCGAGTCTGCTGCAAGCGCGGCAGCTGGCCAACGGCTTCGGGCTGGACACGGCGACCATCGACAGCAAGGTGGCGTGGCTGAACGAGCTGCGGACGCGGTCGCAGGCCGGGGCGGTGGCCCAGGCGCCGCCGCCGACGCCGGCGGCGGCCAACCCGGAATCGCCGCAGCAGCGTGGCCAAGCCCTCCTGGAGAAGGCTCGCCTGGAACTCCGTCGCGGCGACACCGCCACGGCGCGACGCCTGGCCGAGGAAGTCTTCAGCGGTCCGTATCAGTGCCAGACCGAGGCCAGCGCCCTGCTTCGCTCCATCGACGTGGAGGAGTTCAATCAGCGCGTCCTGGTCGCCAATCGGACCTTCGACGCCGGCTTACAGGCCTTCCATCGCAAAGACTACCGCCAGGCCGCCGCCATCTTCGCCACCATCGACCGCAAGCTCCTGCGGCCGGACAAGCAAGCCAAACTCAAGGAGCTGATGCAGACGCCGGAGATGACGCCCACGGTCCTCGCCCAGTCGGAGGTGCCGACGTTGACGCCCGTGACGGCGCCCGAGCGGTCGGCGGAGACGGCCCCGGGAGTCGCCCAGGCCACCGACACGCCACCCCGCCCGACGCCGAGGTCGCTGGACGCGGCCGACAATTACGCCCGACAGGTGCAGGCCATGCACGAAATCAAGTTCCAGCAACTCCGCGAGGATGGCCTGCGGGCCATGCGCGAGGCGAGCGAGCGCTTCCAGGCCCACGATACCGAACAAGCCCTGGAGATCCTGCGGCAGCACCTGGTGGAATTGGAAAATTCGCCGCTCGACCGCGACAAGGTGGCGATGCTGAAACGCCCGGTGGAGGCGCGGTTGCAGCAATTCAAGACCATGAAGGCGCAGATGGACTTCGAAGCCATCCAGCAGAGCCAGAAAGAAACCTTCCAGAAGATCCGCAGCAAGCAGGCCCTCGCCGAGGCGGAGAAGCAGCGGCAGGTGGCCGAGCTGATGAAGCAGTACAACCAGTTGTTCAAGGAGGGGAAGTACCGCGAGGCAGAGCTGGCCGCCGCCAAGGCGCACGAGCTCGACCCGGACAACGTCGCTGCCGATGCCGGCATGAAGATCGCCCGCATCCAGCGTAACCAGGCCCGGGCCACCGCCGCCCGCCGCAGCCGGGAAGAAATGTTCGTTGTCGGCCTGGATGAAAACGAAGGGCCGGCGGTCAGCATGGAAGAACCGATGATCTTCGACGCCGAGACAACCAAGCGGGCCGCCAAGCGCGAGGCCACCCTCAAGGGGATCTTGACGCACATGAAGTCGGAAAAGGAGCGGGAGATCGAACGCCGACTCCTCAAGCCGATCAACCTCGACTTCAAGGACATCCCCCTCTACCAGGCCATCGAAGACCTCCAGGAGCTGACCGGGTTGAACATCGTCCCGGACAATGCTGCCCTGGCGGAAAAGGGCGTCAGCCTGGAGCAGCGCGTCAAGCTGAACGTACAGAACATCGCCCTGAAATCGGCGCTGAACATTCTGTTGGGCAACTGCCACCTGACGTACATCATCGAGGATGAGGTCATCAAAATCACCACGCCGGACCGGGCCCGCGGCCGACTGGTGCAGCGCACTTGGCCCGTGGCCGACCTGGTGATCCCGATCGACAACCACGTCATTCCCAACGGGGCGAACCTGATCAAGGCCCTGGGGCAACGGCCGGATAACTTCCAGATCAACGGGCCGCAACCGTTCATGGGCCCGAACGCCCTGCAAACCGGCACGCCGGTGAGCATGTCCAGCCCGGGGAGCAGCCCCGGGAATGGCTCGACGGCGAGCACGCCGCCGCCGGGCAACCTGATGGCGAGCAATCGGCCGGTCGGCCAAGTGCAGACGATGGAAGACCTGCTCATCAAGTTGATCACCAACACCATCGCCCCGCACACTTGGAGCGACGTGGGCGGCCCCGGCACGATCGACTACTTCCCGCTCGGCATGGCCCTGGTCATCAACCAGACGCCCGACGTGCAGGAACAGGTGGCCGAGCTGCTCGAGGCGTTGCGCCGGCTGCAAGACCTGGAGGTGTCGGTTGAGGTGCGCATGATCAGCCTTCAGGAGGCGTTCTTCGAGCGCATCGGCATGGACTTCGACCTGAACATCAAGACGAACCAGTGGACCAACCGCTTCGAGCCGCAGATCGTCACGCAGCAATTCGCGCCGCCGGGATACATCAACGATTTCAGCCCGAATCGCTTCCTCTCCGGGTTGACGCCGGCGGGGAATTTCACCTCCGACCTCGACATCCCGATTCAGAATTCGAGCTTCGGGCTGGCGATCCCACCGTTTGGCGGCTTCCCGAACATTCCGGGGGCCAACGGCGGCTTGTCGATGGGCTTGGCCTTTTTGAGCGACATCCAGGTCTTCATGTTCATGGAGGCCGCGCAGGGCGACCGCCGCACCAACATCATGCAGGCGCCGAAGCTGACGCTGTTCAACGGCCAGACATCGACCATCCAGATTCAGGACTTCCAGTTCTTCGTGACCAACGTGCAGGTTGCCCAGGTGTCGGGGCAGGTGGTGTTCATCCCGAACAACCAGCCGATCCCGCTGGGGATCAACCTGGCGATTCAGGCGGTGGTGTCGGCCGACCGGCGCTTCGTCCGCTTGAACATCGCCCCGACGATGACCAACCTGGCCTCGGCGACGGTGCCGCTCTTCCCGGTGACGACGTTCATCACGCCGGTGTTTGAGGGGGGCGCCCAGGGGCAGCCGATCCCGTTCACCCAGTTCATCCAGCAGCCGACCTTCACCCTGGTCAACATCGAGACCTCGGTGAGCGTGCCGGATGGTGGCACGGTCCTTTTGGGTGGCTTGAAGCTGCTGAACGAAGGCCGGAACGAATTCGGTCCGCCCATCCTGAGCAAACTGCCGTACATCAATCGGCTGTTCAAGAATGTGGGCTATGGGCGGGACACCAGCAGCCTGCTGATCATGGTGACGCCGCGGATCATCATCAACTACGAGGAAGAGACGCGGCAGACGGGTGTGGTGTCGGTCCCACAGGCGGAGTAGAAAGGGGGCGCAACCGCGTGGCTGGGGCCCGCGGCCAGCCGGTGGCTGGCTGCGGGCCTCGCGCTTTCCGCGGTCAACGGCCACCGCCGGCCATGTCCCGCCCCGCCGCCTCACGGCCGGGGCATCGACCCGCCCAGCTGCTGCCGGAAGAGCACCGCGAAGGGCCGCTCCCTGGGCCCGATGGCCGTCTCGTTCACCAACATCGGCTGGACCGAGTCCCACCAACGGTCGTAGGCGGCGGCCAGCTCGCGGACCACCTCGGGGTGCTGCGCCGCCACGTCGTTCTTCTCTCCGGGATCGTGCGGAACGTCAAACAGCTGCCAGCGCGCCGCCCCGGCCTTCACGTCGGAAACCAGGTGCCAGCGGGGCGTACGCACGCTGCACCGGGCATAGCGGTGCTCGGCCGCCTGGCCCCGAGGCCAGCGGCCGACGTGCGTGAACAGGGTGCGCTCCGGCCACGGGGCCTGGGGATTTTTCAGGAGCGGCACCAGGCTACGGCCTTCGACCTGCTCTTTGACTTTCTCCGACAGAGGGGTGCCCGCCAGCTCGGCCAGGGTCGGGAGGACGTCGAGGTGCGCCGTCAGCCGATGGACGTCGGCCGGACGAAGCGTGCCGGGCCAGCGCCACAGCGACGCGGCCCGGGTGCCGCCCAGCCACGGCGTGCCTTTCTGGCCCCGCATCCCGGCGTTGTACACCTCCACCCCCCGCGTGCCGCCGTTGTCGTTCATGAAAATGACCAGGGTCTGCCGCTCCAGGCTCCACTCCCGCAGCCGGTCGAGGAGTCGGCCGACGTTGTCGTCGATGTTGGCGATCATGCCGAAGAACTTGGCAGTCTCCGGGGGCACCTTGCCGGCGTAGCGTTGCTCGTCTTCGGGCCGGACCTGCAACGGCGCATGCGGCGCGTTGGTCGGGATGTAGGCGAAAAACGGCCGCTTCCCCCGCACCGAGTCGATCCACCGCAGCGCCTGGGTGAAGAAGACGTCGGTGCAATAGCCATCGGTCTTCACGAATCGGCCATTGTGGAGGATGTATGGACTGAAATAGCTGTTGCCGGGGACATCGCCGCCGCTGGTCCCGGGGTAATCCTGACCGATGCCGCCGCAGCCGTGGATGAACATTTCGTCGAAGCCGCGCTTGTCCGGCCAATAGGCTGGCTCGTCGCCCAAGTGCCATTTGCCGAAGATGCCGGTGGTGTAGCCGGCCGACTTGAGGACCTGGGCCAGGGTAATCGCCTTGAGTGTCAGGCGTTCGCGCTCGTTGATGGTGTGGGTGACGCCGTTGCGGAATTCGTGGCGTCCGGTGAGCAGGGCCGAGCGCGTCGGCGAGCAGGTGGGGCTGACGTGGAAATCGGTGAAGCGCACCCCTTCCGCATGAAGGCGGTCGATGTGCGGCGTTTTCAGGATGGGGTTGCCATGACACGACAAGTCGCCGTAGCCCTGGTCGTCGGTCAGGATGAAGACGATGTTGGGCTGCGGCGGCGGTTCGGCGGCCGCGGTCGGGCCGCCGGCCAACCCCCAGACAGAGACGAGCAACCAGGCCGGGGAGAATGGCATGACCATCGCCTCGCTCCTGAGCCCGCCGCCTTCCGCCGCCCCGCCAGCGCCTTGGCCACCTGAGCCGCCGTCAGCGTGTTGAAAACGTCACCCTTCTCCAGCCAGCCCCGCCGGGCCACATCGACCCCATACCGGTAGCCGGCAATCTCCGCCGGGCTGTGCGCGTCGGGATTGATGACCAGCTTCACCCCCAGCGCCTTCGCCCGCTTGCAGTGCACCCAGTCGAGATCGAGACGCATCGGATGGCCGTTGATCTCCAGCAGCGTCCCGGTCCGCGCCGCCTCCTGGAGGACCGCCTCCAAGTCAACCTTGTACCCTTCGCGCTTCAACAGCAACCGACCGGTGGCGTGGCCCAGCATGGTGACATACGGGTTGCGCAACGCCCGGCAGATGCGCTCCGTCTGCTCTTTTTCCGACAGATGGAAATGGGTGTGGACACTGGCAACCACGTAGTCGAAGGTGGCCAAGAGGCGGTCGTCGAAGTCGAGGCTGCCGTCCGGCAGGATGTCGCACTCCGTGCCCTTGAACAGACGGAAGCCCCGCAGCCGGGCATTGAGCCGATCGATCTCCTCGTGCTGCTGCCGGACCCGCTCGGGGCTGAGGCCATTGGCCACGGTCAGCGACTGCGAATGGTCGGCGATGCCAAGGTATTGCAGGCCGAGGCGGCGCGCCGCTTCGGCCATCTGCTCGATGCTGCCGCCGCCGTCGCTCCAGTTCGTATGGCAGTGGAAGACGCCGCGGATGTCGGCCAGTTCGACCAGCTTCGGCAACCGATGCTCTTCGGCGGCCTCGATCTCGCCCGTCTGCTCCCGCAACTCCGGCGGGATCCAGTCGAGGCCCAGCGCGGCAAACAACTCCGCTTCGTCGCGGCAGGGAACGCTTCGCCCCGGCCCCGCCAACTCGTACTCGTTCAGCTTCAGACCCCGCGCCTGGGCACGGGCCCGCATGGCGATGTTGTGTTCCTTGCTCCCCGTGAAATAGTGCAGGGCAAAGGGAAATTGCGCGTCGCGAACCACCCGCAGGTCCGCGTTGAGGATGATCGGCCGACCGTCCGGCGGCTCACCCTGAACCATCACGCTCGCCTTTGTTTCTCCCTTGGCAATCACCTGGAGGACCCCCGGCAGGCTGACGAAACGGTCCATGACGGGGCCCGGGTGGTCGCTGCTGCACAGGATGTCGATGTCCTGGATCGTCTCCTTGCGGCGGCGAAGCGAACCGCAGACCTCCAATCGCTGGACCCCCGGACAGGCTCGCAGCGGCGCGGCGAGGAGGTCCGCCAGCGCCGAGGCCTGGTCGAGCCGGACACGCCGCCCGGTCTGGTCCAGGAACTGGATTCCCTCCAGGATTTTCTGCTGCGTCTTGGCACCGAACCCCCTCAGGCTCGCCACGCGATTCGCCTCGCAGGCCGCTTTCAACTTGGCCAGGTCGTCGATGCCGAGCTGCTCGTACAACGCCTTGACTTTCTTCGGCCCGAGGCTCGGCAGGCGAAGCAGCTCGAGAAGTCCGGGGGGGAATTTCGCCTTCAGCTCTTCGTAGAAGGGCAGATGGCCGGTCGTCACCAGGGTGGTGATCTTGTCGCGCAGGGTCTCGCCGATGCCGGGCACCTCGTCGAGCTTGCCGGCCTGGATCAGGTCGGCAAGGTTGACATCGAGCTGTTCGAGGGTACGGGCCGCCTTGTGATAGGCGTTGCAGCGGAAGGGATTTTCACCCTGAAGTTCCAGCAGGGTGCCGATCTCGTCGAGGATGGCGGCGACGCGGGCTTTGTCCATGGCCGACCGCAAACCGTGGGCCGAGGCGCAGGTGCCGATGGTTCTATTCTACGGCCCACGGTCTGCAGCGGCTGGGCAGCGACGTCGCCATCAGGCCGCTTCGCTGAATTCCGCCAACGGCGGCACCGCGTGCAGCAGGATTTCCAAGGCCGTCACCAGCCGGTCCGGTCCCCGGCCGTCGATCAGCTTTCGGCCGCAGCGGGCCATCGCCTGCCGCTCCAGCGGATCGCTGGTGAGCGCCTGGACCGCCTGCCGGAGCTGGCCGGTCGTCACCTCACCCCGTCGGCCGAGGCATAGGGCGACACCCTCTTCCTCCAGGCGCTGAGCGTTGGGCCAGTGCGCCTCGCTCTGGACCACAAGGAGCTGCGGAATGCCGATGCAGGCCAGCTCGTTGGACCAGCCGCTGCCACTGGTGACAGCGAAGTGACAGCGGGTGAGCTTGGCGGCGACTTCGGCCGGCTCCGATGCCAGCATCAGCCGACCGGCGTGCGCCTCCGCCAGCTGGCGGAGTTCCGCCAGCTGGGGATGTTGCGGCCGGGCCACCATGTCCACCCGCTCCACCTTGGGGAGCTGAAGCAGCAGCTGGGCCAACTCGCCGGTTTGCAGATGGGGATCGTCCTCGCCCAGGGCCACCAACGCCCGAAACGGCTGGGCCGGCTCTTGGGCCCGCGCCGGCCGCAGGCGGCGGACCTCCGGCCGAACGAGCGCGTAGCGTGGCCCCAACAGCACCTGCGTCTGGTCGGCAAATTCGTACGCCTCCCGCCGAGGGGCCAGCAACGGGTTGATGAGCAGGTCTGAGGGGAAGGAAATCGCCGCCAAATGGTCGAGCGACACCAGCAGCGTGCCGGTGCGGCCCAGCTCGCAGAGGTATTCACGGCTGACGTCGGCATCGACGATCACCGCCGCGGCCTGGAGCCGACGAACCTCCTGGATGGTCTCTTCCAGGTCTTCCTCGGCGCCGGCGGGCGCGTCGGCCTCGAGCCAGTTGTTGCCGATGCGCTTGACGGCGAAGGCGAGGTGGCGGGGCTCCAGTTGGGAGAGGAAAAAGGTCGGCCGCCGCCGTCGCTGCAACGCGGCGGCGTAGGTCAGGCAGCGGCTGAGTCGCTCGTAGCCGCTCGCCGGCGTGCCGTCCACTCGAAACAAGATCGCGCCTCGATTCATCTGCCACTCCTCTGGTCCTGGCAACGACACCGGTCGGACTGCGGAACGGCCGGTCCGGGCCCGGCCGCAGCGAGGCAATCTCTCGGGGAGCGCCCGTCAGGCAAGCCGACTCGAAGTGCGGCGGATCGATGGGTCGGGAGCGACGTGCAGGGTGAAGCCGGCCAGAGGTAGCCGAACCTCGGCCGTCATGATGAGTCCCTTCATCCCCGTCCTCTTCTCGTTCCGGGCCATTCCGTCAGCCCTGTCGATGGTTCCGTGACATCGACGGGCGGAATCTTACATCACGTCCCCCCTTAAGGAAAAGAGCAATCGCGCCCCCTCACGCTGGCGGTTTCGCGCTCGCGCCCCCGCCCGTTCCCGGGTTCTCCGCCGCCCCGCCGACCCCCAACTTACATTGACCCACAAACCGGAAAAGCGGTAACATCCAGAATCGTGACGCTGTCGCCCGCGCGGCGAACTCGGCGGTCACGACGGTCGCAGGAGGTGGGTCGCCTGTCCCGATTGTTCCACGGGGAACATCCGGATGGTCTTCAGGGTCTGCCTCCTTACCCTTCTCCAAACCCGCGTTCCCGTTCCCGGGATCCCTCGTTAGAATGCCCGCCCGATGGATGGATCCATCATGGCTCTTGATCAGTTCGGAGGTACGACCGTGAAGGACAAGCCGCGTCTGGGCCGAGGGCTGGACGCCCTCTTCGGCGACACCACCGATCCGGGCCGCGTGACCACGACCGACCAGGCGGTCATTCCCGTCGACCGTATCGAGCACAACCCGTTCCAGCCGCGGAAGACCATCGACGAGGACGAGCTGGCCAACCTCAGCGCCAGCATTCGGACGCATGGTATCCTCCAGCCGTTGGTCGTCCGTCGCCACGGTGAGCGGTATCAGTTGGTGGCCGGCGAACGCCGCCTGCGGGCGGCGCAGGCGGCGGGGTTGCTCGAAGTCCCCGTCCGCATTGTCGACTTCAACGACCAGCAGATCCTCGAAGCCGCCCTGGTCGAGAACATTCAGCGCACCGACCTCAATCCGATCGAAAAGGCGCAAGGCTTCAAGGACTACCTCGACCGCTTCCAGATGACCCACGAGCAGCTCGCCGCCCGCCTCGGCCTGGCCCGCCCGACGATCACCAACCTCGTCAGCCTCCTGGAGCTTCCGGCGGAGGTGCAGGAAGCGGTCCGCCTGGGGCAAATCACCCTCGGCCACGCCAAGATCCTCAAGAGCGTCAGCGACCCGGCCCGCATGGTGGCCCTGTGCCGGGAAATCATTGCCCGCAACTGCTCGGTGCGCGAAACCGAAATGCTCGTCAAGCAGGATCGCAACGGCGCCTCGGAGCCTGCCCCGCGCCAGGCGAAGCCCGCCGAACCGCCGCCGGAAAAGACCGCCCACGTGATCGGCCTGGAAAACGAGCTGCGGCAGCGCCTGGCCACGAAGGTCGAAATCAGGCTGCGGGCCAAGGATCGCGGCCAGATCGTGCTGACCTTCGAGTCAAACGACGATTTCGAGCGCCTGCTCGAGATCCTGCGCCGCTGAGATATGGATTCGCGCTCGCGCCGCGCCTGCCGACTTTCGATTCCCGGGTGCGCGCTCGCCCCGCGCCCACCGAGGCTCAAAACCCCCAACCTCCGATTGTCCCCCGCGGCGAGGGAGTGTACCTTTAATACCATCCTCGGGGCGTAGCTCAGCCTGGCCAGAGCGCGTGGTTTGGGACCACGAAGTCGCTGGTTCGAATCCAGTCGCCCCGACTCCCCTGCGTGATCGCATTGCCCACCGGGAGGTTTCCCTCCACCCGCTGGGGTGCTCGATCAGCCAACCATTGGCGTGGTGCCGTCAGCCAACCCGGTCAGCACCCGCTGGCCGTCCGGACTCCACGCCACGCCCCTGACCCGGGCCGTGTGTCTACTCTGCACCACCGACTCCGACGCGGCTTCCTCAGGCACGGCGGCCTGCTCGGGCGCCTGCTCCTGACGGTCGGCCAGCGCTCCCTACGGACGACTCACGCCAACTCTTCGACGATACCGGGCCGGGTCGTTGATGATTGTGCTTCCCAACGCAGCCGGGATGGACCCCGGCTGTAACGAACGCAGCCGGCGGTTGTTGCCGGGCCGACGTGAGCAGGGCTTCCAGCTATGGCGCCCGGCGTTGGCAGGTCGACGGACAACGATTCGGCAACCTTGATGAGCCACGCTCCCGGGCAACATTTTCGCACCGCGGAGCTATCTCCACGGCAAAGTACACCGTGCCGGGCCGGGCCGGAAGGCCGGGCCCGGGAGTGCTTTTTCCGCCGGGCAATTCCCGATTAGCTGCTTCGGGGGTTGCCTGGGGAGCGCAGCCGGTCGATGGCCCGGTGCTTGGCCACCTGTCGGAGGTGGCTGACCCAATCGACCGGCGGGCGGAATCCTTCGCGCCGCACC
Organism: Gemmataceae bacterium; assembly: GCA_025055215.1. Classification (GTDB taxonomy): domain Bacteria; phylum Planctomycetota; class Planctomycetia; order Gemmatales; family Gemmataceae; genus JANWYO01. The sequence continues at coordinate 20,952 of JANWYO010000103.1, forward strand.
CGCCGCAGCGTTTCGGCCACGGCATCCTGGAGGAGGTGGTCGGCCTCGTCTCCGAGGCGGGGGAATGCCCGGGTCAGCCAGCGGTGCAGCGCCGGCCGGTGGACCGATAACGCCTCGACCAATTCGGCTTCAGCTCGAGAAATCTCGGGGGGCATGGCATCGGCTCGCCGTTATTAGTCCGAGCAGTCACGAAATGTCTGGTACCCACCGATCGCGGGGCACGCTGCACCTCGGTGCGAGTCTTGTAGATTAAGGCGCTTTTTCGCTCTCGTCCAAAGGATCGTTGAAGGGTCCACCGATGGCCCCAATGATGGCCCCAATGATCCCCGGAAAGATGGCCCCAATGATGGCCCCAATGATGGTCCCAATGGTGGCCCCAATGATGGCCCCAATGATGGCCCCACCGATGGCCCCAATGATGGCCCCACCGATGGCCCCACCGATGGCCCCAGAGGCGAGATCGTGAATCCAACTTTCCCACTTCAGATCGCTCGAAGCATTGTTCTCGCATTGGTTGTGCATCAGGTTTGGGCTGGCACCACGCAAGACCCAAATGCCATATTGCTTGTTTGCCTTGCAGGTGTTCTCAGCCACCAGGCCGGAAGCCGTTCTGCCGTAGGCAATACCGCACTGACCGTTCTCTTCGCACAAGTTCTTCTCCAGTGTCGGCTGGGCTTGGCCGGACACGCAGATGCCGTGTTTGCCGTTTGCCCGACAGCTGTTGCCGCGG
>JANWYO010000113.1 GCA_025055215.1 Gemmataceae bacterium
TTGTTGACCAGCACCTGCTTCCGTGTTTCCCCCTGCCCGAAGTAGTGGTTGACGTTCCGGACGCAAACGACGGGGGAGGCCGAGGCGCTGTTGCGGTCGCTCATCCAAACACCTCCGCCGGGTCGGCCGTTTGCACTTTGCGAATGGCGATCAGTCCCGACATCGTGCACATCGTCAGGGTCAAGACCAGGATCAGTCCGGCGCGATCGAGCGTCAGCCGCATTGGCAACCCGGTGTGGGCTTCCAGCCAGAGATAGAGGAGTTTGCTGCCGGCCAAGCCGGCAGCAAAACCGAGCAGGGCCAGCAGCAGGGCCTCTTGCAGGACAACGCCAGTGAGGTAACGGTCCGGGTAGCCGATCGCCTTGAGGGTGGCATACTCGGCGGTGTGGTCGGCGATGTCGGTGGCAAGGATTTGATAACAGATCACCACGCCGACGATGAAGCCGATGAGTGTCCCCAGCCAGAAGACATAGCCGATAGGGCTGCTGTTCTTCCACAGGGCATGCTCCTGCTGGCGGAACTCTTCCTTCGTCAGGACTTGGACATCGTTGCTGGCCGTGAATTTGTCCGCCAGCGCTTGCTGGACCTGCCGGGTGTCGACCCCCGGTTCCAGCTGCACCACGCCGATCTCCACGGCACTGAGGGGAGAAGGACCGCCCGGACGGCGGGGAACGAAACGGGCGTAGTTGTCGGCGCTCATCAGGAGCGTTCCTTCGGTGGTGAAGTCGGTGCCCAGCTCAAAGGTGCCGACGACGCGCACCCGACGGCGCGACAGCTCGGTCTCCGGGTCGGCCTTGTAATCGCCGTAGACGTTTTTGGATTTGCGGTCGATCAGGACTGTCCAAGGCTGGGCCAGCTGGTCGGCGAAGCGGGCGACGTCCGGAAGGTCGAGGACGGGTTGGCGGAGGTCATAGGCCACGGCCCGGATCGGCCGCAAGCTGCGCTCGTGACGGTTCTGCCAGACGAAATAGCGGGAGTCGACATACAGGGCGTGGGCCGCCGCCACGCCGGGCACCTCCAACGCCTGGTAGAGGCGGCGCCGGCTGAACGGCTCGTTGAGGGCCAGCGACACCTTGGCCCGGCTGAGGATGACCAATTCGCCGTCGATGCGGTCGATCAGGCTGGTGGTGCTATCGAGGAGGGCGTTGTAAAAGCCCAGCTCCATGCACATCAGGACCACGGCGAAGGCCACGCCAGCGACATACACGATAAAGCGCCGCCGGTCGTGGATCAGGTTGAGCCAGGCCAGGGGAACTCGACGCGGGATCATCACCGGATCGGGGCCGCCGATGCGGCCCCGAGACCTCAACGGAACAGGTCGGCCGGATCGGCGACCCGAAGTTTCTGCACCGACAACACCCCCGAGACGCCACACATGGCCACGGCCAGCACGAACACCAGCACCATCCGCCCCAGGTTCATCTCGATGGGCAGATTGGCACTCCGGCGCGTCAGGGCGTACAAGCCCAGGGCGGCGGCCAGCCCGGGTAGATAGCCCAAAAGCGCCAGGAGCAGGGACTGCCGCAGGATCACCCCCACGAGATAGGGCTGGTCGTAGCCGATGGCCTTGAGCGTCGCGTACTCGGGGAGGTGGCTGGAGATGTCGCTGGACACGACCTGATACACGAAAATGATCCCCACGCTGAGCGCGATCACCAGTCCCAGGCCGAAGATGATCCCCACGGAGGTGTTGTGCACCCAATGGTGCGTCTCCCAACGACGCAACTGGTCGCGCGTGAGGATGGCGACGTCATCCGGCAGGACTTCCCCCAACTGGCAAGCCACTTGACGCACCTGGTCGGGGTCGTGGTCGTGTGTCTGCACCAGGCCGAGGGTCACGCGGTCGAGGGAGCGATTGCCGAAAAGCCGGGAGAACGTGTCGTCGCCGACGATGATGGTGCCATCGCCCCCGAAGCCGCCTCCGAGGCTGAACCAGCCACCGATGGAAATGCGTGTCACGCCGACTTCGGTCTGGTCGCCGGTCTGCAACCCCTCGCCGAAAAACTCGAAACGCGATCGCCGGTCCATCAGCACGACGTTCGGCTCGCGCAGCCGCCAACGCTGCGCCTGCACCTCGGCGAGACGGAAGGTCCGGTCGGTCGGTCGAATGCCGAGCACCAGAAGGTGTCGCCGTTTGCGGCCATAAGGATGGTCGGCGGGATCGTCCGGGTTCCGCCACCGATTGAAGCCGATGTAAACGGGGGCCACTCGCGCCACTCCGGGCACCGCGCTCGCCTGGGCGAGACGAACCTGGGGAAAGCTGCCGGGCTCCTGAATGTGCAGGTACTCAGAGGACACGAGAATGATGTCGAACTCGAGCTGATCGTAGACCAGCGTGGCCGTCGCTTCCACCGAGCCGTAGAAGCCCAGCTGCATGAAAATCAGGACGACGGCAAAGGCCACCCCGGCGACGGCAATCGCCGTACGGGCTTTCTGGTGCATCAGGTTCGACCAGGCCAGGGGGACGCGCATGGCCGATCACGGCGCTGGTACCGCCCGGGCGGCGGTGGCCGGCGCAGCTGGTTGCTCCACGAGAATCCGGACGCTCACTTGATGATAAATCAAGCGGGCGACTCGCGCGCTGCCCGCCTGACCTAGTGCCACCCGCACCTCCACGACGCGCTTGTCGGCGTCGGCTGTCGGATCGAGATCAACCAGTTGGTTTCGCGCCACCACGGCCCCGATGCGATCCACAGTTCCCTCCAGCTCCACCGGGTCGGCGTTGAGATCACCGGCCACCTGTCGCAAGGCCGGCACGACCACGACCGCCCGTTGCCCGACCCGGACGCGCTCGATGTCGGTTTCGTAAACCTCCGCGATGACCACCATCTGCCGGGTATCAGCCAACTGAAGGATCGGCGCGGTCCCGACCGCTTCTCCCGGTCGCACGAACAGGCGAAGGATGGTGCCAGCCTGTGGTGCTCGCACGACGGCGCGCTCGAGCCGCTTCTCAGCCAGTTCCCAGGCCCGCTTCAGCGCGGCGACGGGGATTTCCTCCAAGGCCCGGTCACGGGCCAGCTCTGCCGATCGGACTTGAGCATCGGCAGTGCGCAGGTTGTATCCCAAGGCCCGCTTGAGCTTGTGCAGGGCACTCCGGGCCGCCTCAAGTTCCTTTTCGGTTTGCTCCACCAGTAACCTTTGCTGGTCGTATTGCTGCTGCGGAACGGTGATGTCCCTCGTCGCCCGCAATTCCGCGAGCCGATTCAGGTCTTTGCGGGCCTCTTGCAGCTGATACTCGAGCAGGCTCACCTTGATCTGCTGCGCTTCGATGTCGCAAGGGCCCAGGCTCGCCACCTGGTCTCGGGCCAATCGGGCCTCGGCGATCCGTTGCTCCGCCTCGGCCCGGATCCTTTCCCGCCGTCGGAGCGCTTCCTGATATTCCCCCTTGGCGTGGTCTCGCTCCAACTGGCGCTCGGTGTGGCTCTCGAGGATCGCCAACGGCTCCCCTTTCTCGACCGTCTGTCCTTCCGAAATGAGCACCTCTTTGATGATGTCAGGCCCCGGGGCGCTCACGGCAATGACCCCGCCGGCCGGCTCCAGCCGGCCCAAGGCCACCACCCCCGGAAGAGGGGTCGGCCGAACCTCGCGGTTCGGCCGATTGTATGTGCGCAATTTGCCCAGCCCCAACGGCTCGGCCGTGCCGAATGCTCCCAACCACACGGTCACGATGCTGCCAATGGTGAACCCCAGCCCCAGTCCCGCCAACAACCAAACCAGCGGACGTTGGCCCCAACCCGAGCTTGTCGCGGTGGTGCTCACGGCCAATCTCCCCGTTGGCCACGCCGTCTGCTTCCGCGTTGTGCTTCATAGCGCCTTCATTGACGCGGCGCCAGACGCTATCCTCACGATACGTTGTTCCCTTCTGCTCAGGCAACCCGGTTGGTAAAAACGAGCGGGCGTGGAAGCGCCAAGACCGACGCCGGCCTGCTCCACGTCAACGGGCGTTGAGGGACAGATCGACTTATTGGGCCAACGGCGGGGGCGAGGTCTGCGCGGGAAGGACCGGCGGCGCAGGTTGCGCGGCCGCCGGGGGGAGAGGCGCTGGCGGTACCGGTGCCGTCGGCGCCGACGGCACGGCCGCGGTCGGCGACGGGGTCAGCGGTGTCGCGGGGGTCCAGCCGGGACCCGGCACCGGTGCCAGACGAATGGGCACCAAGTGGGCCCCGATCTGCTCGAGGATGCGTTCGCTCACCGGGAGGTCACCGAACGTCGCCACGCGGACGCAGATGCGCGTCCAAGGGGCGTCGGCGGGGAATTTCCTGCGTTCCTCCTCGAGATAGATGCGCACCCGCTCGCCGTCGGCCATGCGGGTTTCCAGAAAACCGCTCCCTTTGTGGTCGCGTTGCTCGGCAATCAGAGGCATGCCGAGTTCGGCGATGGCGGTGCGGCTGGCGGCCCAGGCATGGTCGAAGGGAGCCTCGTAAACGCGGCAGACCTTGCCGTGGGCATATGCCACGCCGGCGGCGGCGCCGCCGACTAGGGCGGCGGCAGCCAACAAACAGCCGCTCTGTCCCAGGGCCAGCCCTGCCAACGCGATATAGGCCACCGTCCGTGTGGTGTGAGAACTGCCTTGTGCCCGCACGCTAGAGTCCCTCCGCGCTGAAGGCTCGGAGCCAAACCATAGCCGACGCAAACAAGCGCACAAGGCGAGTTTTTCGTCGTGGGTTTCCTTTCGCGTTTTACCCGCTTCATCGCTCCGCGCTCGCGGCGTGCCATCAAGGCGTCTCCGGTCGCGGCGCAAGCGCGAAACGATCAATCTCCTTCGACCATCGCGGTCTCGCCCGGGCCCGCCAGTCCCCCTGCCGTTAGTCCAGTTCGCCAGTCCCCCCGCCGCCAGGGCACCCCTGCCCTTCACCCGCGCCCCCGCCCCCCGCACCCTCCCCTCTCCCTGTCTTTGGGACGGGACACGGGGACACCCTCGGGAGAATTTGCTTGTTTGAGTCGCGCCGGCCCCAGTACGATGTTGGAGTGGGAATCTGTCGCTCACGTCGTCATGCCCGTAAGAGGCTCTGGTTTGTTCATCATGCGGCCATCGCCGAGGGGCATCACGTCGAAGGAGGCGCCTGTGTTGTCGCAGAGGAAACTCGTCGTAGGGTTGGCCGGGACACTGTTTCTCTTGACATCTGTTGTCATCTCAGCGCCGCCGACGCCTTCGGAGATCGCGAGGCGAGTGCAGCAACTTGGCGACAGCAGCTTCCGCGTGCGGGAGGAAGCGTCGCAGTTCCTCTGGGAAGCAGGTAAGGCCGCGGAACCAGCCCTGCGCGAAGCCTTGAAGAGCGACGACCCGGAAGTGGTTCGCCGGGCCCGGGAGATTCTCGACCGCTTCCGATGGGGCATCTACCCGGACACGCCGCGCAACATCGTGGAACTGATCAACCGTTACCGGAATGAGCCGTTGAATCGGCAAAACATCGTCCGCGAGCTGTCCAAGCTCGGTGTCCAGGGCTACATGGCCCTGTTCAAAATTGCCGCCAACGAGGAGGTCGAGGAATTTCGTCAAGCGTTGCTCAAGCAGATGGCCCAGGAAGTGGCCCAGATGGTCAAGACCTTGACGCTTGACGGCAGCCACGCCGCCGCCGCGGAGTTGATCGAGCTGAGCCTGACCACCGACGCCCCCGAAGCCCTGAGGAATTACGCCGCCTATCACCTGCTGCGTGACCAGATCGACGTTAAGATCGCCCATTTCCGCAGTCGTCTGGAGCAGACCGGCGATAAGCAGGCGGCAGCCGTGCTGGCTTACCTCCATCGCGCCCGGGGAGACTTGGCAAGTGCGCGCGCCGCCGCCGAGCGTGCGGACAACCTGTCGCTGCTGCGCGAGCTGCTGTTCGAGATGAACGATTGGAAGGCCCTGGCGGCCAAGCCGTTGCCGCCAGAAGTTTCGCGGGAGGCCCTCGAAGTCCTGGCCTTCCAGGCGACTATTCACCGGTTGGCGGGAGACAACAAGGGGTTTGAGGATCGTCTCGCGGAGGTACGCAAATTCGCCAAGGGCGACGACGATTCGATGGCGATGGAAGTCGCCAAGGTGTTGCTCGTCAATGAGCTTGTTGACGAGGCGCTGGAAATCCTGCGTCGGCTGAAAGACCTCAGCCCGGCATTTGACGTGCTCTGCGCCCAGCTGCGGTACCGCGAGGCGATGGAACTGGTGGAAAAGGCCCCTCAAGGTGCGGGGCACGACCTGTTTCGGGTCAACCTTCGCCGCGGTCGCGTCCTCCAGACGCTCGGTGAGAAAGGCGCGGCGGCCCGGCTCTTTGCCCAAATGGGCGAGGAATTCAAGAATGCCACCACCACGAGCCGCTTCGAGGCCCTCATCGAAGCCGAGATGAAAGCCGGTCTGACCGAGTTGGCCTTTGAGCAAAGCGCCTGGATGCTGCCGCGGTTGGCCCAGGAGCGCAGCCCCACGCCCCTGCTAGGCCACCTTTTCCCGAAAAAGGAAGTAACCGCCGACGTCTGGTGGCAAGTCCTGCGGCAGCACAAGCCGCAGGAGGACGCGGCCGACAGCTTCCGCATGCTGCGGCGGCTGCTTGCCGGCCAACTGCCACTCGACGAGGTCCAGCCGTTGCTTGGGATCGCCGAGAAGATGACGGCATCGTTGTCGCCCGCCGAGAAGGAGCGCTGGCTGGTGGCCATTGCGGAGGTCGCGGACTTGCACCAGCGGCGTGACGAGGCCCGAAGTTATTTCGACAAGGCGGTGCAGGTCGGGGCGACGACGATGCCGGGGATGCGGCTGGGGACGTGGCTGGCGCAACGAAAAGATTGGGCGGGCGCCGCCGCCGCCTGGGGCCGGGTTTCGGAAAAAGCCCGCCTCATTCCGGGACCGCTCTACCTGCGGGGCTGGGCCTTGACGCAGGCGGGGCAAGAAACCGAGGGCCGACGACTGATGGAACTCGCCCACTTCCTCCCGTTGGGGAACGAAGTCAGTCGCTATCAGCTTGCCGGCCTGCTTGCAGATCACGGCCTCAAGGAAGCCGCCTTGCGGGAGCGGGAGATTACGGTTCGCACGGGGGCCTTTGACTCCTGGTACACCGACGATCCGTTGCGTCATGTCGCTCATGCCGCCCTGATGCGGAAAGACTTTGGCCGAGCCGCGGATGCCTACGAACGCTACCTGCTGCACGCATTGCACGCCAATCGCTATTTCGTCGATAGCGCAGCCTACCTGATCGTGCCCGGGATCATCCATCGGGCGCGAAGTCGGGTCTACTTGGCCCAAGGCAAAGTCGCCGAGGCGCTGCGCGAGGCCGACGCCTGCCTTCGGCTATTGCCGGGCGACGTGGAGATGCCGTTGCTGGTCGTCCCCGAACTGGCCCGTCGTGGTCTTCAGAACGAGGCCGACCGGATCTTCCGCCAAGTGGCCGACCGGCTGGAGCAGCTTTGCCGCGACTATCCGCAAAGCTCCTGGGCGCACAATTCCTACGCCTGGCTGGCGGCATGCTGCCGCCGGGAACTGGACAAGGCCCTGGCCCACGCGCAAAAGGCCGTCGAACTGGCTCCAAACTCCTCGGGCCTGCTCGACACCCTCGCCGAGGTCCATTTCCAGCGTGGGGACCGGGACCGGGCCATCGCCCTGATGAAGAAGTGTCTCGAGATGGAGCCCACGAACGGGTACTTCCGCAAGCAGCTGGAGCGCTTCGAGAAGGGCGATCGTTCGGTGGAGGTGCCCGACGCGGAGCCGTGGTGACCGCGGGGCGCCATGCGGCCGCGGCGGCCCGCCCGGCGGCGGGCCGCCGCCTTCTTCCGCCGCGACGCCGGCGTCAATAACCGATCGTCACGCCGAAGTTCAGCCCTTGCACCCAGAAGTCGGTATGCTTCAGCGGCGCCACCGGCTGGAACGGCGCTGTCACGGTTCCGGTGTATGCCGGGTTGCTGGGAATCAGCGTCGGGTTGAGCAGGGGCGAAATCTGCGCGCCGGGGCGCAGCACCTCGTTCCACCACAGGAACGAGTAGCCGGCAAAGGCGCGAACGTGGCGTGTGAACTGGTAGCCGACCGTGGCAGTCACTTCCGGAATCACCGCGAAGACATCTTCCGCGCGTCGGCCGCTATTGGTCGGCAAGGCGAGGAAGCCGCCGGGGAGCGTCGTGGGGACGCCGTTCAGCGGCCCGGTGCTGGTGCCGAGGATGTTGGCGACCTGGTGGCAAGCGCCAAGGCCGACGCGCCCGCGAATGCGGAGGGAGAGGTTGCTGTTCTGGAGCGTCACCTGGCCGCCGACGTAGCCGCCGTAAAACTGGTTGCGGGTATCAAACCGCTCGGAGATGGAGAAATTGGCTGGGGCGGGTACCGTCTGGCCGCCAAAGCTGGCCGAGCCAGCAAACTGCCGGGAAACCTGGTCGAGGTCCAAGTCTTCCCGGAAGTCGAGGTATCGGAAGCCGCCGATGACGTAAAAATCGGCGGAGTCGCTTCGTAACGGCAGGTTGTGCATGTTTGAGAAAATGTCCCACACGTGTACGATGCCGCCGGCTTCCGCGCCCCAGAGCTGACTCCCCGACTCGATGAGGACGCTGCCCGACCGCTCCCCGGGGATGGAGACTGGATTGAGGAGAAGGCCGCCGGTGAGGGCATTGACAGCCGGCCGGCGATACGCCGGCAGGCCGTCGGCACCGGAGCCGACCAGGTAGCGTGCGTGCCGCTCCGGCAGCCAGAAGCCGCCGCCCTCGAGTCCGATGCAGCGGTTGGCGTCGAGCCATGCCCCGGCCTGCCCACCAATGCCCGAGAACGGGCCGTAGCTGATCCCTTGGCCGCCGACGAGGACCGTGTCGGCCGTGGTGACCAGCGGCCAATCGTTCGGACCGTCCTTGATCCACCACAACAGGTAGTTAGCGGTTACCCAGAACCACGGCGGCGGGAGGCAGTCGGTCATCATGTCTTTGCCGGGCATCTTGGGAGGGCTGAAGAGGCGATGGGCGATGAGGATCGGCAATGGGGGCACCACACAACAGTTATCGCCGCAATCGGTGACGCTCACCGGGCAGAGGTTCCGCTCCGGCGACTGGACCCGGATCGGCGTGGCAGGGGCAGGACCGGCCGCTGGTTCCTCCTTTTTCTCGTCGCTCGGCGGGGGCGGTGGAATGGCCGGGCCGGCCGATGCCGGCGGCATCGGCCCTAGCATCTGCATCGGCCTCTGCGCCGGCCGCACGCTCGGCGGCAGACCGTAATTCGTGCCGGCCGCCCCAGGGATGGGCATGATCGGCACCAACCCCGCCCCGGACGGACGGGCCACGGGCGTGCCGACGACTCCTTGCCGCGGCAGGCCCGTGTCGGGCGGGGCTGTCATCCCCGGACCAACCGCGGGCCAATGGGGAAAGCCCGGATAAAGACTCGTCGCCTGGGCCCACGCCCACCCCGCGCCAGCCAGTAACGTGCCCAGCACGCCCAGATAGCCCGTCCGCATGGCAACATGTCCTCCCCAGACCGATGGCCCGGTCTCGCCCGCCGCACCATCGCTCGCTCCGTTGCGATCACTCCCTTGGGAGTGACCCGCACCATCGCTCCGTGGAGATAAGATCGGCCCTCTATGGGTCAAAACTAAGGGAAACAAGGGACGTGGCGATTAGTCCGAGACGTGGGGGAACGCGGCTCGCTCCGGTGGCGCAAGAACCTCGGCCCTGGCAAAATGAGGAACCTCGACGGCGACTTTGGCTAACGACCGATGAGTCGTTCAAACTCCTCTTCACTGAGGATGGGAATCCCCAGTGCCCGCGCCTTGTCGAGCTTGCTCCCTGGCTTGTCGCCGGCCACGATGTAATCGGTCTTCCGCGACACGCTCCCCGCTGCCTTGCCGCCCAGCCGTCGGATCAAGTCCTCGATCTCCTCTCGGCTGTAGCGGCTGAGCGTGCCGGTGACGACCACTGTTTTGCCGGCCAACGGAGTTTCCCCGGCTTTGGGTTTGGGGCGGATTTCTTCGGAGAGCTTCACGCCGAGCTTCCTCAACTCCTCGACGGTGTGCCGGCCCGTTTCGCTCTGGAAATACTGGTGGATGTTTTCCGCCAGGACGGGGCCGATGCCGGGCACCTGCGACAGTCGCTCCGGCGTGGCGGCCATCAGGGCATCGATGTCGCCGAACTCCTGGGCCAGGAGTTCGGCGACGTGTTCACCGACGTGGGGGATACCCAGGCCGGTCAGCACCCGGGCCAAGCCGCGCTGTTTGCTCGCCTCGATGCCATCCAGGAGGTTCTGGGCCGACTTCTGCCCGACGCGCTCGAGTTCGAGCAAGTCGTCCATCTTCAGTCGATACAGGTCGGGGATCGAATGCACCAGCCCCGTCTCCACCAGGCGGTCGATCATCTCTTCACCCAGCCCTTCGATGTCCATCGCGTTCCGCTGGGCAAACGAGCGAAGGCGTTTTTTCAGCTGAGCCACGCAATTCCGGCCGGTGCAACGGTAAAACACCCCGCCGGAGTCACGACGGACCGGTGAACCGCACACCGGGCATTCCGTCGGAAAGTGGAAGACCCTTTCCGCCCCGGTGCGGACGGTCGGCTCGGAACGAACGATGTAGGGGATGATCTCGCCGGCCTTTTCCACCACGACCATGTCGCCGACGCGGATATCTTTGCGGGCGATTTCGTCGGCGTTGTGCAGGGTGGCGCGCTTGACCGTGGTGCCCCCCAGCTGCACTGGCTCGAGATGGGCCACGGGCGTCAACGTCCCCGACTTGCCGACTTGTACGTCGATCGCTTTCAGCCGCGTCAGCGCTTGTTCGGCGGCGAACTTGTAGGCCACCGCCCAGCGCGGTGCCTTACTGGTCGCCCCCAGCCGGCGCCGCTGCTCGAGGTCATCCACCTTAATGACCAGGCCGTCGATGTCATAGGGCAGCTCGTTGCGCCGCTCAGCCCATTGGTCGCAGTACTTGATGACGTCGTGGATTGAGTCGAAGGCCTGGATATGGGGATTGACGGGGAAGCCCCAAGTCTTGAGGAGTTGCAGCAGCTGTTGGTGGGTTTTCAGCTCAACGCCCTCGGCGGCGCCGAGGGCGTAGGTGAACAGCCGCAGTCGCCGTTGGGCCGCCAGGCGCGGGTCGAGGAGTTTGAGCGTTCCGGCGGTGGTGTTCCGCGGGTTGGCCAACGGCTCAAGCCCCTCGGCCTGGCGTTGCCGGTTCAGGTGGACGAGGTCGGCGCGCGTCATGTACACTTCGCCGCGGACTTCCACCAGCCGGGGGGGCTGGTCGGTCCGGAGCCTCAGAGGTAGCTCCCGGATGGTCTTGAGGTTGTGCGTGACGTCGTCGCCCCGCTCGCCGTCGCCCCGGGTAGCGCCGACCGTCAGCAGGCCATTCTCGTAGGTCAACGAAATCGCCACGCCGTCGATCTTCGGCTCCACGACATAAGTCACCGGTTCGGAGCCTAGGAGTTTCCGGACGCGACGGTCGAACTCTTTCAGCTCGGCAGCGCTGTAGGTGTTGTCGATCGACAGCATCGGCTCCCGATGCCGCACCGTCACAAAGCCTTCGATCGGCTGGCCGCCGACGCGCTGTGTCGGGCTGTCGGGGGTGATCAGCTCGGGGTGTTCGGCCTCGATCTGTTGAAGCTCGGCCAGGAGTTGGTCGAACTCCCGGTCGGAAATTTCTGGCTGGGCTTCGACGTAGTATTTGTAGTTATGGTAGTCGATGAGCTTCCGCAACTCGGTGGCACGCTTGGCCGGGTTCATGGCTGGTCTGGCGACGGAGGATGGGAGTCTGCCGACGACATTATCGTGGTCGAGGCGCGGCCCCGCAAGGAGGTGAGGCGGTCCCAGACCATGCTGAGGAGGCTGAAGACGATGACCAGGGCCACTTCGATCAACAGCCAGAGCCAGCCGTCGCGGCGCAGGGCGTCGCGCCACGGCGAGGGTGGCGGCGCCATGCCGGCATCCCGGGCTTTTTGCTCCAGCACCGGCACCACGGCATAGGCCAGGGCAGTGACCACGAAAACGACGCTCGTGAGTAGCAGCAACCAATAGAACGGGTTCGGAGCTTGGGACGAGGACTGGGTCATAAGCCTTGGGCCAAGCGTCAAACCGGCTTTCGCGAAACGGCTGTATCTCGCCCCGGGGGGTTACAGTTCGGGGCCGATTTCATCCTTGCGGAGGCAACCGGCACGCCGGCTCCGCAGCTAGCCAATCCAGCCAGCATCCACCGGCTGGTATTCGACCAACTCGTCAGGCCGGAACCACAGGGCGATTTCGGCGGCGGCGGTTTCGGGGCTGTCACTGCCGTGGATGAGGTTGTTCTGCACGCTGAGGGCGAAGTCGCCGCGGATGGTGCCCGGCGGGGCTTTGGTGCCATCAGTCGGGCCCATCAGCGCCCGGGCCACGGCCACCGCCTCGCGGCCTTCCCAGACCATTGCCACCGTGGGACCGGAAGTCAGAAACTGGAGCAACGAGTCGTAAAACGGTTTCCCCTGGTGGACGGCATAGTGCCGCGCCGCCAACTCCGGCGTCGCCTGCACCATCTTGAGTCCGGCCAACCGCAGCCCCTTGCGCTCCAACCGCTCGATGATGGTGCCCACCAGGCGGCGCTGCACACCGTCGGGCTTCAACAGAATCAGGGTCCGTTGCATGATGGCGGCCTCCGCGTCCCTCGCAACCTTTCAGGAAGGAGAATTCTAGCGGTGGCCGCGTCAATCGACCAACCAGCCAGGAAGCTGGGCGGCGGCCGTCGCCGCCGCCAGCGGCGCCACGGCTTGGGCCACGGCCAACGGCTGGGGGTAGCGATCCTCCGGCCGTTTCGCCATCATCCGTTTCAGGATCGCGTCCAACTCCCGCGGCAACCCCGGCCGCACCTCACTGGCCGTCGGCGGCGGCGTCTCACGGTGGTGGTAGACCTTTTGGATCAGCGCCTTCGAAGGGAAGGGGACACGTCCGGTGAACGCGTAGAAAAACGTGCAACCCAGGCTGTAGATGTCGGACCGGATGTCGGCCTGGCTGGGATTCCGTGCCTGCTCCGGCGACATGAAATCCGGCGTCCCGATCAGCGAGCCGTCCACGGTCAGGTCATTCTCATAGCGTGCCGGATCGGCGGTCTGCCGCAGACGCGCGAGGCCCAGGTCTAGGATTTTGACTTGGCGACCGTCACTGGTGACCAGCAGGTTGGCCGGTTTGATGTCCCGGTGCACCAGTCCTTTTTCGTGGGCATGTTGCAGCCCCAGAGCCGCCTGCCGCAAGTACTCGCATCCTCTGTCCGCTCGAAGCGGCCCATTCAGCTGGACGAGTTTCCCCAGGTCGGTTCCCTCGACATACTCCATCGCAAAAAACGTGCGGTCGCCCACCAGGTCGAGGTCGATCGCCCCGACGATGTTCGGGTGCGACGATTGGGCCAAGGCGTACATCTCACGGCGGAAACGCCCCAACGCTTCGGCGTTGGTCAGCAGCTCCGGCCGGAGAACCTTCAGGGCCACGATCGTTTTTTTGTGGACGTGCCATGCTTTGAAGACCTGGCTGACGCCGCCCTCGCCGAGGCGGTCAAGGATGCGGTACGGCCCCTGGACCAACTCGCCCCCCTGACCGTGAAAAAGGGCGTTGACCTGGAACACGGTCAACCAGCCGCGTTGGATCAACTGCTTGGCCAGCTGACGGGCGTCCGCGGCGGCGGGAAGTAATTCCCGCTCCGCCTGCATGAGACCCTCCAGGCTCAGCAAATCATGCAGCCGAAGAGCCTTGATGAAGTCAGCCGGCGTGGTGAAAGACATCGCCGCGGCACCTCAAGAGAAAAACCGGGTGCCCTGAAGCGGTATTCTAGCCGTCAGGTGCCGAGACCGCCAAGGTCGCAGGCGAAGGAGGTGCGCCTCGGGGATTTCGGCGGAGCAAGAAAGCAGCGGCGGAGAGGGATTGATGGGTTCGCGCTCGCCCAAGGAGGGAGATGCGTGCCTGGCACGGAGGGAGCGCGAAACGACCGATCGTGAGCGCGAACCGAGGAATTGGCCGGGGGTAGGGAAAAAGCGTCGCCCGGAGCGCTTAGTCCCAGCCCAAACGCATCGCTCCAGCCGGCGGACGGGTCAGCTTCCGCGAGGAATGATTGGCCGGGGAATAAAGCCACTGCTGCGGCGGCTGAAGGGGGCCAAGGCAGTGGCCACGGCCGCGGGGGTCTGATAACGGTCGGCGGGGCGTTTGGCCATCATCTTGCGCACAGTGGCCGCCAAACCGGGGACGACCTCCGGTCGGCGCTGTTCCACCGGGACCGGCTCTTCGTTCTGATGCTGGACCAATTTCTGCGCCAGCGATGTTCCCGGGAACGGAACCTGGCCCGTGAGGAGGAAGTAGAGGGTGCAGCCGAGGCTGTAGATGTCCGAGCGGATGTCGGCCTGGTCGGGGTTCAGGGCCTGCTCCGGCGAGATGAAGTCGGGCGAACCGAGAACGGCGTGGCTCATGCGGTGCAGTGTCGCCCGGCGCTCATCCGTCTCCTGGATCCATTCAAGCAGGGCCAAGCCCAAGTCCAGGATCTTGATCAAGGCCGTTGGCGGCGCGTTCGCGTCCGCTACCGGGGTGGGCTCGGTCGGCCCGACTCGCAGCAGGTTGGCCGGTTTGATGTCGCGGTGCACCAGTCCGTGTTCGTAGATATGCTGCAATCCCAAGGCCGCTTGCCGAGCGTATTCGCAGGCGTGCATGATCGGCAAGGGTCCGAACGTCTGCACCAGTTTGTTCAGGTCCACGCCCTCGACGTACTCCATGGCGAAGTAGTTGCGGCCGCCGGCCACCACCTCGGTGTCCACGGCCCGGACGACGTTGGGGTGCGACAGTTGGACGATGGCCTGCATTTCCTTCTGGAATTGGGCCAGGGCATCGGGATGTGAAGCGTAGTCGGGTCGGACGACCTTGAGCGCGACCAGGCATTGTTTCTGGACGTGGCACGCCTTGTAAACGTCGCACAAGCCGCCGCGGCCGATGTGGTCGAGGATGCGATACGGGCCGAACACCAGCTCGCGTGCCCTGCTCTCCAGCAGGTAATTGGCCTGGAAGACCGTCAGCCAGCCGCGCCGTACCAGCTCCTTGACCAAAGCCTGCGGTTGCACGGGGAATTGGTGGCGCTTGTGCGTCAACTCGGCCAGCTGGGCTGGTTCCAGCAGCCGGTATTGCCGCAGCCATTCGATCAGCACATTCGCGGAAGTGACCGACATGGCGAGCGCTCGGCTGGCTTCTTCGGCCCCTTGATTCCTAGGACTCGTCCATCCTATCGCAGCCAGGTCGGCAATCCAACTGAAAGGCGGAGACCAGGCCGGCAACGAAGCTGGAGCGGTCAGGCTGCAAGCTTCAGGGGATCGGGCGAATCGCACAAGCGGGTTTCGGCGATGCGAGAGCCGGCCGAGTCGTAGAAAAGGATGCGGTGCTCGTCAGCGGCCCAGATGGCCCAGGTGCGGAGGGCGCGGGGCCCTTGCACCTGGAAGAGCAGGCCGCAAGGGCGGCCGGAGCGCTTGATCAAGGCTTGGCGCATGGGGGCGGCAGCGGGATCGAGGTGGTCATGCTGGCAGAGGGTCTGGTGGACGTAGCGGCGGAGTTCGTCGAAGGTGGGGAGGGCGGCGACGGTGGAGCGCATGCGTGGGGGCACCTCCGGCGGGGTTGCGGGGTGGGAGCCGTTGCCAGTTATCGGCAGGGTGCAGGGGGCGCTGGAGGCGGCGACGGCGGCCGGGGCCCCCCCGGGCCGCCCCCCCACCCCCCGGGGCCCCGTTACCCCGCGGTCAGCGGCCCC
>JANWYO010000114.1 GCA_025055215.1 Gemmataceae bacterium
GCCGGGGTTCCGCACCTCAGCCGTGACCCGGAGCCGGCCGACGAACAGACGGTAGCTGACGACGAGGCGGTAGTCGCCGGGCCAGAGGTCGCGCATGTCGGCGGCGTCGCGCTCGCTGTCGAACTCGGCGGTTACCCAGGCCGAGGTCTCGTCCGCGCCTCGGTCGATCAGCCGCCACGGCCGGCGGCAGGCGAAGCCGTGGATGGCGTTCTTTTTCGCGGGGTCATTGAGGGGCAGGGAGAAGTTTCGGCCATCCCAGGAGAATCGGCCGTCGCGGATGCGGTTGGGAAAGGGGAAGAGGATGGGGAAGCCGCTCCGGGTGGGGACGGGGGATTCGAAGAGGTGGGGGTCGGCATAGAGGATTTCGGAGCCGGCGACGGACCAGCGGAAGCAGTTGAAGCCCAGAGCGGGCCAGACCTCGGCGCGCTGTTGGCTGGCTGGGTCGGAGAGCACGATTACCGTGCCGTTGAGGTTGGCGGCCGGGCGTTGCTCGGTGAAGACGCGGAAGGTCATAGGGCCTCGTGGGTCGGGACCAGGGCCTGGGCCCGCCCCGTGGGCTGGCCCAGGCCTGTTGTCTATCATGGCCTTCGTCGCCCGCCGTGACCAGCCCAGGAGTCATCCTCGTGCCGACGTTTTCTGCCAGCATCCTGTCGTCCTTTGGCCGCTCGTTGTTCGAGGCCGGCGGCGTGCCGCCAGACGAAGCCGGGGTCGTTACCACCAGCCTGGTCGATGCTAACCTGTGCGGCCACGACTCGCACGGACTGATCCGCATCCCCCAATACCTCCAGATGATCGCCGATGGCCGCCTGAAACCCGGCGCCGCGTTCCAGGTGCTTCGGGAGACGTCGGCGCTGGTGGTCGCGGACGGGGGCTGGGGCCTGGGGCAGGTCCAGGCTCACCGCCTCCTTCGCCGCCTGGTGGACAAGGCCCGGCACAGCGGCGTCGCGGCCGGGACCCTGCAACGCTGCGGCCACATTGGCCGCCTCGGCGAATACGCCGAGGCGGCCGCTCGCCACCGCCTGGCCCTCATCGGCACGGTCAACAACCACGGCTACGGCCGGGCCGTCGCCCCGCCGGGCGGCGTCGAAGGCCGCATCGGCACCAATCCCATCTGCCTCGGTGTCCCCACAACCACCGAGCCCGTCTTCCTCGACATCGGCACCAGCGTCTGCGCCGAGGGAAAGGTGCGGGTCTGCTTCAACAAGAAGCAGCCGACACCCGAAGGCTGGCTATTGGACGCGCGGGGCCGACCGACCACCGACCCCAGCGTGCTGTACACCGAGCCCCGCGGCACGATCCTGCCTCTGGGTGGGCCGCAAGCGTATAAGGGTTTTGGCCTCGGCCTGCTGCTCGACATGCTGGTCGGCGGCCTCTCCGGCGCCCCGTGCAGCCATCCGCACATCGCCGCGCCTCTGGGCAACGCCGTCCTGTTCATCGTCCTTGACATCGAGCAATTCGCGGGGGCAGAGCACTTCCTGAAGGAAGTAGGGCAGCTGAGCGACGAGGTGCGCACCTGTCGCCGAGCCGAGGGGGTCCGCGAAATCCTTTTGCCGGGCGATCCCGAACGCCGATCGCGCGCCCAGCGACAAGCGGGCGGCATCCCGCTCGACGACGGCACCTGGCAACAGCTCACCGACTTGGCCCATCGTCTGAAGGTGCCGGTTCCCGAAGCCAGCTGATGCCTTCCGGCGGCGGCCGCCGCCGGAGGGCAGACCCCAAGCCGCCGCTTTGGCCTTTGCGGACCTCCCGGCCCGGCCTTTAGAATGAAGCTCACGACCGGCGGCAAGCGCCCTTGCGCCGTCATACCGAACCTGGGGAGGAAGGAAGTCCATGTCCCAAGCCAAGCGGGGCCGGCTACTGATCGTGGACGACGAGAGCGAGTTGCTCGATGCCCTGTGCGAGACGCTCGCCGAAGAGAATTACGTCACGGTCGGGGCCAGCAATGCCGCCGCTGCCCTGGAGGCACTGGCTAAGCAGGATTTCGACATCCTCTTAACCGACCTGATGATGCCGGGGATGGACGGCATCCAGCTGTTGCGCAAGGCCTTGGAGCTTGATCCCAACCTTGTCGGCATCATCATGACCGGCCAGGGAACCATTTCTACCGCCGTCGAGGCGATGAAAGTCGGTGCCTTCGACTATGTCCTCAAACCTTTCAACCTCCAGACCATGCTGCCCATCCTGGCGCGGTCGATGGAGGTCCGCCGGCTCCGCACCGAAAACATTCGCCTGCGTCGCCATGTCGAACGGCTGCAATACGAGTCACCCCGCTACCAGATGATCGGCTCGGGTCCGGCCATGCAGCGGGTGCTGCAATTAATCGCCAAGGTGGCCCCTTCGGACGCCACGGTGCTGATCCGGGGCGCAAGCGGCACCGGCAAAGAGCTGGTGGCCCGTGCCTTGCACTTCAACAGCCCCCGACGCGATCGGCCGCTCGTCACCGTTAATTGCGCCGCCTTGCAGGAAACCCTCGTGGAGAGCGAACTGTTCGGCCACGAGAAGGGCGCCTTTACCGGGGCGCAGCAAGCCAAGCCGGGATTGATCGAAGTCGCCGAGGGGGGCACCCTCTTCATCGACGAGGTCGCCGAAATGCCGCCTCCGATGCAGGCCAAACTCCTCCGCGTCCTGGAGGACGGGCACTACCGCCGGGTCGGCAGCACCAAAGAGTGCCACGCTGATGTCCGCGTCATCGCCGCCACGAACAAAAACTTGGAGGAAGAGCAGAAAGCTGGCCGTTTTCGCGAAGACCTCTTTTACCGCCTGAACGTGGTGACGATCGACCTGCCGCCGCTCCGAGAGCGGGCCGAGGATATTCCGGCGCTGGTCGAGCATTTCCTGACGACGCGGCAGATCGGCAGCGTTCGCTGCCGGGTAGACCCGCAAGCGATGGAGGCCCTGGTCAGGTACTCCTGGCCGGGGAATGTCCGCGAACTGGCCAACGTCATCGAACGTGCCCAGATCCTTGCGGAAAACAACGTCATCACGCTCGACGATCTCCCGGAGACGCTGCACCAGCACACACCCCCGCCCCGGTCGGAGAATGTGGACCCCCTCAACCTGCGGCAGCTGGAACGGCGGGCGGTGGTGACGGCCCTGGAGCGGGCCAAAGGAAACAAGGTCCAGGCTGCTCGCGCCTTGGGTATCAGCCGTCGCGCCCTCTATCGGCTCCTGGCGAAATACGGCCTGGACCATCGCGCCGACGATGCTGCCCCCGTCGCCTGACGGACGCCCTCATGCCTCCTTCGGCTTGTGGACCATCACCGGCAGTGTCGTGCCACGCAGCACCTTGTCGGCCACGCTCCCCAGGAACCAGCGGGAGAACCCGCGACGGCCGTGGGTCTCCAGGGCGATGAAGTCGATGGCCGGCGGCACCGCGAGGTTCAGGATGGCGACCGCCGGCTGCTCGTCCGTGGCCACGCGCGTGTGCACCGTCAGTCCTTGGGCCCGCAGTCGAGACGCCACCTCGTCGAGATAGCGCTGAGCTTCGTCGGCCAGCTGAGCGTGGGTCCGCTCGATCTGCGTCAAGAGGGAATCCGCGACCTGCCCCAGGCCGTAGCCTTCCACCGCATAGCTGGTGGGCATGACGGGGCGAATGACGCGCAACAGGGTGTAATCCGCCCCCATGAGTTGACCCAGCGCCGTGGCCGGCTCGATCATTTGCTCGGCCAGGGAGGAACCGTCGAGGGGCAGGAGGAGATGCTTGAAACTGACATCCGCCTGCCAGTTCGCCGTGCTGTCGCTGGGACGAACGAGAAGCATCGGCATCGGCAAGAGGCGGACCAGTTCGTCGGCGACGCTGCCGAGCCAGAGCCGGCCAAGCGGTCCACGGGCGTGGGTCGTCATGACGACCAGATCGACGTGCTGCTCGATGGCGCGGTGTTGGATGGTTGGGGCGATCAAGCCCTCCTGGACGATACAGTTCACCGGCGTGGTCAGGACGCTGCGGAGGCGTGCGACCACGTTGTCCAGGTAGGCGCGCTGACGGGTCTTCAATTCCATGTTGAGCGAGTCGTCCATGAGCGGCACGCTTTCGGGATAGACCATCGCCAAGGGGGGATGGACGTGCATGACCTCGATGGCCGCCCCGGCGCGCCGGGCAAGGCTCAGCGCCCAAGGGAGCGCGTGTTCGCCGAACGCTGAACCGTCCAAGGGCACAAGAATCGAGCGGAACATGAGAGTCTTCCTTTAGGCTGGAGTCGATCACCCCATTGCTGCTGGCGGCGAGCAAACGGTGTGCCTGTCGGCGCGGGGGCTGGCAGCGGCCCCAAGGGCCGCCGCCAGCCGCACCGGCGACGCCGCCGCCACCGCCGGCGCCCGCCGGATCGCTGTGCGGGGACAGCCGGCCTTGTGCGACGCCGCACACCGCCCGGTTGCTTTCCCCGTCCCTTCCGCTTTAATGAACGCCATCCCCCGCATCCCAAGTCGCCGTGGAGACGGTTCCCATGAGTGCCGCCACCGAATACCGCTACAACCGCCTGACGTGGGAGGACATGAACGAGGCCATCGCCGCTCAGAAATTGGTCATCCTTCCCACCGGATCGACCGAGCAGCATGGCCGACACCTTCCGCTGGATGTGGACGTGTTTCTGTGCGAATCGGTCTGCCTGGAAGTCGGTCGCCGGGCGTCTGACCGCGTCCTGGTCTTGCCGCCGATTTCCTATGGTCTGAATTTACACCACATCGACTTTCCCGGCACCATCCACATCGAGCCGGAAACGTTCATCGCCTTCTGCCTGAACATCACCAAGAGCCTGGCTTATCACGGCTTTGAAAAGATCCTGCTGGTCAACGGCCACGGCTCGAACACGCCCCTCATCGACCTGGTCGCCCGCAAGACGGTGCTGGCGACGCGGTCGCTCTGCTTTGCCACCAACTATTTCCTCTTCCTCCTCGAGGCATTCGAAAAGGTCCGCGAATCGAAAATCATCGCCCACGCCGACGAATTCGAGACGTCGCTATACCTCTACCTCGCCCCGGAGCGGGTGCGGATGGACTTGGCCGTCGAGGACAACGACCGCATGGGCCGCTTCGTCAGCAGCGACAGTACCGCCAACTACCCCGTCCGCTTCAACGACTATTGGGGACGCTGGACCCGCACCGGCGTCCACGGCGACCCGACCAGGGCCACCGCGGAGAAAGGCAAAGTCCTGTTCGAGGCAGCGGTCAACGGCCTGCTGGCGGTGGTCGACGAGTTGCGGGCTTGGCCGATCGACCGGCGACACGACCTGCACCGCCTGCCGGTCCAATCAGACATCCGCTGGTGAGCTTGGCGATCGGCCCACACGCCGTCGGCCCACCGGCCATTGGCCATGCCTCGCCGACCTGGCGATCGGCCCACGCCCGTCAGGCGGGCGTGGGCCGGACCAGCCCTCGGTTTCACTTCTTCTTCGGCGGCTTGCGGTCGAGGCGCTTCTCCAGTTCGATCGGGTCGAGATCCACCTTGGCCCCCTCGGGCGGGATTTCGACATGGGCCGTCCAGAGAATGGCATTGACGACCAGCCGCCGGAAGTTGGGGTCGCCCCAGTTGCGGTGGTGGTGGCCGCCGGTGAAGCCGAAGCCGCGACCGCCGTTGGCCCGCTCGTAGGTCCAGGCGACGATCTCCTCGCGGCCGAGGTGTTTCTTGGCATCAGCGGTGCGGCGCGTGTCGTCCGGAGGGATGGCACGCAAGATCGGCGTGACGTTCTTCAGCCCCTCGATGAAGTGCATGTTGTAGTACCATTCGTCCCGGATGGAGAACGGCTTCACCCCCCGGGTTATCGGATGCTCCGGCAGGCTGCGGAAGTCCGCCACCCAATGCGGGTTCACGGAGATCGAAGCGTCGTAAAAGCCCCCCAGCCAGCCGAGAATCCGCCGCCCCTGCTCCGGCGGGTAGTCCACTGCGTAGTGCAGATTGACAAAGCCCGCACCCTGGTCCATCAGCTTTTGCAACAACTCCATCCGATCAGGCTTGATGATCGGATGGCCGGCCCGACCGTCCATGTAGAACACCGTCGACTTCGCCCCCTGAAAAATCTTCTCATTTTTCGGCCAGCCGTCCCGGGCCATCACCGGGAAGACGCCCGGCGTCTGCTGAAGCATCTTGAAGAGGATCGCCGTCCCAGCAAAAAATTCATGCTCTCCGGGACCGTGACTCTGTTTGCCCGCCACCAACACGATCTTTGTCAGCTTCGGGTCGGTAGCGTCCACTTCCAGAGGAATGTCGGACTGGTCGTACGGATCGAAGGCCTTCCCCGGCGCGGCCTGATCGGCCGACGCCACTCCCACGGGAACCAGCCATAGCAGACAACCGACCACCCAGGCCGGCCGGCCCAACCAACTCGTTGTCATGACGATCTTCCTCCAGCGGCTCCGAGACCGGCCGCCGGTCCCTCGGCAGCGCCCGCCCACCCAACTGGCTGCGGGCCGACCTTCAAACCGTCGGCCGGTTGCCAAGGCCTTCCATGTTGTCGCACATCCCCTGTCGCTCGGCAAGAGACAGGGAAAAAGCCGTCGCGGCCCTCAACATCCGACCGCCCCCTCGCCCGGGTGTCGTGTCGGTCACCGAATTGGCCGGTCCTCGTGCCGGGTGACGACCGACTGCCAGCCGATTCTGAAAACTTTGAAATTTGCGAACCTCCCGCTACAATGCCTCTGAAGTGACGTCCCTCAGGCTCCCGGGAGGCCGGCCCTATGGACTCTCCCATCCGCATCGGCGCGGTCAATTACCTCAACACCAAGCCGCTGATCTGCGACCTCGATCTGCTCGCGCCGGAGGCGGAGCTGGTCCTGGAGGTGCCGAGCAAACTCGCCGACTCGCTGGCGGATGGCCGCCTCGATGTGGGGCTGATCCCGGTCATCGAGTATTTCCGTGCCGGGAACTATTCGATTATCCCGGGGATCAGCATTGCTTCGCGTGGCCCAGTCTTGAGCGTCACCCTCTTCAGCCGAAGGCCCTGGACCGACATCCGCCGCGTGGCCTTGGACGAGGGGTCGCGGACCAGCGCCGCACTGACGCAAATTCTCCTCCGGCTCCGTTACGGGGTGACCCCCGAGGTGCTCCCGTTGCCGCTCGACTGGTCGGCGGAAGAGACAGACGCCGACGCCGTGCTCCTCATCGGTGACCGGGCGATGCGGGCCTGCCTGCCGGGGTTTGACCACGCCTACGACCTGGGCCAGGAGTGGTTCGACTGGACGGGCCTGCCGTTTGTGTACGCCTTCTGGGCCGTGCGGCCCGGGGTCGATCTGGGAGACGTGCCGGCGGCGCTGCACGAGGCCAAGCGGCGCGGCTGCGCCCGCATCGGAGCCATCGCCCACCGCGAGGCGCCGCGCCTGGGACTGGACGCCGGCTTCTGCCGGCGGTATCTCCAAAGCATCATCCAGTTCGACCTCGGGCCGCGCGAACAGGCCGGCTTGCATCACTATTACACCTTGGCCTGCGAGTTGGGGTTGGCCCGAAGGGGGGTGGCCCTTGACTTCTACCGGTGCCCGGATTTTGCAGAAAGCCGTTGACGGCCAACGCCTCAGCCCGGAGGAAGGGCTTGAGCTGTTCCACTGCAACGACCTGCCGGCGCTCGGGCGGGCGGCGGACGCCGTCTGCCGCCGCCTCCATCCAGAGCCTTATCGCACCTACAACATCGACCGCAACATCAATTACACCAACATCTGCGCCGCGGTCTGCGATTTCTGCGCCTTCTACCGCAAGAGCACCGACCCCGACGCCTATGTCTTGCCACGCGAGGTCCTTTACCGCAAGATCGAGGAAACCATCGCCCTGGGCGGCGACCAGGTCTTGATGCAGGGCGGCCTCCATCCCACCTTGAAGCTCGAATGGTACGAAGACCTCCTCCGCGATCTCCGATCCCGGTATCCCACCGTAAACCTGCATGCCTTCAGCCCGCCGGAAATCTGGCATTTCCACAAAATCAACAAGCTCCCCCTCCGCGAGGTGCTCCGGCGGCTGAAGGAGGCAGGCTTGGGCAGCCTCCCGGGTGGTGGCGGCGAAATCCTCGTCGATCGCGTGCGCCAGGCCATCACGGTCAACAAATGCCTCACCGAGGAATGGCTCGAAGTCCATCGCGTCTGGCATGAACTGGGTGGCCGCTCGACTTGCACCATGATGTTCGGCCACATTGAAACATTGGCCGACCGGGTGGAACATCTTGAGCGCCTCCGTCAGCTCCAGGACGAAACCGGCGGCTTCACCGCATTCATCTGCTGGACTTTCCAGCCCGACAACACCGCCATGGCCGACGTCCCCGCCCACGGTGCGTTTGATTACCTCAAGACCCAGGCCATTTCCCGCCTCTACCTCGACAACATCCTCAACATCCAATCGTCGTGGGTAACACAGGGGCCTAAAATCGGCCAGCTAGGCCTCTTGTTCGGCGCCAACGACATGGGCAGCTTAATGATCGAGGAAAACGTCGTTTCGCAGGCGGGTACCGTGTATCACCTGACGCTGGAACAGATCCGAAACGCTATCCGGGAATTGGGGTTCATCCCGCGGCAGCGGAACGTTTTTTACCAATACATCGACGAGGCCCCCTTCCCCCGGCCTTCACCGCGGGAACTCCCCCTGGTGGCCACCCCATAACGACGCCCCGCCCAGCCCGTCCAAGGAAGCGAGTGAGCCACCAAGTCTCCTTGGTGTTCGGCATGTGTCGCAACCCCATTGCTGGGCCCGGAGACGAAACCGTTCCTGAAAAAGGCTCCATTCTTTCGGATCGCTGTGTCAGCTTCCTCGACGAGCCGGATAGCTCATCGGCGTGAGCATCGGCTCCCCGTCGACATTTGCGGCGAGCGGCGCGGGGGAGACAGGGAAGTGATGGGTGGGGGGTAGGTGGGGTCGCATCGTCGGGTGGGTGCAGGGTCGACGTTGCCAAGCGGGGCATGAGCCAAGCGTGGTATAACATGGGCGAGAGATGGTCGCGAAACGAGGGGCAGCGACAGGTGG
>JANWYO010000185.1 GCA_025055215.1 Gemmataceae bacterium
CGCCGACGCCTCGAGCGAATGAGCCACCGCTCGCTGGGTTGCCTCGCCGTAATCGAAACGGAAACACTCAGCAAGTCACGCTTGGCAGCCCGCGCTGGGCCGGGTTATAATCCGCTCGTGCCACGGATAGGCCCTTGCTCCGGCGCGAAAGGAGTCGAGCCATGCGCCTCTGCCTCTTCGAGGATGGCGGCGTCGCCAACCTGGAACCGCTGACGCTGACGCGGCCGGTCTTCCAGCTCCTCTGCGGCCTGGGACCGCTGGCCGGTAAACACTGTCGCTATTTCCGACCGACTTCCCTGGGGGTCTTAGTCCGGCCGTATCTGGCGCCTCTGGTGCGCACCCTCTTTCCCTCGATTCGCGTCAACGACCTTGACTGGCTGCGGTCGGACACGACGCTGCTGGTCAATGGGCGCTGGCTGCCTCCCGCCGACCCCCTCGACGAGGTGCCGGGGCCGGGCGTGGCCCTGATCGACGGCGACGTGGCCTGGGCGGTCATCGGACCGCAGCGCTTGACCTACCTGTCGCTGAACACGCTGGACGACTGCCTGGCGACGTGGAAGGCGACGCTGCCGAAGCGACCGGCCGGCGGCCGACTGCTGACCTATCCCTGGCAGCTGATCGAGGAGAATGCAGCGCAGATCGGCCAGGATTACGGTCGGCTGCGGCCATTAGCCACCGCCGACCGGCCGGGCTGCACCGTGGTCGGTCCGCGGGAGCGTCTCCGCCTCGACCCGACGGCCCAGCTCGATCCGCTGGTGGTGGCCGACACCCGCGGCGGGCCGGTGGTCGTCGACCAGGGGGCGGTGGTGCACGCCTTCACCCGGCTGGAGGGGCCGTGCTACGTCGGTCCCGGGACGCACCTGCTTGGGGCCAAGGTGCGGGCCGGCACCTCCCTGGGACCGAATTGTCGGGTCGGTGGCGAAGTCGAAGCCAGCATCTTCCAGGGTCACGCCAACAAGTACCACGACGGTTTCGTCGGCCACAGTTACGTCGGCGAGTGGGTCAACCTCGGGGCCGGAACCCAGGTCAGCGACCTGCGCAACGACTACGGCCAGGTCACGGTCACCATCCAAGGCGAAGCGGTTGAGACCGGACAGACGAAGGTCGGTTCGTTTCTCGGCGACCACACCAAGACGGGGTTGGGGACACTGCTGAATACCGGGACCGTGACGGGGATCTTCTGCCAGCTGCTGCCGACCGGCCGATTCCTCCCCAAGTATGTGCCGTCGTTTTGCAGCGTGTGGAACGGCCAGTTGGCGCCGCACGACGACTTGGCGGCACTGCTGAAGACGGCCGAGCGCGTGATGCGGCGGCGCGGCGTGGCCCTCGGTCCGGCGTTGGCGGAAGTCTACCGGAGCCTCCACCGGCAGACGGCGACGGCGCGGTACCGGGCGGTGTCGGAGCGGCCGCCGCTGCGGCTGCGGCGGCCGGCCTGAGCCGCCGGCGGCAGCATTTGACCCGGTCGGCCCCCGGGCTAAGATGAGGGCGTCGTTGCTCGCATCGGCTTCGAGGGAGCCCGGCCGTGTCAGTCCAAGTGCGCCCCTGGGCAGTCGTGATCGTTGGGTTGTCGGCGGTTTCGTGGTCCGCCGACGGCCAGCCGCCGGCCAAGCCGGTGTTGCCGCCGCTCGGTGTGGTGTTCGGAACGGCGGCTGCCCCGCTGTACCTGGTGAGCGGCGACTGGGGCGTGGCACGGGACGCGGTCCTGGGTGGGCCGGTGCTGTCGTCCCAGGGAAAGGGGCCGGTGGTCTTCGAGAGTCTGGCCTTGCCGGCGGCCGGCCGGGAGTGGCGGCTGCGGGCGCGGGGGCGGGCGTTTGCCCCCGCCCCCCCCCAGGTGCAGGACCAGGGCCCCACCCAGGCCCCGGCCCCCCGCGGGGGCCGCGCCCCCACCCCCGCCCGCCGCGCCCCGGCCCGCACCCGGTGCCGGGT
>JANWYO010000200.1 GCA_025055215.1 Gemmataceae bacterium
GCTCGGCCGCGCGCCGCCGAGCGGCTGCTGTCGGGGCGCGTCCGCCGGCAGCAGCGGAGCCGCCGTCGCCGGACGATGTTCCGCCGGCGGCGGAACCCGACCCCCCGCCGCCGGTGCCTGATCCCGCTTGAAGATCCCACCACCGATGATCTCTCCCCGACCCCAGGCCAGCAGCAGGGCTAGCCCCAGGGCCATCCAGGCCGCCAGCTGCATCAGGTGAATCGCCCGGCGAATGGTGGCGGCGTCTAGCGGTCCGTGTCCCTCTCCCAGCAGGGGCTTGGACGAGACAACGCCCCGGTAGGTGCTGGGGCCACCGAGCTGAATGCCGAGCGCCCCGGCCATGGTGGCCTCGGCCCAGGCGGCGTTCGGGCTGGGATGTTTGCGGCCGTCGCGCCAGCCGAGGCGGAAGGCGGCCCGGCCGTCGGCGGCGGCCCAGGCCGCTGCCGACAGCAGCAGCCACGTCAGGCGGGCGGGCACCCAGTTCAGGGCATCGTCGGCCCGGGCCGAGGCCCAGCCGAAGCGCCGATACCGCTCGGTGCGGTAGCCCACCATGCTGTCGAGCGTGTTGACCGCCTTATACACCCACAACCCCACCGGCCCGAAGAGGGCTGCGTAACACAACGGCGCCACCACGGCGTCGGTGGTGTTTTCGGCCACGCTTTCGATCGCCGCCCGGGCGATGTCGTGGGGGGGCAGCTGGTCGGTGTCGCGCCCCACGATGGCCGACACCCGCCGCCGCGCCTCCGCCCAGTCGGCGCGGTCCCAGGCGGCTGCGACCTCTTCGGCCGCCACAGCCAGGCTCCGGCCCGCCAGCCCCCAGGCAATCAGCACGACCTCGACGACGTACCGCAGGGCGACGTGAATCCAGCCGCTGACGAGGAGGACGCCGGCGACCGCGGCGCCGGCGGCCGTCACCACCGCCGCCAGCAGCACCACCCCGCCCAGACGCTCCGGCAACCAGCGGCGCAACCGCGGTTCCAACCACGTGATCAACCGTCCCAGCCAGCGAACGGGATGAGGCCAAGTCGGGGGATCGCCGATTACCTGATCCACGACGAAACCCGCCGCCAGGGTCAGCGGTTCGTGGGGGAGCATCTCTGGATGCACCTATCGTACGGGGCGGGGTTCAGCGCTCCAGGCTTCGGTTTTGCCCCGCCTCCGCCGCTTCCTCGTTTCGCGCTTCTGATCGATCATTTCGCGCTTGCTCCAGCCCCATCGAAACCCCATGAGCGCAACCCGATAAATCGCCTTTGCGAGCGCGAACCGATTAATCATCCCCACCGCTCTGGAATCATCGTTTCGCGCAGCCGGTTCATCGGTCCGCGTCCGCGGTGTGCCGGGTGAGCGTCTCACCTCGTCGCACGAGCGCGAACCGATCAATCCCTTTTGTGTCACTGCACCCTCGCCCCGCCGAAATTCAGGGCGGCACCCGCATGTCTTGGCTGCACGCGCCCGGGCCTGTACGCTAGAATGTTGGAGGTCGGTCTTCGAGGAGGATGTTATGAACACCGGGATGCGGCGTGTCGGCTGGTGCCTGCTCGGGATCATGGGCCTTACCGCCTTGGCCGCAGCGGACGACCAGACGATGCAGGCGCTATGGCGCCGGTTATGGCCGGACGTCGCCTTGACGCCGACCGACCCTTTGGGGCCTCCCGTCGTGACCCAGCCCGCCGCCAACCGAGTACCGTTCGACGACCCGACGGCCGAGTTTTCACGGCAGGCCGCTTTACCCCCTCCCCCCGTGCCCGTCCCCAGCCCGCTGCCGTTCAGCCGGCCTGAGCTGCCCGACCCATTGGAACATCAGCGGGCGGTTCGCTTGACGAACCCGCCCGCCGAAATCCCACTCCCGGCGACGGATCGACTGCCGCCGCCCTGAGGGGCCAGGCCGCGCCCTTAGAGCACTCCCTTCGTCGAAGGGACGCCGACCTCGCGCGGGTCAATCTCCACGGCCTGGCGCAGCGAGCGCGCCGCCGCCTTAAAGACCGCCTCGATGATATGGTGCGTATTTCGGCCATAATGGCAGAGCACATGGAGATTCATGGCCGCCGCCGATGCCACAGCCCGCCAGAATTCCTCGGCCAGCGGTGCGCTGAACGTCCCGAGCTGTTCCGCGGGGAGCGGGACATTCCAGACGCAGAACGGTCGGCCGCTGAGATCTACCGCGCAGGTCACCAGGGTTTCGTCCATCGGCAGGATGATGCTGCCATAACGGCGGATGCCAGCCTTGGGACCCAACGCCTCGGCCAGTGCCTTGCCCAGGCAGAGGCCGGTGTCTTCGACGGTGTGATGGGCATCCACGTGCAAGTCGCCAGCGGCCTCGACGCTGAGGTCGAAGAGGCTGTGCCGCGCCAGCAGCGTGAGCATGTGATCGAAAAAGCCGATGCCGGTCGCGACATTGGCTTGACCACTGCCATCGAGGTCCAACCGAAGGTGGATGCGGGTTTCCGAGGTTTCGCGTCGGATCGTGGCGGTGCGGCTCATGGGGTGCCTTCAAGGCCTGATGACCGGGAGGAAGTCAGATGATGGCAGGACGGGCTACTTGCCGACCAGGCGCCGTTCGATCAGCGACTGCGATTTGACGACGGTATGTTCCCCGGGAAACGTGTGGAAGGAGTTCAGAAACAGGCACCCCGGCCGGGCCTCGATTAGCACATATCCCAGAGGAGCAACGGCCAAGCGGTGATTCGGCTGAAAGTTGTGCAGCAGCCCGCGTTTGCTGCCGTCGGCCATGATTTCATCGTGAACGTGCAGGAAAATCTCAGGCGGCAGGACTTCCACCTGGAAGCTGGTCTGGTAGGTGATCCCGTGGGCCAAAGGAAGCGACGCCGATTGCTCACCCCGCAGCCGATAGTGCAGCAACCGGCCGGTGGTCGGTAAGTCCTGGTCGGCGGCAGCGGCCACCTCCGTCAACGTCATCCCTTGGCGTTCCCAAGTGATCACATGCCCCGTCCGCGTAATCCAGACGTTCAACTCATAGTCTTCGCGCTGCACCCGGCGCCGCGCCAGGATGTCGAACAGCTCGGGGTGAATCGGCCGGGCATACACCTGAAAAATCAGGTCATTGACGCGTGGCCGATAGTGGATGACGCCCATGACAGCTACTCTCAACCGAGGTGATCGCCGAGTCATCCCCGGGCGCTCACCTGGGGTCGATTATAGGAACGGCGGAGGTGCATCACAATGCAGATTCCGGCCAAAATCGGGCTGGAAATCGCGGAAAAAGTGAGGAAATTCCGCTTGACGAGCGGAAACGGCCCTGGCATGGAATGGCTGCCAACGACGCGAGGGGGCCGGCCCCGGCCCCCTCGCTCCTTAACGACGCCCATGCACGCCTCTTATCGACCGCTCGCCTCTCGCGCTTGCCGGCCCCAGGAAGCAAGCCGATCAGCAACCGGTCACTTGGCGGCCACGCTGACCAAGGGGAACTCGAAGGAAACTCGCGTTTCCTGTCCGCCGCGGACGGCCACCTTCTTGGAGAGGGTGAGGGTTTGGCCATCACGGACCACTTGGGCCTGGAACGTGTAGGTATACGAGCCGTTGGGATCCAACGCCGGGGTGGTGAAGACCCGGGTGGCATCGGTCGATTTAGTGGGCGAGCCGTCGATGGTCAGGGTTGCATCAGCGGGGAGCGAGACGACGATAGTGGCCGGCGTCGGTGCCCCCGCGGCCTTGGCAGGCGGGGGCGCAGGATGGGGCCGAGCCGGCGCGGCAGGGGCAACGCCACAGCCGCAGGCGTGGCAGCCGTAGATCACCAGTCCACCGCAGTGACCAAAGGCATACCAGCCGCACGAATAGCAGCCGCACGTGTAGGAGCCGCACGAATAGCAGCCGGACCAACCCCGGCAGCCACACCAGCCCCGGCAGCCGAAGCAACCGCAGGCGTAACAGGCGCAGGTGTAGCAGCCGCACGCCCGGCAGCCCCGGCAGAATGCCGGCATCTCGCCGCCGGTCGTCAGGGCCATCATGAGCACCATGCTGTACATGTCAACCTCCCGTTAACAAAGGTGCGCCAACCCATGCGTTCAGGAACAAGTCCCTTGTACCTGGGGCCTTTTCGAACTGTCAGTTCGGAGAGCGCGGACAGACGGGCTCATCGCCCAGTCCGCCTGGAAGATGCCAACGCGCCATCCATGCACACAGATTACCCTGTAGCGTTTGAGGATTGAGGAATGCATTAGATGTAGCTCAGATAGTAAATCTGGGCGCTCCATGAGTCAATAGTAGTTTGGGTCGAATATGGGCTTTTTTCGCTTTTTTCCGAGGATTCCCCGGTCTCCTCGAAGATCGCCGATCTGGTGCGCGGGATCGTTGCCTTACGGGGGGCAAGCGATTACCCTTGAGGGAGGTTCGCCTTTGCAAGTTTTGCCGCGATGACCTCGCTCCTCAACCATCTGTTGTCCGCCGAGTTGCCCGACAAGGCGATCCTCCACGCCCCTGAATTGAGTTGCCGCGGCCTCTTTCCGTTTTGGGCTGCGGCCGTTCTCGCGCTGGCGCTCGGCGGCGGTGTCGTCGGTCTATATTTCCTGGAAGCGGGGCGGATCAGTCGGATGCGCAGGCTCGCCCTGGCCCTTCTTCGTGCCGCCGCCTTGGCGCTGCTGGTGTTCCTGCTGCTCCGGCCGGTGCTGGTCGCCGATTTCCGCGGAGAGCGACCCCGCGAGATCGTCATCCTTCTGGACAACAGCGAGAGCATGAAGCAACGCGATCCGCG
The DNA here is from genome assembly GCA_025055215.1 of Gemmataceae bacterium. Classification (GTDB taxonomy): domain Bacteria; phylum Planctomycetota; class Planctomycetia; order Gemmatales; family Gemmataceae; genus JANWYO01. Next base: position 4,709 of record JANWYO010000200.1, read on the forward strand.
GCTGACGGAAGCGGACCAGCGGCGTGTGGCCATCGCCGCTGGTCGGCTGCCGCCGGCAGCCGACCAGCCGTCCGCCAGCCCCGCCGAGCCGGCTCCACCACTCGCCAACAATCCCTCGCGGGCCGACCTGGTTCGCTCCGTCTGGACCCATCCCCAACTCGACCTGATTCCCCGACTGCAAACGAAGGGACCGCTGCGCGGCTTTCTCTTTGGCCAACGGTTGCTCGAGGTAGCCGGCGGCGAACCCGGCGACCCGGCGGTCTCGCACCCTTTCGCCGTCAGGCTGCTGGCCGAGTACCGGGCCGACGCGGCCCACACGGCCCTGGCGGATGCCCTGGCCGCGCTGTTGGATCGGGCCGATGTTGACCTGCCGGCGGCCATCGTCGTCTGCACCGACGGCCGAGATAATGCCAGTCAGCTTACCGTCGAAGAGGCCGCTCGCGAATGTGGGCGTCGGCAAGTGCCGTTGCACATCTACGGCACTGGCTCGAGTGATTTCGGCAATCTCCAGCTCCGGGATGTCTCCCTCCCCGACGTCGTGGCTTATGACGACGCCGTGACCGTCACCGTCCGCTGGCGCAACCGAGGCTTTCCGCGCGGGACCGCCACCCTGACCTTGACAATCGACGGCCAGGTGATGGCCCAACGCGAGTTGGCCGTGCGCGAAGGTGACGACCTCCGCGAGGAATTGACCTTCACCCCCCGAAAAGACCTGGGGCTCCCCGAGCAAGTTACCCTGCAAGCGGCCATCACTTTTCACGGTGCCGAGGCCATCACCGACGACAATCTGCTCACTCGGCCGGTGCGGCTGGTGGATCACAAGGTCAAAGTCCTGGTGGTGGAGGGCACGCCCCGGTGGGAGTATAAGCTGCTGCAAAATGCCTTGCTCCGTGATCGCCGTGTGGAAGCGCGCTTCGTGGTCGTGGAGGGCGACGCCCGGGCCTTGCGCTCCGGCCCGCCGTTCTTGGCGTCGTTTCCCCCCAGCCGTGCCGAGTTGTTCGCGCAGGATGTGGTCATCCTCGGGGATGTCCCCGCCGACTACATCGGCACCGAGCGCTTGAGATGGCTGCGCGACTTCGTGGCCCAGGGAGGCGGCCTGGTCGTCATCGCTGGCCGGCAACACATGCCTGCCAGCTATCACGGCGGCCCCTTGGACGAAGTGTTACCGGTGGAGTTCGACCCGGTGGCATTTGCCGCCGGGGAGGAACGCCCGGTGGCGTTCCTCCCCGAGTTGACCCGGGCAGGAGAACTCAGCCCGATGATGGCCTTGGCCGACACCCCGGAGGAAAACGGGCGTCTGTGGCGCGAGCTGCCCGGGCTGTATTGGCACTACCCCGTCCGCAAGCTGCGGCCCGGGGCGACGGCGCTGCTGGTTCACCCGACGGCCAAAAGCGCGGACCAGCCCATGCCCCTCCTCGCCACGCACTTCTATGGCCGCGGTCAGGTGTTGTTCTGGGCGTGTGATGAAAGCTGGCGCTGGCGCTTCAATGCCGGCGAGTGGCGCTTCGTCCGCTTCTGGGGCCAAGTGATCTATCAGTTCGGCATGGCCCACGCCCTGGGCGGCGCCCGCCGTGCCCGCCTTGCCTTGGAGCGAAGCGATCAGACCCTCGGACGGGCCACGCACCTGTTCGCCCGCCTGTATGACCCCGACTATCGACCGTTCGTGCGGGAGCGGGTGGTTGGCCGGCTGGAACGGCTGGATGCCCCGCCGGGGGAAGAAAGCTCGGTGCCAATCGTGCTCGAGGCGGCGCCGGGACAACCAGGCGACTACCAGGCGTTGCTCCCCAACGACGCCGTGGGCCGCTTTGCCGTGACGCTGAGCGAGCCGGAGCCGGCGCGCCTGGAGTATCGCGTCGATTGGCCACCCCGGCACGAACGCGAAATCGCCGGTCTGGCTGAAGCCGAACTTCGGCAAGCGGCCCGCCTCAGCGGCGGCCGCTTCTACCGGGAGGAAGACTTGGCCACACTCCCCGACATGGTCGAGCCACGGTCGGCCCCGTTCACCATCCGTCGGGAGGTTCTCCTGTGGAACCCGCTCGCCTATGTGGTTTTCGTCCTGTTGGTGGCGGGTGAATGGCTTCTCCGCAAGTTCTCGGACTTGGCTTGACGGCGATGGTCCCAGCGACGATCCGGGGAAATCTGTCGCGACTCCGGTGGCGGTGGCGCGGCCAGCGGCTGGCCTGGGCCGGCGCGGTGTGGCTGGCCATCAATGCCTTAGTGCTGACCGGCGCGTGCGGGGTCGATTGGCTGGTGGACCGGACGCGAGATACCCCCTGGCCGCTGCGGGTTGCCCTGACGGCCGCGGTCGGCCTCATCGCCGGCGCCTCGGCCGCGGTCCTCCTCTGGTGGGCGGTCAGCCAGCGATCCCGCGACGACGCCTTGGCCCTGTGGGTCGAAGAACGCCTGCCCCAGCTGCAAGATCGCCTCATTTCGGCGATCCAGCTCAACCGTCCCGAAGCCCGCACCGACGGCATGTCGCCGGCCCTGATCGCCGCCCTGACCCGCGAAGCCGAGCAACTGGCGCAGCGCATCGATTTTGCCGGCCTCCTTGACCGACGTCTGCTGAATCGGAGCCTGGCCTTGGTCATGCCCGTGGCTATCCTTGGGATTGCGGCCTGGCTGATCTGTCCAGACACGGCAACGGCCCTGCTCGCCCGGCTCTTCCTGGCAGACCGGGAGATCCCGCGCAGGGTGACGATTGAATGCGCCGAGCCGTTCCTCGTCTGGCCGAGTGGCGAGCCGAACGTCCTCCGCTTTCGTGTGGCGGGCCTCGAACCTGATGACCCCGCGACAGGCCACGTCTTGCTGTCTCCGGAGGGCCAACCGGAGGACAGGGTTGCCTTGCACCGGCTGGACCCCACCACTTACCAGGCTGAGGTGCCGGCAGCGAGCGCCGATTTTGTTTATCGAGCGTGGCTCAAGGACGGCCGTACTCGCCGCCCCGGGCGGGTCCGTTACGAGCCGCGTCCGGAAATCGCGCGGCTGGAGGCGTGGCTGGAGCTGCCGACCTACACCGGCCTGCGGCCAGATGGACGCCGCTACCAGGTGGCGCAACCGCAGGGAGACGTGGCGGGACCGGCCGGCTCGGCAGCCCGCGTGGTCATCGAAACCCAGAAGCCGGTCGTCCGCGCCGTCGTTGAGTGCCTCGGCCCAGTCTCCCCGGACGGGCCGGAAGAAGTGAAACGGACCGTTCCCATGACCCTGGGGGCCGAGGGGCGGAAATGGGAGGCCACACTCGATCTACGGGCAGGGGAGACCGCGTACCGGGTGCGCGTCGAAGACGAGCACGGCTTCGTCAATCGGGACCCGCCGCGGCGAACCTTGAGGCTGTTGCCGGATGAACCGCCCACGGTCACGCTGCTGCCCGAGCGGTTTGACGACGACGCCGAGGCCACTCCCGAAGACGCGGATCTCGAGGGCATGCCCGTGCCGCTGGGCCGAAGCATCCGCATTGCCTATGTCTGCCAGGCACCGTTCGGATTAGGAAGGGCCCAGCTTCGGTATCGCATCAACGACGGCGAGTGGCAGACTTTGCCGCTCGCGGAAGTGCCAGCGACAGCGCAAACCGGACCGTTCGATTTTCGCCGCGGGGCTTTTGTCCGCAGCGGGCCCCGTGATCAGGTCGAGTTTCATGCCGTCGGCTCGACCGATCCCACCGAGCGGCCGGGACGCCTCGCCGGCGGCGGCCGCTTTGATTTTCAGACCCGGGCCTTGCCCGGGCTGAAAGTGGGGGACACGATAGAGTTTTACGTCGAGGTCTTCGCTCGCGGTCCGGAGGCCGAGCGCTGGCCCGGGCGATCCGAGAGCCGGGTCAAGACCGTCGTGACGGAAGACCAGTTCCTCGATTGGGTGGTGCAGACGCTGCAACAGGAGCGGCGCATTCGGCAGTTGGAGGAGCAACAGCAAAACGTCTTTCGCCCTCGGCGACCGCGTTGAGGCCACCCGGGTGTGGGTCGCCGGAGCATCTCGCAAAGGCCGTGTGCGGGAACAGACATGACGGCGGATACGTTTGGTGGGCGAATCGTCCTGGGACGGTACGAAGTGGTGCGGCTGCTGGGCGAAGGCGGCATGGGGAAGGTGTATTTGGCCCGGCAGCTGATGTCGCGGCAGCCGGTCGTCATCAAGGTCATGCGCGAGGAATTGGCCGCCCAGCCCTCCTTTGCGGACAACTTTCGCCGCGAAATGGCCTTGATGGCCCGTCTCCGCCATCCCCACGTCGTCACCCTGCTGGATGCCTCCCCCAGCGACCCTGGCGGCCCCTGCATCGTGATGGAGTACATCGACGGCCTCGAGCTGGATGAAATCCTCCGGCGGCAGCGCCGCCTGACGCCGGAGCGCGTCGGTCGGTTGCTGGCACAGCTGTGCAGCGCTTTGGAGGCGGCCCATCGCCTGGGCATCATCCACCGCGACCTGAAGCCCGCCAACGTCATGATCACTCGCCCAGACCACCCCGAGGAGTCCCTGAAAGTCATGGATTTCGGCTTGGCCAAGCTCGGCCACACCCTGCACATCGACCTTAGGAAATTCCAGGGGAGCAGCGACATCCTGGTGCACGGCACTCCCGACTACGTCTGCCCGGAGCAAGTCCGCGGCGACGACAGCGACCACCGTGGCGACATCTACAGCGTTGGCGTCATGCTCTACGAGCTGCTCACCGGCCGACGCCCCTTTGTCCGCGGCTCCCTCGAGGCGACGCTTCGCGCCCACGTCGAGGACGAGCCGCCGTCGTTCCAGGCCCTGGGCTTGGGTCAGCAGCTTTCTCCCCGTTTAGAGTCCGTCGTGCGCCAATGCCTGGCCAAATTCCCGGTGGAACGTCCGCAAACGGCCCGCGAGCTGATTCAGCGCTATGAGGATGCCCTGGGGCAGACCTTCAGGGTCAATTTGGCCAACACCGAGGAAACCGTCGCCGAACTGCCCGTCTGGACCACGCCACCGAGCGAGGCGCCGCCGCGGCGACTCGATCCCAATACCGTGGTCCATCATTTCCAGGCCTGGATGCCGGAGCGGATCGCCGTCGTCAAGATTCGCGGCTTTGTGGCCGATGTCGGCGGCGAAGTGGTGGAGAGCGTGCCGGGGATGATCCGCCTGCAACTCGGCGGGCCCGGCTGTCACTACCAGCTGCCGCGTCCCCGCCGCTGGTTTGATTGGCTGCCGTGGGGACGCCCCGCGTCTCCCATGTTTGAGGTCGAATTGCACTTCAGCAAGGCGGCGGAAACGTCCGCCAACGTGGTCAACGTGACGGCATTGTTTCCCCCGGCCTCCGCAGCGCCCGCCAAGGCAATCTCCCCCGTCCAATGGCAGGAATTCTGTGACCGCGTCTTCACCGACCTGCGCTCGTACCTGATGGGACGGTGAGGACCGCTAGTTCTCCCGCGCGGCCGGCAATGGCAACAGCTTTGGTCGAGGGACGACCACGCCCAGGACGCTGCCGTGCCGCTGCTGGAGTTGGGCGAAATTCAAGCGCAGGAAGCCGTGCAGTGCCGGATCGGCCCCATTGCGGAGATACGTCCGGGCCAAGTGGGCCATATGGGCATCGTACTTCTTTTGGCTCCGGGAGTGGATGGAGTACCGCCCTTGGTGCCGCCGCAGGTCGCCATCGAAAGCCGGGCTGATGTGATAAAGCTCATGAAAGAGGGTAATGAACTTGTCGTCGAAATCCTGATCGAGGAAACGGGGCAGACAAAAGGTGATGAGATAAAGGATTTCCTGGCCGTCGATGAAGTACCGCTGCACCTGGTAGGGGACGCCGCGGCGGCGACGGATGAGGCGGCCATCACGAAAACGGAGGGGTGTGACCCGCGCCTGGAGGCCAAAACGCCGATTGCTGCGCGCCTGGGTGACGGCAAAGAGCAGGCGATTGACGTCGATGTGCCGCAACTCGTCGCACCGCGCCACGATGTCGGCGCACAGCCGCCGAATGTGCCCGCAGAAGTCGAACGGCTGACCGATGGGCCCGCTGGGGTAATAGGGCGGCACCGCTGCCGGCCAGATGGCCGGGGCCAAACCCAGCCCGCGGATCGTCCGCACGGGCAGAGGGTTGGTCGCCTCGTCCCAGTGCAAGACAAACGGCGGCCGATGCACCGGCAGCAGATGGTCTTCGCTCACAGAAGGCTCCTCGCAACCCCTCACGTCGGCACCGCTCGGAGGACGATCAGGTCGTCAGGGAAACTTCGCTCCGGACGGGGCCGGCACATTCGGTAAATCTTGCCCTCGAGTTTTCCGATAATACCAGGGAAGACGATCATGCGGAATCCGAAGGCTGCGAGCCCCCGGACGAGGGGACGACTGCCATTTTGATCTCGGGGGGAGCGAGGGGAGCCGGGCCATGAAGACGAGGAGTTGCCGCGTTGCGGCCCTGGGGTTGTTGGTGGCGGGTCTGACGGGGTGTCAGACCTGGGTGCCGACGACGGGGCAGACACTCCCTTCGCCGCGCTATTTGCAACATCCGCCGCAGTATTTGCCGCCGTCGCCGCCGTTCCCGCTGCCGCGGGAGTTGGCGACGATGGAGGCGCAATCGACGGCCCCCGCCCCGCAGCCGCCGGTGCCTATGCCCCCGCCGGCACCGTTGGGTGCCGGCATGCCGCGCTGAGGCACCCCCACCCATCCCGGTGAGTGCATGGCCCACCACCGCTGCCCCGGCGGCCGCCGACCGCGGCTTGCCGGGTCCGTGAGCGAGCGGTCGTCGCAGCGCGCCGCCCGCCGCCGGTCCGGTTGCCATCTCGCGGCATCGCCCCTTGCCGGTGCCGGGATGGTCCCCGGGTCGAACTGCTCTCCTCTTCCAGGCTAAATCCTCCTTTTTTGCTGAAACACTTCGCTCCGGTCGGGGTTTGATCCTGGTGGGCTCCGATGGAACCCGACGCCGTCGGACCCAACCTCGTCGGAGAATGGTGCCATGTGTGGGACTCAGCGCCGGATCTTGCTCGGGTTGCCGGTTGTGGCCGCCTTGATGGCGACGCCCTGGCTCTGGGGAGACGCGCCGACCGTGGAGCGCGAGGGCGTCACTCCGCTCAGCAACGCTCCGTGGGAGGGGCTGCCCGACCAGCCGCTCTCGCCGGCGGAGGTCGATCGCCTGATTGCCGACGGCTTGAAAAGCTCGGGGCGAACGGCCGCTCCTTTGACCACCGACGAGCAATTTCTCCGCCGCGTCATGCTCGACCTGACGGGCGAACTGCCGATGCCCGCCGACATCAAGGAATTCGTCGCCGATGCCGACCCGCAAAAGCGTGCCAAGCTGATCGAGCGACTGCTGGCGAGCGAGGAGTACGCCCGCCATTGGGCCCGGTACTGGAAAGACGTAATCGCCGCCCGGGTGGTCGAGGGCCGCGTGTTGGCGGTGGCCCGAGGTTTCGAGGACTGGATGAGGCGGCAGCTTCAGGCCAACCGCCCTTGGAACGAAATCGTCCAGGAGATGCTGACCGCCGGCGGTCTGATGCGCTTCGACGATCCGGCGGCCAATGGGGCCGCGTTCTTCCTCCTGGCGCGTCAAGGGCCGGACGCGGTCAATGAGCGGGCGGCCGAGACATCGCGGGTCTTCCTCGGTATTCAGATTCAATGTGCCCAATGCCACGATCACCCGAGTGACCAGTGGAAGCGGATCCAATTCCACGAGTTGGCGGGCTACTTTGCCCGGACCCGCGAGCGCCTGGTCCTTGATGGCATGCGCTTCGTCGGCATGGAGCTGATGTCCACACCGTTCGGCGAACATCGCATGCCCAGCCCCGACGATCCCAACTCCGGTATCGTGACCCATCCCCGCTTCTTGACCGGTCAAGGCCCGCGCAAGTACCTGCCCGACGAGGATCGGCGGCAGGCCCTCGCCGAAGCGGTGGTGGATCGGAAGAATTATTGGTTTGCGGCCGCCTACGTCAACCGCGTCTGGGGCGAGTTGATGGGCCGTGCGTTCTACGAGCCGGTGGACGACATGGGACCCCTGAAGGAGGCCGTCTTCCCCGAGGTGCTGGCCCGACTGGCGGTTTCCTTCCGAGCCACCGGCTACGACACCAAGGCGCTGTTCCGCACCATCCTGAACACGCAGACCTACCAGCGGCAAAGCCGGCTGGGCGAATCGGCCGACGACCACCTCCACTTTGCCGCCTCGTACCCGACCCGGTTGCGGGCCGATGCCATCTGGCAGTCGCTGGTGAACGTCCTGGGAACCCTGAGCGGACCGGGCGGCGCGGCCCGCGGGCCGTTCCCCTTCGCCAATTCCCGGTCCATGTTGGAGGCACAGGTCAAGGGCTTGTTCGAGGTTGATCCTTCGACCAAGCCCGACGAAGTGGAAGGGAGCGTCTCGCAAGCCCTCCTGATGATGAACAACCCGGTGCTGAACCAGAGAATCCGCGCCGAAGGAACCAACCTCCTGGCGCGGATCCTCTCCGCCTACCCGAACGATGACGACGCCATTCGCATGGTTTACCTGCGGACCCTGGCCCGCAAGCCGACCGACCGGGAGCTGGAAAAATGCCGGGCTTACGTCAAGAAGGTCGGTCAACGGGCTGAGGCGTTTGAGGACATCCTCTGGGCGTTGTTGAACTCCACGGAGTTTCAGACGAAGCGGTGAGCGGGCCGCGAGTTGACCCGAAACCGATCGGTCGAAGGAAAAGGAGACTCGCTCCATGACGTGGCAATCGCTGGTGCAGGTGCAGACTGATCGTCACGGGGTCGTCAGTCGGCGGGGCTTTTTGCGGCGCGTGACGGCCGGGGCGTTGGCCGGGGGTGTCCTCGGCTGGAAAGAGGCGATGACGCTGCAAGCCGAGCAGCTGCGGAAGCGCGGCTTGGCGTGCATCCTCTTGTTCATGCGCGGCGGCCCGAGCCAATTCGAGACGTTCGATCCCAAGCCGGGCACTGCCAACGGCGGACCGACCAAGGCGATCCCCACCGCCGTCAGCGGCATTCACATCGCCGAGCCCTGGACCCACACCGCCCAGGTGATGAAGGACATCGCCCTGATCCGCTCGTTGACCAACAAAGAGGGTGAGCACCAGCGAGCGGCCTACCAGCTGCACACCGGTTATGCCCCCTCCGGCGGTGTCAAGTATCCGAGTTTCGGCTCCATTGCCGCCATGGAACTGGGGCCCGACGACTTCGACCTGCCCCACTTCGTCAGCATCGGCAGCCGGGTGACCACGGTCGGCTCGGGCTTTTTGGGGATGAAATATGCGCCGTTTGTGGTCGGCGATGCCACCCGCATGCCGGGCAACGTCGAGTTGCCGAACGGCGTGTCGGTCGATCGCTTCCAGCGGCGGACCGGGCTGCTGGAGGAGCTGGAAGAGGACTTCGCGACGGCAGGCGGTAAGGCCCGCGTCGAAGACCACAAGGCCTTGTACGACAGCGCCGCTCGCATGGTGCTCAGCCCTCGCTTGCAGGCGTTTGACCTCTCCAAGGAAAAAGACTCGGCGCGGGACCGGTACGGCCGGACCAGCTTCGGCCAAGGCTGCCTCCTGGCCCGCCGCCTCGTCGAAGCGGGCGTCACCTTCGTTGAGGTGGAGTCGAACGGCTGGGACACCCACCAGAACAACTTCGAGACAACGACGTCGCTGAGCCGAACGGTCGATCCGGCCTTCGCCGCGTTGATCAACGATCTGAAGGAGCGAGGACTTCTGGAGACGACCCTGGTGATCTGGATGGGCGAGTTCGGTCGTACGCCGCGGATCAATCCGCGCAATGGCCGCGACCACTTCCCCGTGGCCTTCAGCGTCGCCTTGGCCGGCGCCGGCATCAAGGGTGGCCGAGTCGTTGGGGCCACGTCGGAAAACGGCACGCAAATCAAAGAGCGTCCGGTGACGGTCCCCGACCTGTTCTGCACCTTCTGCCAAGCCCTGAAGATCAACCCGCGGAAAGAGAACCTCAGCTCCATTGGCCGGCCGATCAAGATCGTCGATGGTGGCCAAGCGGTGCAGGAATTATTCAGCTGAGCCGCCGACGGCACCACGGTTGGCCGAGCGGTGGGGGGCCCGGCGGGCCCGGCGCCCCCCCCCCCCCCCCCCGCCCCCCTCAGGGCCCGGGGGTGTGGGGTGGTGGGCCGAGG
>JANWYO010000202.1 GCA_025055215.1 Gemmataceae bacterium
GGCCGACGCCCCGGCCGGCGGGTGTTCCTTCCCCAAGGAGGAGCCATGTCGCGCTACTTCCCGACCACGGAGGAATGCAGCCAGCACACCATCTTTCCTGGCGTGCACATCCGCACCGCCGCCGCCGACTCGATGATGCTCTCCGTGGTCACGCTCGAGCCGCATGCCGTCGTCGAGGAACACGAGCATCCCCACGAACAGGTCGGCATGGTGCTGGAGGGAAAAGCGATCTTCTGGATCGGGGGTGAAGAAAAGACGCTTCAGGCCGGCGACCTGTACCGCATCCCCAGTCACGTGCGGCATCGGGTCGTGGCCCTCGATCAGCCCGTGCGGGCGCTGGACATCTTCCATCCCGTCCGCCAGGAATACCTCTGAGCGGCCCATCGGCACCGGGAGCTCAGCGCGGCACGGCCACTGACAGCAAATAGGCGATCACGTCGGCCACGTCCTGCTTGCTCAGCTGCGACTCCAGCCCCTCCGGCATCACCGACTTGGTCGTCGCCACGATGACCTCAATCTGATCGCGCAGGATCGTGTCCTCGGCATTTTCAGCCCGACGAAGCGTGATCGCCGTGGCGGTGTCGGCGGCGATCATGCCGGTAAAGCTCCGACCGGCGACCGTCGTCACCTGGTAGTTGATGTAGCGCGGGTCCACCTCCCGGCTGGGGTCGAGGATGTCGATCAAGAGCGCTTCTTTGGTTTTGTTTCGCAGGGCACCGAGCAAATTCGGCCCCACCTCGACGCCGACATCTTCCAGGCGATGGCAGGTGGCGCAGATCTTTTTGAAGACCCCCTTGCCTCGCCCGGCATCGGCCGGAAGCTCGAGCACGGATCGGTAGTCGGCCAGGACCTTCTGGCGGTCCGGGGTGGCCAGGTTGGCCAGCAGCCTTCGGGCCTGCTGACGGAGCTTGGGATCGGGGTGGTTGCGGAGTTGGTCGAGACGGTCCGGCTCGATCTGCGACGGGGCCACCTGCTGCTGCTCGATGGCCCGAAGGAGGGCGGCGACGCGCTCCGGCCGAGCCAGCAACGCTTCGAGCACTTCCCGCCGAACCGCCGGGCTGTAGCTCGTCCATCCCGACAGGAGCAGATCGGCCACCGCTGCTGGGGCGTGCTGGGCCAAGGCCCGCACGGCCGCCAACTGCACCTCGGCCGGCGTTTGCGGGGTCAGAAGCTCCTGAAGCGCCTCGCGGGCCGTCGCATAGGGGCCGAAGGCGAGCAGCTGCACGGCATGAAGACGAGTGGCCAACGGCTTCTGCGGATCTCGCGCTTCGGCGGCTGCCCGCACGAAGAACGGTCGAATCCGCTCCACCGCCTCCTTCAAAGCCGGTGGGGGATCTTCCCACAGCCGGGCCAACGGCCGTTGCCCCAGCCGCAGTCCCTGGCCGACGCCGTCGAGGATCGCTTTCTGCCAGCCGGGCGGCAGCGGAGAGTCGGCCGATACCAACCGCAGGGTCCGGGCCACGTCGGCGTCGCTGCCGCGAGCGGCGGTCACGGTTGCCAGGCGGGCCACCAGGCGCAGCCTAGGGGCATCGTTGCCTTGGGCGAAATTGCGGTCATCCATCAAGGTTTCGAGCAGGGCCGGGGCGATTCGGCCTGCCGAGCTGAGGATCGCCGTCTGCGTCCACGGGTCGGCCGCATCCTGGCGAGCGAGGCGAACCAGAGCGGCCACGATCTCCGGCCCCTCGGCTTCCCCCAGTGACAAGGCTGCCTGAAAGCGAACTTGCGGATCGGCGTCGCCGGCCAGGGCACAGGCGGCAGCACGAACGTCCGCCGAGGCCGCGAGCAGGGGTTCGGCCGCCTGCAACGCCTGGATGCGGACCCGGGCATCGCCGTCCGCCAACGCCTTTTCCACCACTGGCACCGACAGGGCCTGCAACCCCTCCAAGGTCCGCAACGCGTGCATCCGCCCCAAGGCCGACGGCGACTCCCGGACCATCCGTTCCAGATCGCCGACCACGCTTCGGTCTTGCCGTTCCACAATCAGTCGCTGGGCCGTCAGCCGCCACCACGCATTTGGATGGGCCAGGTGCCCCACCAGCTCGGCGGTCGCCGCCTGCCGCAGCCGCGGCGGGCGGCTGGGCTTCGTCCCTTCCGGCACGACGCGCCAGATCCGCCCACGTCCTTGGCTCTCCAGGTTCATCCTCGCCTTGATGTCGCTCGGCAACGACAACGGCGTCTCGATCGCCTCCCGGTAGAAGTCGAGGACGTACAACGCGCCATCTGGCCCGACGGCCAGGTCGGTCGGCCGAAACCAGATGTTAGTGGACGCCAGAAATTCGCAGCCGCTGTCGGCCCGCTGCGCCGTGAACACGGCTCCATTCGGAACGAGCCGGTCGCGGTGGATCAGGTTGTTGGCCGGGTCGCAGATGAAGCTATTGCCGTAAAACTCTGCCGGAAACAGGTCCGCCCGATAGATCACCGGGCTGCACCCGGAGGTGACGTAGCCACCGGGGACCAACTCGTTGGGCGACAGGCGCTTGGACAGCTCGGGGTCATTCTTCCGGCGGCTGGTGCGCTCAACACGCCAAGCCTCGAACGGACTGATGCGGAAGACTTGGCACGCCGCCCCGTGGTCGGGAATGTCGAGCGTGACGGCACTGACCGCCAACGCCGGATTGCGGCGAAGGTAATGATCGGGAAGGACGATCTGCCGCAAGTGCTGGCTGTTGGTGTTGGTGAACCAATGCCCCGCGTCGTCGGCGGCCAGGCCATACTGGCCGCCGCCGGAGGTCGGCTCCAACGACCCAGGCCGGTCCGGTCGAAAGCGGATGCCGCGACTGCGTAGCGTCACCCCCGGCCAGTCAGGCTTTTCCGGACAGGTGATCGTACCCCCGCCGCCGCCGGCGCAGCCGTGCACCCAGTTGTCCACACCATACTGCACATGGTTTACCAGCTGCTGGATGTTGTTGATGCCGAAGCCGGTGTATAGGATCCGGCGGCGGTCGGCCCGGCCGTCGCCATCCGTATCCTCCAGATAAATCAGGTCGGGAGCATTGCCCACGATCAACCCGCCACGCCAGGGCATGACCGCGGAGGGAAAGCGTAAGCCGTCGGCGTACACGGTGCTCGACTCAAAAACGCCATCGCCGTTGCGGTCTTCCAGCAGCCGAACTTGCCCCGACGTGATCTGGCCGGTGGCCACGCCACCGTTGGGATAGCCCCGCATCTCGGCGACGAACAATCGGCCGTCCTCGTCAAAGGCCAGGGCGACGGGATCGACGACGTCCGGCTCGCTGGCGACCAACTCCACCCGGAAGCCCGGAAGGACCCGGAAGGTGGCCTGTTCGTCCCGGGGCGACAAGGGCCCTTGTCCGGGCTCCTTTGGATCGGCGGCACCGGCAAGTGACCAGAGGATGATACCGGCGAGCAAGGCGCCAAACGGCAAGAAGCGGAGCCCGCGCATGGTTCAACTCCCGAAGCAGAAACAGAGAGCACTCTTCCCTGCATTGTGGCTGGTGGCGACCGCGATCACAACGATGCAAACGCTCAGCATGCACCCCCACCCTCCCGCTGGCTCGACACCAACGCGGCCCTAGTCGAAGAGGAGCTTCTGTGGGCTGGCCGGTCGTCGAAACGACGCCGTGGAAAGGGCCGGTCGCTGGTCCGCCAGGCCAGCCTTACGACAGGCCAGGCGGAACAGGTCAGCGAGGGCGACCGCCAAGTCGCCCTCGCCGACCATGCGGCTGCCGAAGCGTGCCGAACACACGCCGCCACCGTGCATCTCGCGGAGCCGACCCAGCACCTTCTCCTTCCTCTCGGGAAAGTGCTGCTCCAGCCAGCGCTCAAACAGCCCGGCGACTCCGTGTGGTAAGCGGAGCACCGTGTAACCGGCAAAGCGGGCCCCCGCCTTGGCGGCAGCCCGCAGCAATGCCGGTAGCTCGTGGTCGTTCAAGCCGGGGATCACCGGCGCCGTCAGGACACCGACCGGAATGCCGGCTTGGGCCAGCGTCCGAATGGCTGCCAGCCGTCCGTCGGGGTGTGTCGCCCGAGGCTCGAGTCGGCTTCGCAGCTGCGGATCGAGCGTCGTCAAGGAGACATACACCACACACGCCTGGTGTCGGTGCAGTTCGGACAGCAGGTCGAGGTCGCGCGTCACCAGCCGATTCTTGGTCACGATGCCGACCGGATTGCGGCATTCCGCCAAGACCTCGAGGCAGCGGCGGGTCAGGCCGAGCCGCCGCTCAATCGGCTGGTACGGATCGGTGACGCCGCTCATGGCCAGCGGCCGCGGCTGCCAGCGGGATGAGGCCAACTCGCGGCGGAGGAGGGCGGGGGCCTCGTCCTTGACGAGGATCTTGGACTCGAAATCCAGCCCGGCAGACCAACCGAGGTATTCGTGGTAGGGGCGGGCGTAACAATAGATGCAGCCGTGTTCGCAGCCGCGATACACATTGATACTCGCATCGAAGCCGACATCTGGGCTGTCGTTGTAGGTGATGATGGAGCGGGTGCGGTCGCGGTACAGCTCCGTGGCGGGAGGCGTCTGCTCGTCTCCCTCCTCAACGATTGGCTCGTAGTGGAGGCGGTCGAAGCGATTGGGTGGGTTGTCGGCGGCGCCACGGCCGCGGATCGGCAGGTCAGCCATCGTCGGCGTCGCTGGCCGGGCGGCCAGGGCCGCCCGGCCAGCCTCCTCATCGCGATCGAACGGAATGTTTGTCCACTACGTTTGTACCGCCGACGGGCCGCGGCGCCAAGCGAAAGCCCTTGGCCACGGTCGCTGCTCGAATCGCACCTAGGATGGCTGGCCAACGCGGGGTCGAAGGAACACGAACGATCCAGAGTCAAACCCAACCTCGTGGGGAACCTGCACGGCCCCGGACACCGCCCTCCGGTCTCGCAACAAGCGCACCCCAGAGGCAGGAGCAAAACTGGACCTTGCCGCCACAAGGGACGCGAGGCGCTGCCCCAACGCCGGACACGATCACACCGTTGGCCCGGACCTACACCGTGCCCGGGCCGTCGTTGGGGTTGTAATTTCTGCAAGGAAAGCCAGGTCTATGACCAGCAAGGCTTGACCCTCGACCGTTGGCCACCTGCCAGCCTACACCCGATCCTCGGCATGTGGACCGACGCCCCCAACTCCCTCGCCTTGGCCGCCACCTGCCGCAGGCACTCAGCGACCACCTCGTACCGGATCGGCGGACCGGAACTGCCCCGCCTGATGCTTCGCTGAGCGACCATGTTGGCAACCCAGACGGACGGTTCCACTTGGACAGATGGCACCGCCCCGAGCCTGAACCCGCCGCCCTTACAGCGGATCGCGACTTCGCACATCAGCAGCTGCGCCTCCCCCCGCCAAACGATCTGCCTCACCCGCGGCGGCCGTGCTGTGAAGCCTGGAAACTTCAACAAACCAAGTTCACTTCCGCCATCGGCGACAGCGTCGGGTTCGGCCCGACCTGCTCTGCGTCGCCACGAACGGCCCGCCCGCACGAGAATCCGTCATCGGCCCATCATCGGGCCGATGTACTTCCGCGCGACCACCACGTTGTCGATAAAGACGTGCTGGTCGTAGGGCGACTTCAGAGTACCGCCGTGGTAGATGTTCATCCACACCTGCTCGATCTTGAGCTTATCAACCGTGCGAAACCGCAGGTCGGCCTTCTCGAAAGCAAGCCGACCGTCCACCCAGCCGCGGAGTTCGCCGTCCTTCTTGCCGGGCGTGTTCAGTTTGACCTGCTGCTCGATGCAGTACCAGCAATTCTTCTCGAGGAAACCACGGTAGCCGCGCGTCCAGAGCCAGATATCGCCGTAGTTGTCCGTCATGTCGGCATGGTAAACGTAGTTACCGATTGGGTGACGCCCGCCCAAGGGGTTGTCCGCGGGGATCGTGAGCGCGTAAGCGCCGCGGGCCGACCAGCCGTCGTCACCGTGGGCCTTGCGGCCGCCCCAGCCGGCCTTGTTGTACGTGCCGCTGAAGCCGGGCATTTTGCCGCCCTGCACCGTCTGGTTCCAGTCATCGCCAAAGCGCAGATAGTAGCGGAAGTACATTTCTTCCGGCTCCGCGTCGAGCTTGTTCTTGAACTTGAACATCAAGTTGAGGGCTGTGCTCTCCCCCTTTGCCAGCATCGCGCTGAGGGCTTTGCCCTGGAGCGGCTCGAACTTCCGCTCGGCGTCCGCAGCGATGGTCTTCAGTTCGTAGCTCGGCCCCACGGTCCAGCCGACCGCGTCCCACCGATCCGGCTCGAAGTCTGAGAAGAAGACCACGTCGGGATCCTTGTCGATGCCCTTGTCGCCGGGGTACTTCGCCGCCAGACCGAAGATCGGTTCCTTGTCCGCGACCTCGTGGTCCTGCCGACAGCGGAAAACGCCGAGGGTGCCCTCCGCGTCGCTTGTCTGTTTGACACAGAAAAGCCGCAGGACGGCCTTCCTGAGGTTGCCGATGTCCTTCGCGCCGCCCAGGTCGAAGCGGACTAAGGCGTGGTTTGGCCTGGTCGAGAGGCGCACATAGTCCAGATGGCCCATACTCTTGTGGGTCCCTCCCTCAAGGAAGGTGTCGGCTTGGGCAGCCAGGGTGACGTGGCCCTTGTCGCCGGTAAGGACCAACTGCGGCCGCTGGTCGGCGTTGGCACTTTCCCGGCTGGCAAAGTCGAACGCGCCTTTGCCCTTGACTAAGCGTAGGAAGAACCCCTGACTGGGGTAGGTCCCGTTCTGCCATTCCTTCACCAGCGAGGTGACGTCCCACTCGACGAACTTGTCCTTCTGGCCCTTACCAACGACCGCGACCGCGTAGGCCTCTCCGCCCTGCTCGGTGTTGCGGGCGTCGCGCCAGTCGCCCATTTTGTTTTTCCACTCGAGTTGTGCCGCGGCGTTGTAATAGTCGCGAGTCGCGCCGCCCCCTTTCTCAGTCGTGCCCTCCGCCCAGTCGTTGGGAGCGGCAGCGGCGCTTCCACAACACAGCAAGCAACATAGCAGCCACTCAAGGGGCAAACTGCGGTAGCGAAGCATGAACTGTGACTCCACTAAGAAATTTTCAACTCACTGGAAGACGCACCGCCTGCTGCCGAACGACGAGGCTCAGCGGCCGCGGGGGCTGCTGAACCTTGAACACCCAGAAAGCAGGCGTGCGCCGCCGTCGGCCGGACGCTTGGTTCGACGTCTCTTGACTCAGGAGGCATTCCACGGTCCGTTGCCAGAGCTGCCGTGTTCAGCGACCGAACGCCCGCGCTGATGACGAACGGCAAGAGGGCGAACCGCGCCCATCAGGATCAGAGAGCAGTCCCGGTGGAAGCCGAACCACTGCCACCCGAACTCGAGAGCGAACCAGCCGAGGGTCAGCCAGCCAACGACCCCACTGCGATGGCCCAGCCGATCGCGAGTTGCCAGGGGGAGAATAGCCCAATTCCGCGGCGTTGCTCCGCGCAGGCTGGCGAACACCGGACGCGAACAGATGACCATAACGGCCAGCAAGCCCCGAGAGCATAGACGACCTCTCCCGTACTCAGGACAGACCTCCGGTGAACAGCCCTGCGCCGGCGAACGACCAAGCTCAGCTGCGGGGCCCGCCTGCAAGATCTTCATGCCGCGCGACACGCAAAACAGGATGGCGGCCTCGATCAACTTCATCCGTTGATTCGGCGCGGCGCTAGCTTGGCACCGAGAATCCCGCAGGGTACATACGAAACCAAGTCGACGACCGCGAACCAAAGTGGACAAGGAAGCTGCACAACGTTGGCAACGCCCCCAAGCAAAAAGAAAACGCCCATGATGGTGCCGAGGACCACCGGCGATCCGCGGCCGAGCAGGGCCGCAAGAAAACCGCCAACCAATGCACCGCTTGCATGAGCAACGACGATCAACAAGAATGCCGAAACGGGCAACGACTCTGTGTATGTTTTCATGGTCGCGGGATCGGACAAGTTCACGCCGTCAGGAAGCGGATACAGCACCCATGACAGCGCGATGAGCACGAAGTTTGCCGTGCCGCCGGCGATAATACCAGCGATCACCGCCAGAATGGATCGACCCATCGGCAATCCTTCCCCTCTGCCGCCGAACACCTAAGCTTACCTGGCGGCGGGCACAGGGAGCCGTCACCCCTGGGAAGCCGGGCCTGCCCGCCGGTCAGGTGCAGCGCCTGGTTCGGCGGCTGGTGCGGATCCACGGAACACTGATCCGTAATCGCTGATTCCCGCGTCAAACCATTTTTCGCCCTTGCCCGTCGTGCTCAACCGCGATGATCTCCACGATAGCCCAGATCGAAGGAATCAGTATCGTCACAAAGCCAACGCCGACGCACATCAGCGGAATCGACACAAGAGAAATAACGAGTTGGCTGACGGCAATACCTATCCGTCCGGCAACAAAGTTGTGAACACCAAACACACCCAAAAAGAGTCCCAGAGCGATGTAAAGCGATCGTGAGGTAGGACTCACTCGGGAGCCGTTGCGAATGGGTCGGTTATCGTAGTCGTTCTCATACTCATCGTCGTCCCGCGGCCTAGACGGGTGCTGCCGGCTCGGCCGGGGTGGTTTGTCGTACTCGTTTGGTTCGGGTGCGGGCCAGGGGGGGTCACAACTGGCCGCGCGCGGGGGGGAGCGGCGGCTGGGATAACCATCTTGGCCGCGCATTTCATGCACTTGACGGTCTTGCCAGCCCAGTCATCGGGGGATCTGAGTCGCGCGCCACAGGTTGGGCAAATGACCGTGATAGCCATCCGCGCCTCTCCGCCTTCTGCCGCCGAACGATCATGCTCAACGGCCGCGGCTGCTGAAGCTAAGTCACTGGCAAAACCTAAATGCCACCAGTGGTCAGGTGCAGCGTCTTGATACTGTCCATGGCCCCTTGGGATGAGGGACGCCCGTCCGATTTGATGATGAGATCAAGGTACTGCCCTGTCTCAGCGTGGATTTTCGCGAACGCTGTCGCTTCCAACCACGATGCGGGCTTCGGGCCGCCCATCCCAGGAACACCATGCAACACGCGCTTCTACAACCACCAACACCGATCCTACTGTGGCATCGACCTGCATGCAAGGAGCCGCGCTAGCGGATGACCGAACTGAGAAGACCACGGTCTGTGTCGCCCGCTGGTTGCCGGCCGCCCGCTCAGCTTCCTTCCGTCGCTTTAAACGGCCCGTTGGGCGCACGGCGGAGTTGTTTCGGACACGACCGTCATTTCTGCCTGTTCCTCTGAGATAGGAATCGAGTAAGGGTACAGCCGGCCTGCCGGCAACGATGTGCCGACCGAGCCCATGCACGTGTTTGGTGCCACCGGTCGCCAGTGGCAACCGCAATCAACGAACCTCACGCTGCCGCTGCGCGGGAAGTCTAGCATCTCAAGTCGCTGGAGCCTCGGACCAGTAAAATTGATAAACTCAGTCAGGTTCGTCGTGCGCGCTTTTCACAAGCAAGGCCTTCTACGGGTTCGCGTTCTTCAATTTCGACTCCGGATCCCTTGTATTAGCCTCCTTTACCACAAAGGTCTATATCCTCGGATGTGCCAGATACCCCGTTCGTTGGGTCTGTCCACTTCGTAAATTTTGAATACCGTGATCTCTGTTTGTTCGTCGCTAAGGAACACAAGTAACACATGAAACGACCAGGGTCCTAGGAAACTCGAGCCCTCAACACCCACAATGTGATAGCGGACGACGATATTTCTGACCGAGTAATCCACATCCAAGAAATCGATCTCAGGATGTTGCACGGCGAACGCCTTTTTCCAGATACGTGCCACCCAAGCATCAAGGGCTGTTTCCAGTCGATGCCGTGCTTTGGCGACGGGTGAAGGTTTTGAATCTGAGGGCGCCTTAGGGGTGTGTTGGCTGACAGTTATGCGCCATATGCCTCGCTCATCAGGCTTTGCCACCTCATAGAGGCGAGTAAACCTTTCATCCTTGCCGTTTACCTGTCGATATTTTAAAGATACACGAACATCACACTTGGCGTCCATCCCAAAAAAATATGATCGCTCGATATCATAGCCTAAAAGAACGGCACCATCACTAAATAACGGGTCCACAAATTCAATATCCGGATGGGCTTGAGCCAGAGTCTGCGGTGTTCCACCTGTGACCCAGGCCGTAAGCGCTCTCTTGAGTTGGTCCCTCGCCCCGGCTTCAGTGAACGGTACTGCCGGTGAGGTAGACTGGGTGAGTAATCCAACCAACAAGAAAGCGAGGCCGCCACCGCAGACAAGAACGACAACTGCGCAACTGATCACGAGCCAGCGGTTAATTGGACGGCCAATGCTTTGGGTGGGTACGACGACCACTGGGGCGGGCTCTTGGCGATGCGCGGGCACCGGCAGCACCTTTGGCACTCGGAACGGATAGTGAAGTTCGATCTCATGGGGCTGTATAACAGGATCTTGGTAATTCTGACTTTCTCTCAGAGGTGAATGCCAAGAATCATCCCCCGGTCTGGGCGGAAGTGAAGGCAGAGGCGGCGGGCTGGAGCTAGCGGGAGGCGGTGATAAAAGTGGTTGTTCTTGCTGATTGGCGAGGCGAGCTGCGCCCGGCACCTGTTGCATCAGGGTAAATGTTTGCTTGCAGGTCTTACAACGAGCCTGTCGACCCAAGTACTTTTCATGGATTTTGCCTTCGCGACCACATGCGGGGCATCGAATCGTAACGGTAGACATGGGCTTCACCTGTTCTATGTTGTTGCAACTGAGTGACCCATCTTGCAATGCAGCAAAGTTCCAATCTGCCGAATCAAAGATTGTGATGCATCTAAGGAAGAAAAATACTGGGTCGACTCGGCCCCGTCCAGCTTTTTCTGCCGGTTGTTCCAGTCCTGAGCACCCAGCCCGACCACCGAGCACGGCTGAGCGCCGCGCCAGAGGAATCCGAGTGGGGCCGCGCCGGAGAGACCACAGATGGCCCACGCTCCTCCGCTTTGCCGAACGGCCAATCTCAGCGGCCCCGCCAGGAGCAGCTGAGGGTTGGAAACCACCGCGCCTGGCGGGGTCCGCTGCATTGCCGGGTTCGGCGGGCCTTTGCTCAGGGGAACAGCACCTGCTGCGGCTCCTCGGCGTACCGCCACAAAAACTCTCCGAACGAACCCGCCAGCACTTCCCAGCGGTCGCCGCCAGCGATCCAGACCACCGGGCGCGCAACCGACGGGTCGGGGGACAGCCGCACTGCGTAGACGTGTAGCCAGATCGAGTGGTCGGCGAACACGAAGTACGACGCTGCGTCCGGCGACGAGGCCTCGATGCCGCCGTAATCCGGGACGCCCCGGCAGCCAGCCAGCAGGAGCGGCACCGGGCCAACCTCGGCCAGCGGCCAGAAGCTCAGCAACTCCTCGTGCCACGCCCCCGACGGCATCCCGTCCGCCTCGGCATAGAACGCTCGCACCTCGGGCGGCAACCGGACGCCGTGCCGCCGCTCGAAGGCGTCGAGGTCAGCCGCTGCGGCCCCCGGTCGCGGGGTGACACCGGCGGCCTGCCACCATGCCCGCACCGACTCCCACACCCCGAAGCCCTCCCGCCGCTGAACGCCCAAGCTCACCGGCCCGGCCGCGACACCAGCCGCGTACCGTGACAAGCCCGTAAGCACCAAGAAACAAATCACGTGGCCGGGTGCGCCGCAGCACCTGGTTCGGCGTGGCTCGGCCAGACCGGATACCGTTTGCCCCGCCCCGTGCCCGGCTAGGCGAAGCGCATCAGGAGCACAAGCGAGGCGACGGCCAGGACGATCCCGGTCAGCTCATAGTAGTTCAGTGATTCCTCAAACAACACTACGCCGACCGCGGTCAGGAGCAGCACGATGGAGACAGAGTAGAGGACGCCGATGGCAGCTAGCTTCAGGTGCCGCATCACAAACACCCAGCCGAAGGCAGTCGAGGCGTAAAGGGCGAAGCCGAGATAAAACCATCCCGTCCGGAAGGGATGCTCACGCCCGCTGGCTAGCTTGAGGAAGTAGTCGCCCACCACACCGACTACACTGAAAACGACCGTAACGAGCACCGCAAGCGTCGGTTTTCCCATTGTCGATTCGCGATTCCTCTCATCCTATCGCGTGGGCGGAATGCATGCTTTCCGCGACGCCGAACGACATAGCTCACTTGCCCGGCGGCATCAGGTGCGCTCGAACTCCCAAAAACCCATCGTGCCGCCGGTCAGGTGCAACGCCTGGTTCGGCCTACTGCACCGACGCTTGTGCAGCCGGCTCGACTAACTCCAAGATGAAGACGATCTGGGTACGCTCGTCGCCGTCCACGTCGCTGCCCCGCCGCAGCTGGTGGCTGACGTACCGGAACTGGCCCAGATACCGATAGTACCCGCTCCGGTTGGTCTTCTCGAACAGATGCAACTCGCGGCCGTCGGCGGCGTGCCGCTGGATCGCCTAGTTGCCGCGCACCATCTCCATGTCCCCGACCTGTCCCTCGCCGGTGTACGAGAACTGCGTCGTGGACAGCCAGCCGTCCTGATACCCGTATTGCTCGCCACCCGGGGCAGTAAACAGGAACACGTACGGGTGGTCCGCGCACGGCGCGATGCCAGACTGCCCGTTCCCTCCGAAGCGGCCGTGCAAGTCGGTGCGGCGGTGGTATGTCTTTCCGCGCTCGAACACTGCAAGCCTTCCTTCGCCGTACGATCTGCCGCTCAGGGCTCCGCGAAGCGAGCGGACCGGGGTCGGCTGCGCCGCCGCGGGGTGGGCGCACTCTACCACTTAAGCGGTTCACGCCTCTGTAGCCATGACTCGGGTATTCCTGGTGATGAAAGCGCGACTATGCCGCCGACTATTGCACAAGTCGTGTCACAATCTCCCATACCTTTTGCTGTCCACCATAGGGCAGTTTCAAAATCTTCCAAATGGTGGGCCGCACTCCATAAGCAAAAAGGGACTGTATCTTGCGCGGTGACCTCGCTTCCTGAACCCAACTGCCGCACGGCTTCATCCAATTCAGCGGGAGGGATTTCCATTGCCTTCCGAAGCCGCTCTTTGGTAACAGTTTCAGGGACAAAGGGTAGCACTTCGTGCAAAAAGTCGCGGCCTGTGGGTCGAGGATGATTTGCCGCAAGGGCAGCGGCTACGGCCACAGCCATGGCACCTGCTTGTCCTTCAATATGAGCGTGAGTGGTCACCGCGGACAGTCGTGCTTCTTGCGCCGCCTGTTGAAGATCATCGTAGAAAAAGGCTCCCACGGGAGCAACCCGCATTGCCGCCCCATTACCATATGAACCAGTGCCAAAAAGCTTTGGCGCGATTTCACGCCAATCTGCCCCCTTGGCAACTTGCCGGAGTAAGTCCTTTGCCCCCCTCGCATATCCGCGATGAGGGTCCTCGTCAAATCTCCGCACGAATGCTTTGACCAGGGCGTCTTGCTCAATATGGCCGTATGTCCTGAGTACCTCAACAACAGATAAAGCCATCTGAGTATCATCTGTCCATGGCCAAGGTCCTGGAGGCAAGTCATTTGAAGTGCCATGAGGCGAAATAGTAAAGAACAATTGGCCGAAAGCATCTCCAACTGACAGGCCATCAAGACTAAGGAGAGCCTTTGTGAGACGAATGTCAGTGCTCATAGTCATCACCAACTACAGTGCGCCCAAGGACCCGGCTCAGCAGCCGGCGGGGCTGGAGAGCCGTGGACTCCGAAAAGCCGTCATGTCCCGCCGGTCAGGTGCAGCGCCTGGTTCGGCGTCTGCGCTACAACCGGCCTGGGGTGAACGTGAAGCCGGCTTGCCGATGCAGCTCTAGCCAAGCCGAGATGTCATCGACTGCAACCGTGCCAGGAAACCCCGTCGGCGGGTACGGGCCAGTGCCATCGTACACCGTAACGCGGGAGGCGTCGATGACGCCCGTCGGGCGTAATGCCGACTTGGTGCTTACCGTCCTCGCCGCGCACCACGACCAGCTTTCCGGACCAAGACATCGCCATCGTGACCTCCAGTACTACCCGCACCCGCGGGCAAGGAGCAGAAGGAGAATGCCACCGCCGACGATGTGCCAGATGGTGATGCCGCTATCACCCCCGCCACTGCCCCCACCTCCGCCGCCCGCCGGAGGGGGTTTTGACCGCTCGGTGTGGAGCGGGTTCGTACCGCGGGGGTCCATAACCCACGTCTTTCCGCACTTGAAGCACGTCCACGAACTCCCGGTGCGAGAACCTTTCGGGAAGTGGATGCGTCTGCCGCAGGTGCATCTTCCCGCCGCGTGTGGCATTGTCGTCCTCCGGCTTCTGCAGCCGAACGATGAAGTTCAGCAGCGGGGCCGGCTGCAAGGTCTTCCTATCTCGAAAAGCCGTGAAGCCGGCCCCGTCTGCTGCAACGGCTGGTTCGGCTGGTACTGTGCCAGTCGGATGTTAACCGCTCAGCGGCCCCTACGCTCGCGCAAACGCTCCGCCGCCTCGCGAAGTTGTTCGGCCTGCCGTTCCAACATCTCGAGACGCTGCTCCAACAATCGCTCTTGAGCGTCTTCGTTTCGTCCAGCACCGCGCACACCCATCGCCTGACCCTGCGCCGCCATCCGTTGGCCGAACGCTCGTCCTTGGGCACCCATCGCTTGGCCCTGCGCGGCCATCCGCCGCCCGAACGCCTGGCCCTGCGCGCCCATCGCCTGGCCCCGAGCCGCCATCTGCTGGCCGAACGCCCGACCCTGCGCGCCCATCGCCTGCCGTTGCCCCGCCATCTGCTGTCCGAAGGCTCGACCCTGCGCACCCATCGCCTGGCCCGGAGGGACCATCCGCGGGCCGAAGGGCGGACCTTGTGCGCGGGCGATGCCGGTCAGGCAGAGCAACGCGCACACCCCGATGATGGAAAAAGATAACCGCCACATAAAAGACACCTCCCCTGAAGTAAGGCCGAACGACCCAAGCTCACCTGCCGGCGGGGCTGAGGAGTTTACAACTCGCAAAAACGCTGCATGCCCCGCCGGTCAGGTGCAGCGTTTTGTTCGGCCACTACCGACGGCCACACCGGATCCGATAGAACAATGGCGGCCGTGGCGGGCACGGGCAGTAGATGACCGGCGGCGGACAGACGATGTACACCGGCGGCAACTTCTCTGGGGGAGGTGGAACAGGCTTGTCCTTGGGCGGCTCTGGGTTCAAGAACGCGATGTTCAACGTGCCGTTGGTGGCACACTTCCCCGAGAGCGCGTCCAAGCGTTGAACGTTATCGAGCAGCAACTTCTTGATCTCTTGGTGCCCCTTCTCCTTGTGTTGCGTTTGACCCCAAGTCAGCGCGACTGCGCCGGCAACGTGGGGGGCAGCCATCGATGTGCCACTCAAGGACTTGAACGCACCCTTCGCGGTGGGGTAAGTGCTGAATACATCTTCACCCGGAGCAGCCAAATGAACCGTCTTCGAACCGAAGTTGCTGAAGCCGGCTAGTTGGTTGTTGATGTTGATCGCGGCAACGGAGATGATGTTAGAATTCGGGTACGAGGCAGGGTATTGGGGGATGGTGTCGTTGTTGTTCTTGTCGTTCCCAGCTGCACAGACCACCATAATGCCTTCTTTCTCAGCCTCGGCAATCTGCTTGCCGACGATCTCAACATCGGTGTGCCATTTGAGGCTCAGATTGATCACCTTGGCTTTCCCCTTGCGGGCATAGAATATTGCGTCTGCCAAGGCGAGCGTACGGCCCTCGCTAACCTTGCTGTTGTCGTCAAACACTTTGAGAGCCATCAGCTGAACTCGCCAGTTCACGCCGACTACCCCTACCTTGTTATTTCCAACGGCACCAACAATACCAGCAACATGAGTGCCATGGCCGTTGCCGTCCATTGGATCGGCTGTTGGCAACCGTTCCAGCAAAGTTACGAAATTGGCTCCGTGGATGTCGTCCGTCAACTTATTCTTGTCGTCATCGATTCCGTTTCCGGGCTTCTCACCGGGGTTTAACCACATGTTGGGCTTGATGTCAGGATGGTTGTAGTCGATCCCAGAATCGATCACGGCAACGACCAGTCCTGAGGTCTTGGCATAGCACCAAGCCTGCGGCGCTTTGATGCTCTCCATACCCCACAGTTTCTTGAGTTCGGGATCGTCTGGATAACAACCGAGGCGATTACCCGATGCGCGAATTGTTGGCGTACCTTGTACAAGCTCGATCGTCCGCCCCTCCGCCGCCTTGATTAACTCCGGCGCTGGCGCAGGCTCCACATACTCTAGAGCATCGCTCTTCTGAAGGGCCTCCAACACCTCTTTCGTGAGTACGCCATCCCACCTACAGGTGATCGCCGGCTGCGAGATTGACTCGTAGACAATCTTGAGTTTCTGCGCTTTCACCAGTTCCTTCGCTTTGTCGCGTTGCCCCTCCTTCCAAACACATGTCATAGCACCAGCCCACTGGAAGGCGTCCAGCTTGTCGTTGGTGATGGCCTTCTCGCTTGGCTTCTCGTCAGTCAAGAAGATCTCTGGGGCGGGCTCAACCATCTTGAGGGTGGGAATCTTCTTCAGGTCTTCCAGCATCTTCGCCGTCAGCGCGTCTTTCCAGCGGCAGGTGATCGCGCTGAGGTAGGGAGAGCGGTAGACGACACGAAAGCCGAGCGCCTCGACCGCCTTGATTGACTCCTCGGCCTTGCCCTCTTCCCAGACGCACACCGCCGCACCGGCGGCCTTGAAGTCGTCCAGCCCCCACTCTGCTCCGAAGGCGTGGCGAGGCAGCAGGAGAAGAACTGCTGCCAGCAGAGCCGAAAACAGGTAGCGTGACATGCGAGAACCTCCTTCATAAAGTCGCCGAACGCCCAAGCTCAGCGGCCGCGGGGGCCGGCTGTAGCGCGGAATGCAAGATAACCGCTGATGGCCCCCGCGGTCGGCTGCAGCGCCGGGTTCGCCGTGTCTGGCCGCACGGGCAGCGAACAGGTGGGCTGCGTACTCCTGCACTTCCTCGGGGACGTGGTCCGTGACTGACCCGGTGAGGCCCGGCCGGAGGAAGTCCAACAGCAACACGCCGCGCGGCATGTCCGAGTCGTTCCAGGCCTCGTGCTCGACGGTATCGTCGAACACCAGACACCGGCCTTCCTGCCACGACCGTGTCTCGGAGCCAACGCGGAGCCGGCAGCCTGGCGGCACAACGAGGGCCAAGTGCATCCGGTACACACTCGCCGCCCAACCGACGTGTGGCTTGACGTGGGTGTGCGGAGCCAGCCGTGAGAACCCAGCCATCGACAATCCCGGAACCTGTTCCAGTGCCCGCAGCGTGGTCGGACAGGAGGCACAGACTCCCGGAATCGGCTGGCCGAGCGCGTATAGCCCATAGACCGTCCACCCGCCGCCGTGCATCCGTCGCTGTACCCACGGGTCGAACTGGTCGCTCGGCAGAGCGAGGTACTCGTCGCGGATCGCCTCCCATTGCGCTTCGAGGGCGGCGACGAACGCGAACTGCCGGGGGTCGAGGAACACCTTACCCTCCACCTTCCGTTGCCGAACGTTCAAGCTCAGCCGCCGGCGAGGCACGCTGAACCATGAAGTCCCAGAAACCAATTGTGCCACTGGGTTAGGTGCCGCCCCGGGTTCGCTGTCCGTGCCCCGTCGCGCCACGGGTCAGAAGCAGTCCTCGCCGGGCAACTCCGATGCTTGCTTGATCCAGCTCGCCAGGAGCAGCTCATCGACCTGGTCACCCTCGTGGACGTGCAGGTACCGCACCTCCGGCTGCTTGGAGCCGACCGGTGGGACGGGCTGGAGCGACGCCCCGCGGAAGAACGCCACCTTGACGTATTCCGTGATGCAGTGGAAGGCGAGGAACCAGCCCTGGCCCTCCACGCCGTAGAAGGGGGTATTCCACCGCACGGCCTTGCGCACCCGCGGGACGGTGCGGACGATGACCGCGTCCAGCAGGCGGCCGACATCTCGCTTCCAGCCCGGCATGGCGGCGATATACGCCTGCACGCAGGTGTCGCCGTCGCCCTTCGCGATCTGCGGGTTGCCACCCGAGAGAAGAACCGGCGTTGCCGTCTCCGTGACGGACTTCTTCCTCGCCCTCTTCGCCACTGGAACCTCCTTCGCCGAACTTCTTATTAGCTTGCGCCCGCGGGCCGGATAACCTTGCGCTGGGGCGCAAGCTATCACCGGATGGACCGCCCATCCGAATTCGTGCA